>CALXRG010000001.1 GCA_944390825.1 uncultured Akkermansia sp.
CCTGGCTCTTTCGAACCGCCCCGTGTCGGGGTGCCGCCGAGTATACAGAAAACGCCGCGCTGCGTCAAGCTTTTTGTAAAGATTTTTCGGATTTTTTGGCGGATTTTTTGCAAAAGACTGAAAAATCAGCTTATTGCAGCAGATCTTTTTTATCCGGACCATGACGACAGTTGCCCGACACCCGACCGAATGACAGCAAATCCCCGTCCTCAACAGAAACGTGAAACAACGCTCCCTCCCGCAGGAACATCGTCTTACAGGAACATCTTCCCGCTGAAGCATCGTCCCGCTGGAGAATCTTCACGCTGGAGCATCGAACCTGACCGCATAGCAATATATGGCGATAACGCCGGGCTTTGGCCTTGACTTCCGGGAAGGAGACGCGCTAGAATGCAGCATCATCCACCCGGCATCCACGTCATGGCAACATCAACCTTCGTCAAAAGCGTCATTTTCATAGCCGCACTGATTGGCATGGGCACAGCGGGTTACTATCTGAAACCTTCGCTGTCGAATATGCACCTCTTCCCTTCCTCAAATCAGGAAGCGAAAAAGCCCCTTGGCTCCTACATCGGCAACACCGTGACTCCCGCCGAATGGGCCAACCCACAAACCCTTCAGGCAAAGCTGGCTGCCACGATCGGTTCGCGCATCAAGGACACCTCGCCCACGGCCGTTGTGGCGTTTATGAAGAACCCTGAGAATCAGCTTCTTCTGGCACAATGGCAGCTCGCCGAAAACGATCTCGATAGCATCAGCCCGGCCGAAAAGAAGCGGGAGAACCTCAGCAAAGAGCTGGAAAAGCTCACCGAAAAGCTCACCAAGCTCAGGGAGGAGAGCCGCAAAGTTACTCCGGCCCAGGCAAAATCCCTTCAGGGTGAGGTCGACAAACTTACCAAGCAGGTTCAGGAAAAGAAAGAACAGATCGGGGATCTCTTCTCCCTGAAGGAATACGCGGCCACGCCCGAAGGGCAGAAGACCCTGGCAGCGGTCGCCAACAACCTCGACTGGATGCAGCAGATTCTTGACAGTGGCGAGTGCTCCCAGCCCGCTCGTGCGCTCAAGCTGGTAGGTGCCATGCTCAAAGCTCATCCCGAGAGTGCCTACAATCAGGTGGAGCGCGATATCATCACGGCTACGGCCCTCGAGTTTGCCAACAACGGGTGGAAGACGGATAGAGCCCTCGACCGCGCTGATTATTTCATCACCAGCTGGCGCGCAAACCGTCTTCATACGATGTTTGATACGCTTCCTTTCTGGCAGCGCCGCATTGTCTGCGGTTGCAAGGGGGACAATAATTTCTGCACGAGGGCGTCGCTTGAGTGGGCACTGGATCATGTGCATCTGCCGGCCGATAAGTACCCCGGCTGCTGCTGGCGCAACGGTTACAAGCTCTATAACCTCTACGGGGAGATCATCCATGGTCCCGGGTATTTTGAGCCTTTCGGCGACATGTTTGGCGACAACAGCATGCTGTTCACCAGTGAAGTCGGCGGTGTATGCGGTGGTCTTTCCCATTTCGGTGCCTACTCGGCCTGCGCCAATGGCGTTCCTGCAACGACATCGGGCGAGCCTGCCCACTGTTCATTTGTCGTGCTGGTCGATGGCAAATGGACTCCCGCTTACTCGCTCACTTGGGATCGGAGCCTGCACTGGACACCGTGGCAGCAGACGTACGGCTTTTCCTCACTGCACATGGCGTCCAAGCTCTACAGTCCTGAGCAGCAATCTCATACGGCCCGATCGCAAACGGAGCTGAGCCTGGCGAATCTTTACGCCGGGCAGGCGAAGCCCGATCTGAAAAAGGCCAATGAGCTCTACCAGCGCGCGATTGCTGACCAGCCTTGCAATTTTGCGGCCTGGAGGGCGTATTCGCGTTTTCTGGAAAAGAACAAGCCGGACGACCACCGGGTCTGGTCTCAGCTCAACGCGCTGGTGTGCAAGAAGTTGGCGGCGGATCTGCCTCAGATGGCCGCTCACATTCTCAGCAAGTTTGTCTACCCGCGTCTGGGAGCTACGGCTGCGTCGCCTCAAGAGCTGATGGATGACTTCAGCAAGTTCTGGGGAGCTGTGGATAAGATGGAGATTAGCCGCTGGAATATCGAACAGTTTCTTTCTTCTCAGCTGAATCTTCTCAAGAAGGACGGCAAGGTTTCGGATCAGAGCAAGGTAGAGCTCTACGGCAAGGTGCTCGGGACGACGGTGAGCAATACGGCGTACGCGCCTGTGATTCTCTCCTGGGGGTCGGAGATTTCTGCGAAGATGGATCCGGCCAGCCAGAAGAAGATTCTGGACACGACCGTGCAGGCGATTTCGGGTGACAAAAGCATTGGTGTGAAGGATCGCGATAAGATGCTTGCCTCCGCTGTCATCAATGCCGAACAGATGCGTGACCGCAAGGCGTTCCAGTCCATTTCGCGCATGCTGTCGGGCGCGTACACGAACCCGAACAACAAGATGCCTCAGTTTGAGCCGTTCCCGGGGAAACTGGTGTCGGAGGACGGGCTGCTGTTCCTGAGCTCTTCGAGCAAGCAGCATGATGATCCCTGTGCTCACCCGGGTGTGCTGAGGCTTTCCGGCGGCCGTTTCCACACGGAGAAGGACAAGGAGGCGTGGGCGGCCGTTGAGCTGTCGCGGTTGGTGGAGGTCTCGGGGGTGGTTGTCGTCACGACGCCCAACAATATGGGCCGCATGCACGGTATGCGCATTCAGGTCTCGGAGAGCGGCAAGGATGGCGAGTGGAAGGATGTCGGGAAACCGGTGCAGGAGGTCAAGCAGCGCGTGAATCGCTATGATCTGCGCACCGAGAAACCGCGTGCCCGCTTCATACGGGTTCTGCGTCCGGAGCCTGCGGATTTCTTCCACCTCAATGGCATTTACGTGTACGGTACTCCTGCCTCCTGAGCCACCAGATCAACCTAATTCTGATTCACTTTTTATCAGCAACGATTATGAACAAGTTTGCGACTCTGATTCTCACCGGTACGCTGGTGCCGGCTCTGCTGCCGGGTGTTTTCTGCTCCGCGAAGGCGGCGCAGTGCGCGGCGAACTATGAGCAGGCGTCTGCTCTCGCCCCCAAGGATGGCTACCTGGTCTTCGCCTATGCTGAAGGCTGGGATAAGTTCAGTAAGGCACTGTGTATGAAGCTCATGAAAGATCCGGCCATTCTTCGGGCAGCCGGGGACTCGGTTCTGATGCCGATGCCGGTCCGCGAATGCCCGACGAAGGAACAAAGTGAGCAGCTCAAGGCTCACATGGGCAAACTGGGGGTCAAGGAGGCGGAGTCCTACCCGGCGATTTTGATGTTTGGCCCGGGCGGCCGGCATTATGCGACGCTTTGCGGGCCGGACGTGATCCGCTCTACTCCGGATGAGCTGGCAGCCAAGATCAGTAAGCGTCTTTCCGCGCTGCGCTCGCAGAACAAGCTGCTGGATGAGGCGCGGGCCGCCAAGGGGGTGGAGAAGGCCAGGCTGCTGGGGGCTGCCGCGCGGGTGGAGGGTATTTCCTTCCCGGAGGACACACTCAAGCAGCTTAAAGCCGCCGATCCCAAGGATGAAAGCGGTTACGTGCGCAGCATGGAGTTCAAGCCCTGGAACTACACCGAGGCCCTGCTCAAAAAGACGCTGGATGAGGATACTCTCCGGAAACTGAAGGGGCAGCCGGATGAGGCGGCTCAGAAAAACCGCCTGGAGATGGAGATGATTCTGAAGGAACTGGATGCGAAGATTGCGGATCCCGCTTATACCAATGCTCAGAAGCAGGTCTTCTGCGCCAATGCGATCGGGACACTGCACCGCAAGGGCGACGTGACGGATGCAGCCAAAATCAAGGAGTATGCCAAGCGCATGGAAGAGCTCGATCCGAGCTCAACCCTGGGCAAATCCGCCTCTCATGTGGTCAAGGCATGGACGAGCTCCCTGACGCTGGAGGAGGGATGGAAGCCGGGCTGCCTTCCCAAGGGCTCCACCCCCGTTGAGCTTGAAGGGAAGCTGCCCATTAAGGAGCCGGGCACCTATGCGGTTACGTTTACGTACAGAAGCGGTAATCATGCTCTCAAAATCAAGGAGGTGCGTCTCTGTGACGGGCAGACCCAAATCGCCGTGGATGCCCACCCCGGCAGTGCCGGCGACGAGCGGAACACCAGTGGCAACACGTACCGCCTCAAGGTGGATAAGCCTGTCGCGTCTCCCCGCCTGTTCATCGTTGTTGATATGCCGGAGAAGCGCAACTCCTTTGGCACGATCAGCATCACCCGCGAGTAAGCTCCCGCGAAGCATCTCCCGCGAGTCATCACTTTCGAGCCATCTCCTCTACCCGGTGGGGCGGGGTCTGCCCGTCCCACCGCAGTGGCTTGTTTCAGACGTGGGGCTTGTTCCTGCCGAGACAATTATCCCCACAGCCGCGATTGTGTCACACAGCAGCAATGATGTCACGCAGCCGCGCCCGGGCGTTATTCGGGAGGTGGCTGTTTTTTTCTCAGCCGATGCAAAACCTCTCCATCACCATCCGACCCTACCAGTCCCGGGATCTCCCGGAGCTCGCCCGGCTTTTCTACCGCACGGTGCATGAAATCAATGCCCGGGACTACTCACCTGACCAGCTGAACGTCTGGGCGAGCGGTCAGATCGATACAGAGCGCTGGGAGCGCTCGCTGCGCGGGCACCTCAGCCTCATCGCACTCGTGGGCGACACCATCGCCGGCTTTGGCGATATCGACTCGTCCGGCTACCTGGATCGCCTCTACGTGCACGCGGATTACCAGTCGCAAGGCATTGGTACCGCCCTGTGTGACCGTCTGGAGGCCGCCGTGAGCGGCGACATCACCACCCATGCATCCATCACGGCCCGGGGCTTTTTTGAAAAACGCGGCTACAGGGTTCTGCGGGCTCAGCAAGTTAACCTGAGCGGAGTCCTGCTCACGAATTTCGTGATGGTCAGGCAGCGCCCTACCGCCGCCCCTTGAGGCAAACAGCAGGCAAGCAGCGCGCAAAGAAGCATGTAGGCAACGGGCGCGCATTTTCTGCTGACACAGATTCCTCAGCCGCGGCGTTTTGTTAGGCTTTACAACCCGAGGCGGCCTCGCTATGCTGACAATGGTAGGTGGCGTGTAGAGCAGCAGGAAAGCTCCGCCCAGCCTACCGGCACGCACCACCCCCCCGTCCGTCCGCACATGAACACGCATTGTCTTCTTCACGCTGTCCTCATCAGCGGGTTCGCTCTGGCCTACGCTCAGTCCCCGGCCGATCAGGCGGATCCCCCCAAGCCATCCGCTTCCGCCGGGATTCCGGCGGCTCCATCCCCCGCGGCTCCGGCATCCCCGTCTGCTGACGCTCAACCCGCAGCCCCCGGGGAACCCCATCCCGGAGCGCTGACCTGCACGGCCGAGCGGCGGCGGCTCTCCCCCTCCAGCTGGAGCATCAGCATCACCTTTCCCGTGCCTATGATCGAAGCCTCCGCAATCGGCTCCGATGCTTCCCGCGCGGTGCAGATGAGCGGCGGGCTGGGCTACCGGGCCAGCTGGAGCAGCCGCAACTCGCTGTTTGTACAGACGGATCCCCTGCCCTTACTGCAGACGCAAACTTTGAGTCTGCATCCTGACCTGCGCGGCCCCGCCGGCGAAGTTCTGGAGATGGAGCCCGTCGTCGTGGCGGGCGGTGCGGGCTCCATGTTCCTCCTCGCGGCCAAAAGCCCGGGATTCGGGATGCCTGTTTTCCTTTGCAGCTGGAACCGGGATCAGGATGAGACCCTCGCCGGCATCATCGAGAGGCTGTACTGCCTGACCAAGGAAAAGCAGCCGCGCCGCCTGCCGGTCAAGGTGAGACCTGCCACGCGGGGTGATGTTCTCCTCCATTGGGACATGCTCTGCGATCGCCTCTATGATCTGCGGGACACTGACCGCGCGCTGTTTGAAACCGGCCCCGCCGACGAACCCCTGCAGGGACTGTGGTGTGTTGAGCTCCCGCCGGACGTGACTGAAGAGTGCACTCTGATCCTCCCGGAAGCCGGCTACTTCGATACCCGGCTCAATCGCTATACAGACGGCACGGCAGAAATCGGGCAATGCACCGGAGCCTATTATGCCTTGCAAAATCGCCGCACCGGCCCCTGCCGGTACGAAGTGGAGCTGCAAGCCGCACCCGGTCTGGATTTCACCGACCCCATCGCCACGCTCCGGCAACTGAAGTGGGAAGTCTGGGAACAAACGCACGCGGACAAAGCGGTTCCCATGAACTTCCGCGACGGTGCGTTCCGCGCCAGTATCCGCGGCAAGGAGCTGGTGCTTACTCCGGACCTCGAAGCCTCCCGGCCCTACGTCCGCATGCAACCGCAGCCGGACGGCAGCACCCGGCCCGTCTGCTCGCGGGTCATCTGGCGCATGGACAACGGCAACCGCCACGTCCGCCTCTCGCTGGCACAGGACGGCGGTGTCATTGACGCGCAGGCCAAAGGCCAGCTCAGCACCCTGGTAGCCCCCCGCAAGCCACGACTCCGGGCCAATGCCAGTTTCGGCTCCCTGACTCCCGGCAACCAGCACCCGCCTACGCTTTCCTGCACGGCCTCCCACGCGGATAACCTGCGCATCCGTGCCTGGAGGCTCGACAATTCCCCGCAAAACACCGTGCGTACCCTGCGGGCTTACCGCACCTACTACCACGCCGGCGAGCTGCGCGACCCCGGACAGCAGCTGCAGACGGACGCCTCCCGCCTGGCGCAGCAGCGGAACGCCCCCACTATCGTTCCCACCGAACTGCTGCCGGGTGTCATCGGCCAGGCCCAAAAAGAACTCGCTCTTGTCGATCGCAAAGCGTCCGTCACCCTGCCGGAACTCTTTCCTGATGCCGGGCGCTTCGGGCTGTACTTTGTTGAGTTTGAGTCGGATGCCGCCAACGACGGCGGTCTTGATGACACCGGGGGCAAGGTGCTCACCCAAAGCCTCGTGCAGGTGACCGACCTCGGGCTGATGTGGAAGAGCTGGAAGGGGCATGCTTTCATTTACGCTTACCGGCTTTCGGATGGCCGGCCCTTGCAGGAGGGCACGCTGCGCCTGCTGGATACCGCCGGCAATACCCTTTCCGAGCATGCTCTGAGCGGCGGCACTCTCGAGCTTGCGATCACTCAGGTTCCTGCCTACCTCCAGATCACGAGCGGGGAGGACAGTTACATCACCGAGTTCTCCGCGTCTGATTACACGGATTGGGCCGCTCAGCCCAGCGACGACACCGATTCCCTGCCCTGGCGGCTGGTTCAATTGCTTCGCCCCGCGGAGGTACAGGACGAGCCCCTGCCTCTGACCTCGGTTTTTACGTTCAGCGACCGCCGTGTCTACCGCCCCGGGGAAACGGCTCACCTGCGCGGCTACGTGCGCGACAAACAGGGCAACCGCCTGAGCATACCGGAGCTGGACGGCATCACGGCGACGATTTCTTCGGGTGGTACGGAGCGCCGCATCAGCGTCACCCCGGAAGCGGGCGGGGCCTTCAGTCTGGATGTGCCGTTGCCGGAGGATGACGGGGACGTTTCGGTGCGGTTGCGGTTTCTCTACAGGGGGGACACCGACGGAACGTCTCCGCTGATGCGGGCGATCATCTCTCGGTTGCTCGATGCGGGTGACCGGGAGAAGGCTCTGGAGCTGGTGAGGGACACGCGCCAATCGACTGTTCACCTCGCCGTTTCCGACTTCCGGCGCAATGAGTTTGAGGTCGAAAGCCAACTGGATATCCATCCGCAGGAGCGCACGGCCACGGTCAGCAGCAAAGCCACCCGCTTCAACACCGCACCCGTGTCGCACGGCAAAGCGCGGTGGCTTCTCCGCTACCGCCCGACCAACTTCTACCCGGAAGCCTTCCGCCGGTACCGCTTCGGGGATCACACCGACACCGACTACGGCTACTACCGTGCTTATTACGGCCTGGAGTTCGGCTCCTATCCGGATCATGTCGACAGCATCAGCGAATCCGAGCTGGATGAGCACGGCAAGGGCGCCCACGTCTTCCGGCTTCCGGCTGTCGACCGCCGGCTGGAAATTCTCTCCAGCAGTCTCATCAGCGATTCCGCGTTCCAGAGCATCGAGGCCCGCTGCCGTGGTGAACTGCACCCGGCCGAGGTCTACGTCGGCATACGCGAGGGCGATCGTGTCGTGCGGCGGGGTGAGAGTATTCCGATTCACTGCCTGCTGGTGGATACCGCCGGCAAGGCCTGGCAGGGAGAGCAGCTCACCGGCAGCATCAGCGTGAAGCGCACGGAGTTCCGGCCCTACCGTATCGGCAACCGCTTCCTCGGCCAGGTTAAGGAGGTGGAAATCAGTGAGGATCTGGTCAGCAGCGCCCCCATCACGCTGCGCGGGACGGCATCCGACCAGCCGGATTATGCCGTGGAGACCCCCAAGCCTGGTTTCTACGAAGTGACTGTCCGCGGCCAGGACACCCATGGCAGGCCCTTCCGCTCCGCGGTGAAATACTGGGTTTTCGAGCCGGATGACGCCCGCGCGGATCGGGACCGGGTTGGGGGACTGCAGATGATTCCGAACCGCGATCTCTACAAAGCCGGGGAGACCGCCCTTATCTATGTGGGAGAAACCGGCGGTGGTGAGCTGCTCGTGACCGTCGAGCGGGAAGGTGTCCTGCGATACTTCCGCACACGTGTCAACCCGGTCACTTCTCTGCTGGAAGTTCCCCTGCTGCAGGAGGATCAGCCGGGTGTGCGCATCACGGCTTTTCTGGTGCACGGGGCGGACGACGCCGCAAATGACTCCGGGAAAGCGATCATCCTCTCCAAGTCCACTGTTCTGGCCGTTGATCCGACCGATCGGGCCCTGCACATTGAGCTTACTCCGCCCGCCACCGCGCTGCGCCCGGAAACACCCTGCACCGTCAGCGGCACCGTGCGCGACGCGCAGGGCAAGCCGGTACCGCATGCTGCTGTCACGCTCTATGCTGTTGATGAAGGCACTCTCCAGGTTCACGGGTACGGGCTGCCCAACCCGCTGCGCCACTTCTTTCGCCGCACGAGTTTGGGTGTGAAGACCTGGAATTCACGCCGTCAGTTGATTGGCGAAGCCCTCAGCCTTAGTGATTATGGAAATAAAGGCGTCTTCATTGGCGGAGGCGGTGAAGACGACGCCTTTGCCGATGAATCCACCCCCGCCCGGGTGCGCATCCGCGAGAACTTCACCCCCTGTGCTCTGTGGCTGGCGAACATGAAGACAGACGCCGAGGGCCGCTTCCAGACGACCTACCGGAATCCGGACACCCTGACACGCTACCGGCTGATGGCCGTGGCTGCGGCAGGTGATGACCGCTTCGGCCAGGCGCAAAGCTCTTACGACGTCAATCAGCCTGTCATGCTCGAGCCCCAGGTTCCTTTGGCGACGGCGCAGGGCGATACTCTCGACCTGCCGCTTACCCTGAGCATGCAGCCGCAGCAGATTCCCGGTCTTTCCACGGATGCCGTTTTGCGTTTCCGCATCACGGCCGAGGCGCAAAACGCCACCCTCCCGGAGACCAGTCGCACGGTCGAGCTCCGGGGCAACGCTCCTGTCACGGTCACACTGCCCGTCCAGACCCCGGCTACCGGCACCGCTTCTCTGACCTGGAGTGTTCAGCTGGACGAGGAGCAACCGTCCCTGCCCCAGGACGTGCAGGATCAGCTCCGCGATGCTGTCACACTGCGTTTTTCGGTCGAACCGGTGCGTCCCTGGCTGCGCGAGTACATCAACCTCGCTCTGGAGCCCGGGCAGACGCGGCAGCCCTCTGACTTTGTCACGCTGGCCTTTGCCCCTGAAAGCGAGCTGGCACTGAACTTCAGCACCCACCCGCTGACCTCCCTGGCGGGCACTCTGCGTTTTCTGTTCAGCTACCCGCACGGCTGCACGGAACAGATCAGCTCCGCTCTGCTGCCCTGGCTGCTGGCAAGTGATCTGAGCCGGATTCCCGGTGTCACCCTCCCGGCGGACCGCCGGCCGAATGACATCGTACGCGATGGTTTCAAGCGCATCGGGAAACGCCTGCAGCACCGCGACTCAGACCGCGATTCAGACCGCGGCGATGACCGCGATGCCGGCTTCAGCTACTGGGAAAGGGGCGATATTAACTACGCTTTCACACCTTACATTGACCTCATCCTGCACCTGGCTGAGAAGCGCGGGTATCCTGTCAGTGCGCGTCTCAAAGCGCCCCGCGACACCATGAAAAAGCACCTGCTTGAGCCCGACCAGCAACGCACCAACCTCCTGGCTCTGCTGCCTCTCGCGCTGGAGCAGAAACTCACGCGGGCCGATCTGGATACCATCCTCGGGCACCATCCGCACATGCGGGAAGATGCTCTCTGGTGTGCAGCCTGTGCTGCGGCGCTCATCGGCGATAGGGAGCGGGCCGACGCGTTGGCTGCGCGTGCCCGGGCGGCCAGGAAGACGCCTGAGCCGGAGCCCACGGATCCCAACCGACTGGAGAGTACCCGCATTGCGGCTCCGGCAGACGTGCTCAGCCTGCTTTTCCGTCACTACCGCGACCCGCAGGATGCCACGCTGACGGCGGATGCCTGCACTGTTCTGCGTGAACACGGCCGGGGCCTTCCCGGCACTTGGCAAAGCGGCTGGTGCTTCCTCCTGCTGGATGCGCTGCTCGACCACCATCGGGGCCAGGGGCAGTCCACCGCTCCGGGCGTGAGCACCACATCCGACCAGGCTCCCGCACCGGGTGAAAGTACCGTCCCGGATTCACGGGTTGCCCAAGCCGGTCAGCAAACCGAGGCCCGCCTGAACGGGCAGCCGATCCCCCCCGACGGGCTCGTCCGCGCCACGGCAACCCTGCAGGAAAGCGACCACTCCTTCACGGCAACGGGCGGCACTGTGTACGCCTGCGGTACGGCTGAGGGTTACCTGAAGGACGACCAGCCGGATCGCGTGATTGACCACGGTTTTGTGATGACCCGGCTCTACGAGGTGCACCAGCCCAACGGCGCGTGGAAAGCCACCCATGATTTCCACCCCGGTGATCTCGTGCGCATCACCCTTCACTGCCGCTACACAGGCGACATCAGGCCGCGCTACGTCGCCATCGAAGACCGTCTGCCCTCCACCTTTGAAGCCATCGATCCCCAGAGCCCGACGCAGACGCTGCCGCCGGATCTCATGAGGCAGGTGCACCCGACCGGCTGGCTGGGCAGCGGCTCCATCTCCCACCGTTCCTATGGCAAAAACCGCGCCCGCTTCTACGTTGATACCTGGGAGTCAGACGTCACTATCCGCTACGTGGCTCGCGTTGTGCGCAGCGGGGAGGTCAGCATTCCCGCAGCCAAGGCGGAGATGATGTACGCTCCGCAGTACTACGGGCTCTCGACGCCGGAGAAAATCCGCGTCACATCGCAGCCATAAACATCCACCCAGCTTCCCGTGCAGGGCTCCGCCTTGCCCTGCACGGCTTCCCCGCTGCCATCGCCTCCGCCCATGCACCTGCTGCCCATCCGCCGCTGTCTTCTGAGCCTCCTTCCGGCCGGGGTGCTCACGCTGCTGCTGGCGGGAGCGGCGGGGATGTGGCTGCTGCCGTGGCTGCTGTCGGCGGTGGACTGTACTCCCGCGCCGGCCAGCGAAATCCGCGATCGCCACGGTGAACTGCTGGGGCACGTACGCGACCGCCGGCACTACCGCTGCCACCCTCTGCCCCCCGGCCCTCTGCCGCAGAATCTGGTGCGAGCTGTCCTGTGGGCAGAAGATCAGAACTTTTACCACCACCCTGGCATCGACCCCACTGCCATCCTGCGCGCTTTGCGGGGCAGATTGCTCGGCACCACCCGCTCCGGGGCCTCCACCATCAGTATGCAGCTGGTGAAAATCAGCCGTTCTCCAGCCCCCCGCAATCTGCCGACTAAGCTCCGGGAAAGCCTCGCCGCCCGGCGGCTGGAGATGGAATACAGCAAGGATACCATCCTGCGTACCTACCTCGACCGGGTTGACTTCGGCAACCTTTGCCGGGGAGCCGAAGCGGCCGCCCAATATTACTTCAGCCGCCCCGCCAGCGACCTCACCCTGCCGCAGGCGGCCCTGCTTGCCGTTCTCATCCAGTCTCCGAGCCGCTACGATCCCATCCGCCACCCCCGCGAGGCCTTGGCGCGGCGCAACCAGCTCCTGCAACGCATGGGGGTAGCCGCTCCACCGGAGCTCGGGCTCCAGGTGCACAGTGACCAGGCTCCGGCCGGAGCGCCGGCCGGCATCCTCTGTCTGGACCGCAGTTTGCAGGAGAGCTGCCGCACCATCGCGCGCGACGAAATCCGGCGTCTGCGCGGGCACCGCGTCAGCCAGGCCGCCCTGCTCATCCTGCACAACCCGACCGGGCAGATTCTGGCGCGTATCCCCGCCGCCCTCCCTGAAAGCCCGCACGGCGGGCAACTCGATGGCACGCGCACCCGCCGCTCCGCGGGCTCCACCCTGAAACCCCTCGTCTACCTGCTCGCCTTCGAGCACGGTCTGCACCCCGGCAGCATCCTCGCAGACCTCCCGACCCTCTACCCCGACCGCAGCGGCATCGAAGCCCCGCACAACTACAACCGCCGCCACCTCGGCCCCATCAGCATCCGCCAGGCCCTCGCCTGCTCGCAGAACATCCCCGCCATGGAGGCCCTCAACCGCTGCGGCGGGCCCGGCGCCCTGCTCAAGCGCATGGCCGACTTCGGCATTCACCCCGCGGGCAGCGCCCGGGAATACGGTCTGGGTCTGGCCATCGGCAACGCCCACGTCACCCTCGAAGAACTAGCACGCGCCTACGCCACCCTCGCCCGCGGCGGCAGCCTCCCGACACTCCACGACCTCATGCCGCCCCCCGTCTCCGCCCCGCCGTCCATCCCTCACCAAACCGGGCAGCCCGCCCCCGCCAGTCCCGAACCGGCAGACACCAGTCCGAGCGACCGCGTGGCTGATGCCCGTCTCTGCTACCTGATTACCGACATCCTCAGCGACTCCTCTGCGCGAGCCGCCAGCTTTGGCGACGCGCCGGCTCTCCGCTTTCCCTACCGTTGCGCCGTCAAAACCGGCACCTCCTCCAACTACCGGGACAATTGGTGTATCGGCTACACGGCCGACTACACCGTTGCGGTCTGGGTGGGCAACTTCGACAACAGCCCCATGGACGCCATCTCCGGCATCAGCGGTGCCGCCCCCATCTTCCACCGCTGCATGGAAGAACTCTACAGCCACCGCCACCCCGTCCCCGGCCCCGGCAATGCCATCCCCGGCCCTGGCAATACCATCCCCGGCCCCGGAAATACCACCCCCGCCGCCGACCTCCCTGCCGCAGGCTCCACCCCTGACGGCACCTCTACTACCACCACCGCCGATTCTGTCACCGCCACCGCAGGCACCTCTACCACGGACACTGACGCCAGCACTGCCGGTACTCCTGCCGCGGGCAGCGCCGCCAACTTCCCGCAGCAACCCGCCGGACTCACCCGCCTCGAACTGGATACCCGCACGGGCCTGCCCGCCGCCCCCCAAACACCCGCCGACTGCCGCCGGGCCGAACTCATCCCCGACGAGCGCATCCCCGAACTCCGGCAACGCGCTGCCGCCCCCGACCTCTACGACGCCGAAGGGCGCGCTCTGCTGGATTTCCGCTACACCGACTGGCTGGCAGCATCCGGCCTCGGGGCTCTCTATGCCATCGACCCGGAGCGCGACAGCGGCCGGGCCCCCGCCATTCTCGTCCCGGCCGCAGGCTCGCACTTCATCCTTGACCCGAACCTGCCCGACCACGGCCGCACCATCGAACTGCTCAGCACCCTGCCCCCGTCACGCGCCAGCTGGCACAGCCCCACCCTGCCGCTCCACCGCAACGGCAACCGCTGGTTTGCCGACCTCCTCCCCGGTGAGCACACCATCATCCTCGAGGATGCCGCCACGGGGGAGACAGTACCCGCAGCATTCTCCGTGGAGAAACTCCCGTAGGCTGGGCTCTTCCGGTTGAAGAGCGGCCGGCGGCAGCCAGGACCTGCCGAAGCGGCACTCCTCCGGCACCATGGCGCAGAGTGGGATCCTGCTCTCTTTTTCCACCGCAGGCGGACACGTAAGCGGACAACTTGCGCCCCACGAAAAAGACTTGATTTTCAGGTGGGAGTGTACTATAGTCGCGCGCGACATGTCAGAACGCAAGAATCCGTATCCTTTCGACGTCTTTGAACCCAAGTGGCAGGCCATTTGGGATGCAGAGAAAACCTTTAAGGTCAGCAACCCCGGGGAGCCGGGCTTTGATGCTGAGAAGCCCAAGTGCTATATCCTGGATATGTTCCCCTACCCGAGTGGGGCGGGGCTCCATGTGGGGCACCCGGAAGGCTACACCGCGACGGATATTGTGAGCCGCTATAAGCGCATGAAAGGCTACAACGTGCTGCATCCGATGGGGTGGGATTCCTTCGGTCTGCCTGCGGAGCAGTACGCGATCAAGACCGGGCAGCACCCCTCGATTACCACCTACGCGAATATCGATAATTTCCGCCGCCAGTTGAAGATGCTGGGCTTTTCCTATGACTGGGATCGCGAGATTGCAACGACGGATCCGCACTATGTGCGCTGGACGCAGTGGATTTTCCTGCGTCTCTACAATTCCTACTACAACACGGAGCTCAAGAAGGCCCGCCCTGTCAGCGAGCTGGAGGCCAAGGGCTGGAGCCGCGAGGAAATTGACAACGTGCGCCTGGCCTACGTGGCGGAGGGGCTGGTGAACTGGTCGCCTGATATGGGCACGGTGCTGGCCAATGAGGAGGCGGAGGAGTGGAAGAGCAAAGGCTTCACCGTCGAGCGCCGCAAGCTGCGCCAGTGGATGCTGCGCATCACGGCCTACGCGGAGCGCCTGATTGATGAGTTGGAGCCGCTCGACTGGCCGGAGAGCATCAAGCTGCTGCAGCGCAACTGGATTGGCAAATCCACCGGTGCAGAGGTGAACTTCGATTGCCAGGGGAAGACGATTACGGTGTACACGACGCGCCCGGACACTCTCTTCGGGGCGACCTACATGGTGCTTTCCCCGGAGCATGAGCTGGTGCCGCAGATCACGACGCCGGAGCAGAAGGCCGCCGTGGAAGCCTACCAGAAGGCGTGCGCCGCCAAGAGTGACCTTGAGCGCACGGATCTTTCCAAGGAGAAGACGGGTGTCTTCACGGGCGCCTATGCGACCAACCCCGTCAACGGCAAGCAGGTGCCCATCTGGATTGCGGATTACGTGCTGACGGGTTACGGCACGGGTGCCATTATGGCTGTGCCGGCGCATGACAGCCGTGACTTTGAGTTTGCGGAGAAGTTCGGTCTGCCGATTATTCAGGTGGTGCAGCCGGATGATGCCTCCCTGCCCTGGCAGAATTTCTGCGGCTACGATGGTACGATGGTGAACTCCGAGCACTTCAACGGACTCTCCGTCACCGAGGCCAAGAAGCAGATGATTTCCTGGCTGGAGGAGAAGGGTTACGGCCACGGCAAGGTGAATTACAAGCTGCGCGACTGGCTGTTCAGCCGTCAGCGCTACTGGGGTGAGCCCTTCCCCATCATCTGGAATACGAAGGACGGCCACCACTACGCCATCCCGGAGTCGGAGCTTCCCCTGCTTCAGCCGGACATGGAGGACTTCAAGCCGAGCGGCGATCCCCGCGGTCCGCTGGTGAAGGCGACGGATTGGATTCATTATTCGGATGAGTTTACGCGCGAAACCAACACGATGCCGCAGTGGGCCGGCTCCTGCTGGTACTACCTGCGCTATCTCGACCCGAAGAATGACCAGGCCTTCATCTCCCCCGAGGTGGAGCAGTACTGGATGGGCAGCGGTCACACACCGGGGGGAGTCGACCTGTACGTGGGCGGAACCGAGCACGCGGTGCTGCACCTGCTCTACTCCCGCTTCTGGCACAAGGTGCTCTACGATTACGGTCTGGTGAGCACCAATGAGCCGTTCAACAAACTGGTCAACCAGGGTCTCATCCTCGGCGAAGACGGGCAAAAGATGTCCAAGAGCCGCGGCAACGTCGTCAACCCCGACGACATCGTGCGCGACTACGGTGCCGACTCCCTGCGCCTCTATGAGATGTTCATGGGCCCGCTCAAGGAGGTGAAGCCCTGGTCCACCAAGGGGGTGGAGGGCATCAACCGCTTCCTGGCCCGCGTATGGCGTGTGGCGATGCAGGAGAACCAGGAGGGTGAGTGGGTGCTTTCCGGCAAGGTGACTGCCGAGGACGACGGCTCGGTCACCCCGGTGCGCAAGGAGCTGCACAAGACCATCAAGAAGGTGGGCGAAGACATCGAGGCGATGAGCTTCAACACAGCCATCTCCAAGATGATGGAGTGCACGAACGCCATGACTTCGGCGGAAAAAGTATGTGTTGCGGATTACGTCCAGCTGCTTCATGTGCTCAACCCCTTTGCCCCGCACATCACAGAAGAGCTCTACAGCCGCTTGCGTGAAGCGTTCCCCGCTCTGCCGGCCTGCCAGCTCTGCTTCCAGCCCTGGCCGGTGTACAATCCCGAGTACCTTGTCGAGAATACGAAGGAAATCGTCATCCAGGTCAACGGCAAACTGCGCGACAAAGTGACCGTGGCGGCTGATGCCTCCAAGGACGAACTCGAGGCTGCTGCCATGGCGGCGCCCAAGGTGCAGGAGTTCATCGCCGGCAAGACGGTGCGCAAGGTGATTGTGGTGCCGGGACGCTTGGTGAACATCGTCGCCAACTAAGCCCCATCGGGAGCAACGGACAACTGATGCGAAGGGTGGCAGCTCCGGCTGCCACCCTTATTTATTTTCCCCGCATGAAGAGTTACCCGCCTGAGCAGCTTACCCACCGCCGCAGGGGACATGGCGTACAGTAGCGACTACTATGCTCAGTACAGCAAGGTGTACTGCGTGGGCTGCAAAGGGTGCGTGGCTCTGAAGCTCATGCGGTAGCCCACTCTGGCGTTGCGATTGCTGCATTCACGGTACAGTTCGCTGCTCGCATCCACGAAGATGAAACCTGCCTCACCATCTCCTGAGAAACGGTGAAGCGAGCTCTCATCGATTCAACGCAGAAGATCGCCGGTAGCCAAAACTTCGATGCCTGCCGGCCCCATGCGGTTGGCAAAAGGCCGACGCTCGTTGCAGCTTCCGGCGTTGCTTCCGATGCGCACAGGTAACACACGTCCACGAGCGATTGCGGAAGGTTGTATTGGCTCCGTTGAAAGGAATGTCTCTCGTGACTCACAGAAGGACCCGTTCTCAGTTTACCGGGATCCCCACTTGGGTGGTAGCCGTCCAAACTGGGACTTCCACTGCAATCCAGACTCATATTGGCGCAGCCCCGAGAGGCGATAAGCGTGTTTTCTTCACACCGCTGTGATAGTGACCAAACCCAGGCCTTTGGTCTTCATTGCTTTGCTATACTTCTGTGTACGTCCACCCTTTAGCGGTTAAAATGCCCTTCTGTTCCTCCGTTAGTCTACCGGCGGGAAACTGGCATGTTGCTGATTTGCCTGTTAAACTCCAATCCGCTAAGGCGCCGACACAATTGCTAATAGCCTGATTGGTGAGCTTGGTATGGTATGCATACAGCTTGAACGTCGTACAGGACGCCAGAGCTGAAGTGCCGTCGTAATCCTCAAACTCCAAATTTTCCACATTTCGAATTGCTCCAATATCGCCTTTTGCAAATCCTTCTGCAAAATTGAGAACAGTACATTGGCCTGCATGAAGAGTTACATGACGCGGAGCGCTTGTAGCGTAGAAACATTCCCGCAGATCCGCCGTCAGGGGAATAATAAGACGAACTGTATGTAGCTTTTGACAGGAGTTAAACAACCCGAATGCCGTGGTTGCCCGCGGAAAGCATACGTCAAAGGATTCCATTCCAGAAAGTGCGAACATATAGTCAGCGTCGATTACTTGAGAATAATCGACCCCTATGACTGATTTTAAGTAGGTCATGAAAGCCAACAAACGATTGCTGTCTTGAGGCGCAATCAGAACCCCGCCCCCATCTATATGCGTAATGTTCGGAGATATGTTGTACGCCCATGAACGGAGATTGCCGCCTGCTGCATCGCCTGTATAAAACGGTGTTACTGCGAAGCTGTCAGGCTGTCTTACAGTTAGAATCTTACCGTCAGCGGACAAGGAAATGTAAGAAGTCTCCTGGGATGACGTCGCGGAATTTTTCTGGCTCTGCTGAAGATACCGGTGGACTGGTGTTACTAGCGCTTTCGGATCAGAGACGGTGATGGAGCCGGATACTGCGATAAATACAGACTGTCCGCCGGAGGGCCCGATTGATGCAAGCGTATATGCTTCCCCCGAGGGAAGATTTGCCGTGATCTCGCATGATCCCGTTGACGTAACACAATATGCTTTTGTCGGAATGGTATGAATTTCCATTTCGGCAGGTTAGCATACAAAAACAGATTGTCTACCCTTGCGCTTTACTGGAGGTGATCGTAGTGTTCCCGTTTACCCCATGGAATCAACGGTCGAGGATGTATCACGCTGCGCGAGAAAAGATTGAGCCTTTGCCTCCACCGCCGGGGACATCCATCCTGCCGGGATAGCGCGGGCTTGCGCCAGACACCGGCGAATAACGGAGGATGAAGCGGGATGATGTGCCGAAATAAAAGAAACTCTCACTCCGGGTCTGCTAGTGGGCAGCGCCCTACCCCTCAAATAGACGATGAAGCGCAGTTGTGACACTAGCAGGGGAAAACGGGCCCAGCGATGCAGCTGATCCCACTGATCGGTTCCCATCAGCCAATAGAGTTCGTCGGTGGGGTGCAGTCCCTGCCAGCGTTCGACCAGACGCCATGTCCAGCTGGGGGGAGGCATGCGCAGGTCCAGATCGGAGATTTCCATTTTCTTTTCCCCTTTCAGGGCAAGCCGGAGCAGCTCAAGCCGCTGATGCGGAGAAAACAGCGGCGGGGCGTCCTGCTTGAAGGGAGAAAGCCCCGCAGGGAGAAAAACCACCCGATCCAGACCGCAGTGTTCCATGGCTGCACGCGCCATCGCCACGTGGCCGCCGTGCACCGGGTCAAAACTCCCCCCGAAAAGACAGACCCGCCTCACAGAAACCGCCTCCGACGATACATCGGATGCTGTCGGCTCAGGATGCTCGGGAAGGAGGCTGTCCATAGAGGGTGTCATCAGGATCCTGCATCACAGTCCCTCTGTATCCTTGTATGGCAGGAAGCAGCCGATGGGCATCTTGATGTATTTGTTCTCTTCCGGAAGGCTCCGCAGATTGCGAATGAAACGCGACAGGTCTCCGTAATTGGAGGCCGTTTTGGGAATGCCCTGCTGGCCGCAGTTGGCCAGCACGTTGAAATGGAGCTCTGCATGGAGATGGGCTGTGAACATGCCGCGGTTCGTGCCAATGGTCCCGATCTGATCGCCGCGCTTGACCAATTGTCCCAGTTGCACGTCGATCCGGTCCAGGTGAGCATACAGCGTCTGGCAGCAGAGCACCTTACCGGAGCGGGGATCCCGGAAAGCATGGCGGACGATCACAACTTTGCCCCATCGGCCTTTTGCATCATCAGCATAGGTTACCAGACCGTGGCCAATCGTGTAAACGGGATCGCCCAAGTCAGAATTACCGCCCCCATTGCCATTCCAGTCCTCCCCCATGTGGCGGGGTGTTTTCAGTCGCAACCCGCGTGACTTGTAGTACCCGTCACCATTCGGTTTTCCTACCGGGTAATCGAAGCCGTTGGCCAGCGGCACGTAGGCCCACTTGCCGTCTGCCGTCATCTTGGCCATGGTGACAGCTTCTGCTTGCCACCCTGCCAGCGAAAACAGGGAGACCACAGCTGCCAGGACGGATATGCAGCGCGTCAACATGCGGCCATGCTATCAGGTTGACTCCCCAAAATCAAGCACGAATCGCGCCATCAGGCTTTATCCTTCTCTTTGGCGCATGGCGGCTCCGGGACCGGATGTCGGTTTTCCTACCCCCGGCAGCCGGATCGGCACGGGAGTACTCCGCTTGGCTGAAGGTTACCGGACAGCCACCCGGGGCGCGTTAAAAGCTATGACGCGTTTAGACGAGTTTATTCTTTCCTCCCGGGCAACCCTGTGGTATAAGAACGCCATGAAACTATGGAAAAAAGCGATGCAAGTGGCGACGCTGGCCACGGTGATGCTTCCTTTTTCGCTGTCGGCTCAGGATGCCGTCCCGGCAGCCGATGATATTCTTGCGGCGATGCGGGATATGACGGTAAGCCAGGGAGAGCGGGACGTGATGGGCACTATCCGCAAGGGGCGCGACAAAGTACCGTTCAGTCTGAGCGCGCGCGGGGATACGATCGCATTCCAGTACAAGCAGGACAATGCCTGGAAGCGTTTCGATGTCCGTATCCGTGAGAAGAACGTTGACCTGTACCAGGTGGAGGGTAACAGCGCCAAGCAAATGCCTCCCTCGACCTACACCCGGCCCATTGCCGGAACGGACGTCTGCTACGAAGATCTCTCCCTGCGCTTTCTCTACTGGAAGGGCGGCAAAGTAACACAGAACACTTCAGACTCCCGTATCAAGGGCCGTGACTGTTACATTGTTGAGGTGCCCAACCCCAACCCCGCTGTCGGTCAGTTTGCATGGGTGCGTATCTGGGTGGACAAGGAGAACGGCACCGCCTGGCAGATCGATGGATACGATCGCCTGGGCAAGCTGCGCAAGCGTTTCACAATCACTTCCGTTCAGAAACTCTCCGATGGCTCCTGGTTCTTCAAGCAGATGAAGCTTGAAGTGCGCAACCCTGAAAATCCCGCCCGGACTCTCTCCCTCAGCTATTTGGAGATGGATGACCTGCCGGATGCCGGCTGAGAGGACCGATGCACGTCGTGCTGAGAGCGTTGGCCGTGCTGCTGCCGGTGGCTTTGTTTGTCCTTTGGGTGATCAGCCTGGAGGACGAGTATGCTGCGGCTCATGGTGGGCGTGAGATTATCGTGGTCGTGCTCAAAGCACTGGGGGCACTGGTCGTGCTCGTCGCGTTGCTTTCGGTCATGCTGCGGCGCTGGTTGCTGCCTCTTTTCGGGCAAAAGGTATCGGAAGCACTTTACGCCGGCACTTACCTGCCGGGTGAGGATCCGCTGGTAGTGCTGGTTGCACGCATTGCAGATGAGGCAGATGCCACCCTTCTGCCGGAATTGGAGGCGTTGGTTATGAGCGACGCCGGCCGCCTGCGTGGCTGGCAGGAGCTTGCCCGTCTCCTGCTGGAAGTCTTTCAGGATGCAAAAGCATCCCGTGATACCTTGCTGCGTGGTGCAGAGCATGTGCGAGGCAAAGAAGATAAGGCCCTGCTCCTGTATCGTGCCGGCAGACTTTCCGAATCCCGCCTGAACGATGCCTCAACAGCCCGTCACTGCTTTGAACAGGCTGCTGCCCGTTTCCCCAAGACTGTTTATGGCAGACTGGCCGCGCAGCATCTGAAGACCTGAGTCAGTGCCTGTCCCCCCTGCTCGCTCTTACCCAGTCTCTCCTTCCCGGCGTTTCCCTCCTGATTGCGGCGACTTTCATCAGATGCCGACGTTGGACGCGCGGCTCAATTACTTGATGAACAGAGAAGAAATGAGGGAGGCTCCCTTGTTTCCTGCTCATTGTCCTGCATACATTAGTCCGCAGGTACCAAGGTTGTTTTCCTTTGATAACAGGCGTATAAGCTCCCCGTATTTTTCCTCTTTACTTTGGGGGAGAATTTCTCTACTGAAGCCTCTGCACGGCCGTTACGGCGGGGTGAAGGACAGTGACACAGTGGGTCTGTCAGATTATCAGGAGAGGTAAGGAGATGCAGCATGTTGGGGCCAAATAAATTGCCGCGCACGCTTCGTGGTGTGGGGGGAATCAAGTTGATAGACATGCCGGGGGTGATTTACCCGCCGGAGGTACTGACCGGGAAAGGTGGATGGGGACGGCGACGGGGGCACGTCTTTCGCGAGGCGCCCGAATGGGGAATTACGTCAGCTGGAGCGGCGCAGATTCTGGGTTGCACTGCATCTGCGGCGCGTTGTACCCTGAGCCGCCACCGGGTCAAATGCCGCAAGGTGCTGGATGCGGATAACATCATGCGCCTGTACTGGCATCGGGAACAGGTAGAAGATCTAGCAAAAAGGAGGGCGCCGGTCGTGGAGGCTCAGCCGAAGAAGTTGATTAGCGTGCAGGAAGCCCTGAAGATTCTGGGTGTGTCGCGAAGCTCGTTACACCGGTACTGCAGTAAGGGGATGCTTACCGAGGTGAAAGTGCGTTACAGTTCCTCAGCCCGTGGTCTGCGGCTCAAGAGCTACTATATCAAATCGGAGACGATCAAGCTGCAGCGGCATTTGCAAGCTATGCGGAAAAAACAGGAGGAACTCAGCCGGATGCGGGCGAACTGGCAGGGAAAGCGTCAGGAAGAAAGATAATGGTCGAAGACGGCACCAGGCTCGCCGGGCTGGAGCTTTAGATCGCTCAGGATTCTGCTGCGCATCTCCAAAGCAGCCTGCAGCGCCGCTTCTTCGCTGCCATACTGACGATCGGAAAAATACCTGGTGAACTGGTGACCATTGCGGCAAATACTGAGTCTCCAACCCTGAAAGGCCGTACGCTCATAAGTGTAGCGCGTGATATTTCGAATCTTCATAACGGTACAGGGTACAACCCCGAACCGTTTCACAGGTTTCAGCAAAAAGAACAAAACATCCGACTAAACAACAGATATCGTGACACTCTCTTCATCACTCGGGTGAAAGAGCTTGATAAAAGCTGTTTTCCCCTGCCGGCGGCGAGCTGACTCATTGCCGTACACCCCCGCGAAACCTCAGGTGCCGGTACCCGGTATGCTGTGGGGCTCGCCCGGTATGGAGCACAGATGCTCCGCGGCTCATTCCGGAGAGGGCAGAGCACAGGGAGAGCCGAACCTTCCCTGCCTGCTGGGGACAAACCTGCTCAGACGGGCTTGCGCTCACGGAAAAGATGCGCTCTCAAAGGATCAGAGGCAGCCAGATGAGCATAACCGATGGCGAGGGCATCCGCTGCATCAGGGGCCGGAGTTTCCGTGAGGTGGAGCAGAGCCCGCATCATAAAAGCGACCTGCTGCTTGCCGGCTCCGCCGCGGCCGACAGTGGCCAGTTTGACGCAGCTGGGAGGATACTCCATAATGGGTAGTCCGTGACTGGCCGCAGCCAGCACCGCTACACCACGGGCAGACCCCATCGCAATCGCCGTGCGGTGCGACTGCACATAAATAACGCCCTCGATCGCCAGCTCATCAGGCTTCCAGCGATCAATCAACTCACAGAGGAATCCGAAGATCGTACACAAGCAGGCACTCTGACTGCGCTGCGAGGGCTGACTCAGCGTACCATAGTCCAGCGCACGGGCCTCACGGTAATCTCCCTCGAGCACTGCATAGCCCATCTTGCGGATGGCCGGATCAATACTCAGCACACGCATGAGCACTTTTAGCGGTGGCGGCGGTGGAGTTTCGGTGCCGGGCGAGGCTTACGGATGGGTCGCACCCCCTCATCGAGCAGTGCCGTGTAGGCGTAGTTAAAGCCGTCGAGCTTGCGGCGCTCAATTTTCTGCTTGATGAAAAGCTCCACGCTCTTGGCGAAATCCACCTCATCCGCCGTAAGCAGGGTGAAGGCATCCCCTGTCGCTTCCGCGCGTCCGGTTCGCCCGATGCGGTGCACATAATCCTCCGGATTCTCCGGCACGCGGTAATTGATCACGTGGGTGACGCCACTCACATCGATACCGCGGGCCGCGACGTCCGTAGCCACCAGGATGCGGTACTTATCCTCCTTGAAGCCCTTGAGCGCCTCCATGCGCTCGCGTTGGGGAATATCCGAATGCATCACCGTCACCTGGTCTCCCCATCCGGCATTCTTCATCATGGTGCAGACCGCATCCGCCTCCTTGCGGGTGCGGGTGAAAATCATCAGATTACGGAAATCCGTTGCCTTAGCCAGAGCGAGCAGCAATTCATCACGCTGATCAAGCCCCACCGGATAAAACGCATGCGAAATGGTCGACGCCACCTCACGGCGGGCGATAGCAATCTCCACCGGATCCGTCAGGCACCACTTCGCAAACCCCTGCAGGATCTGCGGCATCGTCGCCGAAAAGAAAAGCGTCTGCCGTCCCTCCCAAGGGCAGAGGTTAACAATCTTGCGCACAATCGGCAAAAATCCCATGTCCGTCATACGGTCAACCTCATCGAGCACCAGCGTCCTGATGTGCTTGAATTTCATATTGCCGCGGTAGAAATGATCCACCAGCCGGCCGGGAGTCGCCACCACCACATCAGCGCCCGCCCGCAGCGCTTCGGACTGAGCGCCGTAACCCACCCCACCATAGAGCAGAGCCACCTTCACCGGCGTATGAGCTGCGTACGTACGGAAAGCCTCAGCCAGCTGATCCGCCAGCTCGCGGGTCGGCTCAAGCACCAGAATCTGAGGCTGCCCGGTCGGCTCCAGACGCGAAAGCAACGGAAGGGCGAAAGCCGCGGACTTGCCTGTACCTGTTTGAGAAGCACCAATCACATCCTTACCGAGCAAAATCTGCGGTATCGCCTGCTCCTGGATGGGGGTAGGATGTTCATAGCCGCATTCCTTTACGGCTTCCAAAATAGGGGCGGATAAGCCCAGTTCGTCGAATGTCATCGTGTTATCTTGTGTCTTCTTCTGTCAGTTCAAAAATGCAGTGCACGCGCACCGGCCTCTCCAGCCAACGCACCGGGAAACTCAGGTGAGGTAAGGATTATTGAGCAACTCCTCCTGCAGCGTACTGGCCGGGCCATGCCCACTCAAAACGCGCAGATGCGGATCAAGCGGCGTAAGCTTCAGACGGATACCTTCCACCAATGCAGAGAAACTGCCACCCGGGAAATCCGTGCGGCCAATCGCCCCGGCAAACAGCACATCTCCCGTCAGCAATACGCCGGCGTCAGGCAACTCGTACACCAGGCTGTCCTGCGAGTGACCGGGGACGTGGTACATACGCCACTCCCTTCCACCCCAATTTGCCTGCGTGCGCGAACTCCCAATGACATCATCCACCTCAAACGCAGCCACATGCAGCGGCAATCCCCAGCCGCGCGTTGCCAAATCCTCCAGCGTCAGCGACGGGCTGTATGACGAGTGAGCATGAATCACACAACCCGTCAGCTTTCTGAGCCTTGCCGCATCCTGCACATGGTCAAAATGCTGGTGAGTCAACAGCAAATGCCTCAGACGGGCTCCCTCCGGCATCTCGGTCAGAACCCAATCGGCAAACCCCTCGGGAGCGTCAATGGCCACATAACCATCAGCACCCTCCAGCAGGTATCCATTGCACATGACTGGCCCGCCACAGTACATCCGGACGTCATTTCCCATGCCGGGAGTATACACCCTTTCTTCGGACTTGGCTAGCCTAAAGTTACGCCGGCATCACCCTTCGGGGCGCGAGCTGTTGCATTGAGACTGTATCCCGTCCCGGTGGGTCACTATGCCATTTTTGTCTATCGGAGGTCTGACACAGAGATCCGACCTTGACGCAACAAACAGCCCGCCCCCTGTTGGGGAACTACTTTTCCCAGCGTCTCTGCCGCAGAGCCTCCTGTGCAGCTGCCATCTCCGCCTTGTGCTTGCTGGCGGCCTCTGCACGGGCCAACTCCATACCGTGCCACAACGCACGGGCGACAAAGGGGCCGGCTGGGCTTGTCTCGTCCACAGGCTGCGTCTCATAGGTCGGCGCCACATTGTCGATAGCCTGGAGCAATTCCAGCAGCTGTCCCTTAAAGTTAACCGACAGATACTCGCGCGCACGGCTCAGGCTGTCCTTCAGCAACGCCAGCGACACCTTGCGGGCCGCCTGATAGTTGGAATCCATCATCACGGCACCGATCACACTCTCAAACGTGTTTGCCAGCACCGACTGCGTCTGCCGTCCCCCGGTCTTTTCCAGCTGGGGACTCATCTCCAACTCCTCGCCCCAACCCAACCGGCGGCAAAGCCCGGCCAAATGCTGACGGCTCACAATCCCGGCGCGCAACTTCGTCAACTCGCCCTCATCCGCCTTTGGGTAAAGCGTAAAAAGCTCACGGCTCACCACCAGCTCCAGCACAGCATCCCCCAAATACTCCAGACGCTCGTAGGCCAGGTTGGTGCTGCGCTTCTGATCCACACTCGGATGCGTCAGCGCCTGGCGCAGCCAAGCCTCGTCCGTGAAGCGATAACCCAGGCTCTTCTCTACAGCGTCCCTGTCCATGGCCCGCATTCTAGCACACCCCTCCCTCCCTGACCAGTACAATATCCCCTCCACCCCCAATCTCCTATCCCCCCCAATCTCCCCCATCTGCGGCCATACACTTCCTTATCGTCCGGCACCTCTTCATTGCCATGCACCTCTTCATTGCCAGCCCCCACCGCAGCAGTCCCCAGTCAGGCATCCGCTCACCCTTCAGCCCCTAAGCACCACTTGCGTTCCGGAACGGCCCTCCGTCACCCCCTGCGGCGGGGACCGCATATCATCCACCCTACGCACTAACCGCCATGCGCTTACAACGCGCGCGCGTATATTTTATATGAGTAGAACACGATTTAGCCTTGTCAAGACCTCCCCCAAAATGATAGGGTACACGCATGTCTCATCATATCATGACCGGACTGTTGTCGCTGGGCATTCTTGCCGGCGGGCTGGCCGTGGCAGATACTGCCCCGGCGCCTGCGGCTGCGCCCGGTGTGTCCCAGAATCAGAACTGCACGATCATTGAAAATGAGTTCGTAAGCGTTGAAGTCTACAAGTCTGCCCGCAAGCTGGCCGGCGTGATTGTGCAGGATAAAATCAACGGCCGCAGCTACAGCCTCGGCAACGATATTTTCGCCCTCACGGTGCAGGATGAAGCCGTCAACGAAGCCTGCTCCGACAAAGAGCAGCAGGAAACCTTCTCCACCATCTCCGCTGCCAACCTGCTTTGCGGCAACATTCAGGTGGAAGACATCGCCCCCATTGCTGACGCACGCCGCCTGGTCGACCGCAAAGCCGGCAAACGCATCACCGTTCCTTTCTCTGTCACCAGCGATGGCAAAAACATCATCTGGTCGCTCGAACTGCGCGAAGGCCAGCCCTACGTCCGGGTTGCCCTTGCCGTCAAGCCGATGCAGTTCAAAATGCCGGTACGCAAAGTCACCCTGCTGGATATCGCTGCTCCTGAGGCCCGCGTCGAAGGCAGCGTCAAAGGCGCTCCCGTCGTTGCAGCCGGCAACAGGCTCTTCGCCGGCGTGGAGCACCCCATGAGCAGCGCAGAAGTCACAGAAACCGGCTTCACGTGCTCACTGGACCGCACCACCGACCTTCCCGTGCGCACCACCACAAACTTCAGCGCCGTCCTTGGCTTCTGCCAGCCCTCACAGCTGCGCCGCACCTTCCAGCTCTCCTACATCAACATGGAGCGCGCCCGAGCCTATGATCCCTTCCTGAACTACAACACCTGGTACGACATCGGCTACTTCACCCCCTACAACGAAGCTGACGCCCTGGAAACTATCCGCCTCTTCGGCGAGGAGCTTGTCCGCAAGCGCGGTGTCCAGATGGATTCCTTCCTCATGGACGACGGCTGGGACGACACCACCACCATGTGGCAATTCCACAAAGGACTGCCCAACGAGTTCCGCAAAGTCAAGGAACTCGCCTCCAGCTACAAATCCGCACCAGGCGTCTGGTTCTCCCCGTGGGGCGGCTACGGTCCGCCCAAAGAAGCCCGCATCAAAGCCTCGGGAGGCACCTACGAGACCAACGAAAGCGGCTTTGCCCTCTCCGGTCCGAAGTACTACGAGCGCTTCAAAGAGATGTGCCTGCACATGATACGGGAGAACGGCATCAATCACTTCAAGTTCGACGGCACCTCCGGCGAAGCTGAGCCGACCGAAGGCTCGAAGTTCGGCTCCGACTTTGAAGCTATCATCGCCCTGATCGACGAACTTCGTGCCGAGAAGCCCGACATTTACATCAACCTTACCACCGGCACCTGGGCTTCGCCCTTCTGGTTCGGCATTGCCGACTCCATCTGGCGCGGCAACTGGGATCACGACTTCTGCGGCGAGGGCTCTGAGCGCAATCAGTGGATTACCTTCCGCGATGCCATGATCTACAAGAACAACGTGGAAATCTCACCGCTCTTCCCGATCAACTCCCTCATGACCCACGGCGTCATCTACAACAAGGGGGCACGGGGCCTCAAGACCACCTCCGGCGACGACCTCGCCAAGGAAATCTGGAGCGGCTTTGCTCTGGGCACCCAGATGCAGGAGATGTACATCACGCCTTCCATGCTCACGCAGGCCGAGTGGGACACCCTTGCGGCTGCCGCCAAGTGGACCCGCGAGAATGCAGACGTCATGGTTGACACCCACTGGGTAGGCGGAGATCCCTCCGAGCTCGCCATCTACGGCTTTGCCTCCTGGTCACCGCGCAAAGGTATTCTCTGCCTGCGCAACCCCAACGCCATCGAGCAAAGCTACAGCTTTGACCCCGCAGCCGTCTTTGAGCTGCCGGTCGGAGCGGCCACTACCTACAAGCTCTCCTCGCCGAAGGGTGACAAGCTGCCCGCCGAAACCATCCAAGCAGGCAAGCCTGTGACTGTCAAAATGGCACCCTTCGAAGTACTGGTTCTGGAAGCCACTCCGGCTCAGTAACCACCCGCGAGCAAGCTCACAGCCTCACCCGCCGCTGCCATGGCAGCGGCGGGTATTTTTGTCGTCTTTCTGCCCCACCCCGGGTGACTTTTCTCCCCCTCATCGCCGTGCACCCAACACTGCGAACAGACCGGACAGCAACCACTCCCCTACCCCACGGCGTAGGAAAAAAGTGACAACACTGCTCCGCCGGCCCGCGTCCCTCATCCACTGCCGGGGCCCACCCCAGCCAAAGCACAACCACCCCAGCCAAAGCACAATCCGCCTGGCCCGGCACAACGGTCCAGCCAGGGCACAACAGCCCGGCCCCGCTAACAACACTCCAGCCGCGTCACACCCACCGCACCGGGTCGGAGCCTACCTCTTGGCAGGCGGCGGGGGCTGTGGTCTTCTGTGCGGAGGCTTGCGATTGCGCCGGGCTGCTTCATCACGCAAGTGGTGCATTCGCTTCCGCAGAGCCCCACGTCGCTGAGCATCGTGGCTCTTGAGGAGTTGGGAAAGTTCTTCCTGCCGGCTGCCGTCCGGTCCCCCCATGGGGAAACGGCGCGTGAGCAGCCCAACAATACGCTGCTTAAGCTCAGGGGAGAAGTCACTGCGGCTGGTAAGCAGATTGACCACACCGATCATGCGCTCACGCTCCTGCTCAGCCTCAGCAGGTTTGCCATCGCGGTAAAGCGACGCGACGTGACGCTCACAAGCGGTCAGATAGAGCATAAGCATGCCGGTATCACCGGGAGAAGCAGCCAGCAGACTTTGGGCGTAACCGAGCGCACGGTTGAGCTGACTGGCGGTCGCCGTATCGTCCGCTTCTTTGGTGCGCCGGCTGCCGACGAGTCGGACGAAGGCACGCTGAGCTGCTTCGGAGCTGGGATTCTGCTGCAGGATGGATTCAATGATGTCGAGCGCCGTTTTGCCCTCGGGATTGAGTTTGCGGAGCAAGTCCTGCCGCTTGGTAACCCCGATAAGCTCGGCCTGTCTCAGCCGGGCGCTCTCATCGTCCGGCTGTTCACGCAGCACACCTGCAAGAAGCTCCACGGCCTGCTCGAGAAGACGGCTGCGGGATCTCCCCCCCTGCGGCAAAGAAGATTTAAGCTGCGGCTCCTGCCCATCCCCCTCTGCCCCAGTCTCCGCAGCCTCACCCACGTCACTGGGACCGGCGGCGCGGCGCCCCCGAGGCATCTCAGGACGAGGGCCAAAGCCGGGACGCGGACGCTGCTGCATCATGACCAGCTGGAGACTGCGGACAAGCTCGAGTCGCACCTCCCAGGCCGGGGAATTACGGAGCTCCCCCACCAACGCAAGGAGCAGTTCGCGGGATTCCTGCGCTTTGGCCGGAGTGCGCTGAGCCATCAGGGAGGCGGCGAGTCCGTTACGGAGTTGGACGGATTCCAGCGTACCGGGAGCAACAAGCCCGACCGCGCGGCGATAGTACTGCTCAGCGGTGGTGAAATCCTGCGTTTTGAGCGCAATGGAGGCGAGTACACCGCAGGCCCGGCCCACTTGCTCGCCGGGGCTTTCATCCTGCGCCGCGATCGCCTCATAATAGGGCATAAGATCCTGGATGAGCCGCAGATCTTCCTTGGTGACCTGCAGGAACTCGGAATCCGTGCCGGGCTCGTCTGAAACGCGCTGGAGAACGCGCTGCAGCGCACTGTCTGCGATGCGGGCGTTGTCCTCTGCGAGCTGGCGCTGCTCGTTTTCCTGTGCGAGGGCCTGCCGGACACGCAGGTAACCGATGCTGACACTGCCCGTAAGCAGCAGCACCAGCAGAGCAGCGGCGTGGCTCCAGGCCGCTACGGCAGGTCGGCGCCGGATCCACATGATGTAGCGCCGCCAGGTCGAAGCCGCGCGGGCGCGTACCGGTTCGCCGTCCAGGTAGCGGCGCAAGTCATCCGCCATGTCGCGCATGGAAGCATAGCGATCCGCTGGAGAGAAGCTGATGCTTTTGTTGATGATGTCTCCCAGCTCGCCTTCGCCCTTGAGCGGCGCAAGTGGCTCATGACAGATGCGGTGAATCAGCTGACCGGGATCAGTTGCAGTGAAAGCGGCGCGGCGGGTCAGCAGCTCGTAGAGCGTAAGCCCGAGAGCATACTGGTCACCGGCAAAACTGTTCTCCCCTCTGTTGAGACGCTCGGGGGCCATGTAGCGCAAGGTTCCATCGTGGCTCTGGGTCACGAGCGGAGCCGCCTCCCCCTCGTTGAGGACGGTTGCCAGGCCGAAGTCACTGACATGGATGACGCCCTGCTCATCCAGCAGGAGGTTGCCCGGCTTCACATCGCGATGCACGACACCGTGGCCGTGAGCAAAAGCAAGTCCCAGCGCAGCCTGGTAGCCTACCTGCGCGACAGCCCGTGCATAGGGAATACCCGGAAAAGCACGCATGATGCCGGTGGGACTCACACCCTGCCCCTGCACCAGACTCATGACATAATAACGCAGCTCCCCTTCCTGCCCTGCACCGTACACCTCTACTATATTGGTGTGGCGCAGCCCCGCAATGACGCGCGATTCATTTTCGAACGCCTTGAGGTGGCGTGGCTCGGCACTCCAGGCCGGGGACAGGATTTTGACGGCCACCTCCCGGTTGAGAGATTTCTGCATCGCGCGGAAAACCGTACCCATGCCACCGACGCCGATTTTTTCCAGCAGAAGGTAGCCGCCGAGTTCATCCGGGTAGCTGACGGTGACCGCCGGACGCGGTCGGGAGTCCCGGCTGAGCCCTTCCATGTCCACCATCGCCGGCAGGAGCTCCATCAGATCTTCGCGGCATTCGGGATGGGCCGCTGCAAAATCCGGGATGCTGAGAGCCTCACCCGCACGCAAGCGGCTCAGGAATTCTTCGGCCAGTTCGGCCACACGTTCTTCTTTCTCGGCTTCTGTCATGATGTATCCTCCGCAGATGCAGGGTCACTGGAATCAAACGTGGTATCGCTGCGCTCCGGGGCGGGCGGCACATGGGCGCCGCCCGGTTCCGCCGCCCTCTTTTCAGAATCGCCCTCTTTTCAGAACAGAGAGAGGGACTCCAGCAACTCGCGGAGGCGCTTGAGCGCACGCACGTAGCGAATGCTGGCTGCCTTCGGGGCGATACCCAGCACGGCGGCGCACTCGTTATTGCCCAGCTCCTCAAAATGGCGCAGTTCGAGTATCTCGCGATCCACCGGCGAGAGCTCAGCCAGCACGCGGCGGGTCTGCGCCTGTCGCTCCAGGCGCAGCATATGCGTGCGCGGGCTGGAAATCGTATCGACAAACTGCGCCCAGGCATCCACGCGGGCACCGTCATCACCCTCCGGCAGCTCACTCTCTTTCATGGCGTCCCGCTTGCCGGCGCCGAGATGCCGGCGCACCTGATCAGCGAGCGTTTGCAGCGCTATGCGCCGCAGCTTCACGTACATGGGCACGTCGGGCTCGGCCTGCAGGAACTCCAGGCGGCGCCCGCAATCCATATACACCTCCTGGGTCAGATCCTCCACGCTGAGCCGGCGGCGCAGGACGGGGGGCATCTTCATCTCCAGCAGGCGCGAGATGCGATCACGGTGAGCCAGCCAGAGCTCGGCCAGCCAGAGGTTGTTCGCGTTGTCTTCCATGTTTCCCTTATGGTGATGAAAACGAAATTCGGCACGCTTTGTCTACACACGCACCGGAAGACATCCCGGTGCACAGAGACGGACCGGGATGGCCTCCTTCCCCGGGCGGGATTATTCCGAGAGACTTTCTTCGCGCAAGTCGCGGTTCATGAGTTCGCGCAAAGCTTCGCGCGCGGGTTTACCGTTGTAGAGGATATCATGCACCGCATCGATCAGAGGGGTGCGCACCTGAAGTTTGCGGGCGAGCTGGTAAGCGGAGAGGGTATTAGGAATTCCCTCGACTACCTGACCGATGCGGGCCTGACATTCCTTGGATGGGACCCCGGCAGCCAGCAGACGGCCGGCTGTGAGATTACGGCTGTGCTCGGAGTAGCAGGTCACCACCAGATCACCCATGCCGGAAAGTCCCATGAAAGTCTCCATGCGGCCGCCGCAGGCCAAGCCGAGGCGTGTCATTTCCGCGAGTCCCCGCGTGGCAAGCGCGGCGCGGGCGTTGTCGCCCAGCCCAAGCCCCGCGACGATACCGCTGGCGAGCGCATAGACGTTCTTAAGTGCTCCGCCCAGCTGCATACTCACGATGTCCGTGCTGGTGTAAATACGCAGGAAAGGCGCGCTGAGGCGCTTCTGGACAGCGGAAGCGAGGTCGATGTCGCTGAATCCTACGAGCGTAAGGCTGGGAAGTCCCAGCACGATATCCTCGGCATGATTGGGGCCGGAAAGAGCCCCGACAGGACAAGTGATGTACTCCCCGAGAATCTGGGACATCAGCAAGTTCGTATCTTTCTCAATGCCCTTGGAACAGGAAACGACCACAGCATTCTCCGCCAAGCCTGCCACGCTGAGGCTCTGGGCCACGGAACGCATCACCACACTCGGCACAACCACCAGCACGAGATCAGCTCCGGCCACGTCCGCCCAATCACTGGTCACGGTGACGTTGGCAGGCAGGGGCATGGCCCCCTTCACCGGTGAGAGGCTGTGGCGGGTCTCCCGGATGATGGCGGCTTCCGTCTCGCGGTATGTCCAAAGCACGACCGGGTCACCATTTTGCGCAGCGGTGAGAGCGAGGGCGGTTCCCCAGGCGCCGGATCCGATAATTGCAATTTTGTTGAAATGAGCTTCCATGAGTTAGTGAGATTTCTTGCTGAAGGCTTTAGGCTCTGTTCCGTTGAGGAGACGGCCGATGTTGGCGCGGTGCTTGTACACCACCAACACGAAGATAAAGAAAATCGCCCCGGGGATAATCCAGTCCCGTCCGCTTGGCTCGGGTTCGCCACCATCAAACTCCACACAGGACACCACGACCATCGCCAGCCCTGCCACCATGCTGGAAAGGGACACGTAACGGGTCAGCGCCATACATAGGACCCACACCGCCACAGCGATGCCCCCCATCAACGGAGAAACCGCAAACAGGCAGCCGGCGGTCGTCGCCACTCCCTTGCCCCCTCTGAAACGCAGGAAACACGTGTAGGTATGACCCAGGATAAGCGCAAGCATCACGCCAAGGAACTGCAGCAGCTGAGCGCTGGAAAGATCCCCCAGATCGCCCCCCATTACCCACTTCACCATCAGCAGGGGGAGGAACCCCTTAAGAAAATCACAAATAAACACGGGAATCCCCCACTTCTTACCGAGCACCCGCACCGTATTGGTCGCGCCGATATTTTTGGAACCGTGCTCGCGCAGATCAACCCCCTTGATTTTGCCGGCCAGGTAGCCAAAGGGAATCGAACCAATCACGTACGCCAGGATGATGGACAGCAGCGGCATCGACACGATGAGGTCCATCAGGTTGAGAAAAACAAAGAGGGTGAGGTTTGATGTCTCCATGCGGATTGAGTATACTCTCGTCAGCTCGGCTTGGCAACAGATTTTTTAGAGCGCCATGCCCGACGCCCGCCGCGGCGGGTGCCCGCATTTCCGGCTTTTCTTCGGCGGTGTTTTGTGGCAGAATACGGCGGCATGTTACCGATTGAATCCATCCGGGGAGACATTCTCACCGCTGCACGCGAGCCGGGCTTCTGCGTTCTGCTGAGTGCACCGACCGGCTCAGGCAAATCGACGCGTGTGCCGGGCATGCTGCTGGAAGCCGGCTGCGGTGCGAGAGGCTGCGTCCTGGTGGTGCAACCCCGGCGGCTCGCAGCCCGCCTGCTGGCTGGTTATGTAGCCGCGCAATACCCCTGCCCACTCGGGGAGGAGGTCGGCTATGCGGTGCGTTTCGACTCCCGCCGCAGCGAGCGCACGCGGATTTTGTTCATGACGGATGGCATGCTGGAGCGGAGGCTCAGCGAGGACCCGCTGCTCAGCGGGGTATCGGCTGTGGTGTTCGACGAGGTGCACGAGCGGCGCCTCTCGGGCGATCTGTGCCTGGCACGCGTGCTGGAATTGCAGCGGGGCGAGAGGCGTGACATCGGGGTGTTCGTGATGTCAGCCACTCTCGAGCTCGACAAGCTGCAAGCCTACCTGCCCCAGGCCCGGGTGCTGCGCGCCGAGGGACGCCTCTACCCCGTCGACATCACCTACCGCCAGGCAGTCCCTGCACGCGACCGCTTTGGCTACATCAGCGTGCCGCCGGTTTGGGAGCAATGTGCCGAAGCTGTACGCACACTCGCGGGGAACCCGGACAGTGGTGACATCCTGGTGTTTTTGCCCGGAGCCTATGAAATCCGGCGGACCGTGGAGCTCCTCGACAAGGCGGGCTGGATGCGTGGGCGCGAGGTCTTCCCGCTGCACGGCCAACTCACCCCCGAAGCCCAGGCACGTGCCGTCGCATGCGGTGAGCGACCGCGTGTGATTGTATCCACCAACATCGCCGAAACCTCCCTGACCATCGAAGGCGTGCGCTCCGTCGTCGATGCTGGTACGGCGCGGGAAGCCTGCTGGGATCCGCAGAGGGGCATCCCGACGCTGCATATCGTCCCAATCTCCCAGGCCCAGGCCGAGCAGCGGGCGGGCCGGGCCGGGCGCCTGGGCCCCGGCCGCTGCATCCGGCTGTGGAGCGAAGCCGAGCAGCGCCGCCGCCCTCCCTTCCCCTCACCTGAGGTCCACCGGGCCGACCTCTCTGCAGCGTTTCTCAATCTCCTCGCCTGGGGATACCGCGGGCTGGAGGGCATCCTGCGCTTTCCCTGGCCGGATGCTCCAACCGAAGCAGAAACGCGCCGGGCGTGGCAGTTGCTGGTAGATCTCGGCGCGGTCGCACCCGATGGCTCTCTATCCACTCTCGGGCGAGCCATGCAGCGCTACCCGCTGCCGCCCGTTCTGGCCCGGCTCATGGTAGCCGGGCGCGAGCTGGGCTGCGAAGTCGAAGCGGCCAGCGTCTGCGCCCTGCTCCAGGGAGAACCCGTCGAACTCGCCACCGGGCTCAGCCGTAGCCTTCGGAACGAACAGGACTACACAGATTTCCAGGCAGAATGGAGAGCAGTCCAAGCCGCTGAGCGCCTGCATTTTGAACCACAGGCCTGCACCCAGCTCGGCGTCATGGGCCGGGCTGCCCGGGAAACCCTGGCCGCTTGGCGCCAACTGCTGCGCTATACCACTCCCCCGGCCTCCCGCGCACCGGAACCGGATTTCAACGCTGCGCGGCGCGACCTGACTCAGGCACTGCTCCTGGCCTACCCGAACCACGTCGGCGTCCGCAACAGCACGGCGACCGGCACCGCCCGGCTCACCGGCCGCCGAGGCGGCAAAATCGCATCCGACTCAGTGGCCCGGGATGCAGAATGTTTCCTGGCGGGAAGCCTGGCCGAAGTCGGCGGCAAACAAGTGGAAACCCGCATTGGCCGCTGCACCGTGCTTGATACCGCCCAGCTCCCGACGCACGAGGATGATGCCGCAGTGTACGATCCTGTCCGCAAGCGCGTGCTCAACATGCACCGCACCCTCTACCGCGATCTCGTTCTGCGCGAAAAAGAAAGCGGCACTCCCGCCGCCGAAGCGGCAGCGGAACTGCTGGCCGACCAGGTACTGCGCGGCAACCTGCGGCTGGAAGGCTGGGACGGGCATGTCCTGCAATGGCTGAACCGCCTTCACTGCCTGCGGCAGGCCATGCCCGAGCTGGAGCTGCCGGATTTTGGGGAGGACGACCGGCGCGTCGCCATCACCCTGCTCTGCGAAGGAGCGACCAGCTACAAAGATATCAAAGACCGCCCGGTTCTGCCCATCCTCCAGGAATGGCTCAGCCCGTGGCAGCGCGACTGCCTCAACCGCTACGCGCCCAAAGCCATCACCCTGGCCAACGGACGCGAGGTGAAGTTGCTCTACCGTGATGACGGCACTCCGGTTTTCTCCCTGAAATGTCAGCTCCTCTTCGGAGTACCCGAAACACCCCTTATTGCCGACGGGCACGTGCGCTGCCTCGCCGAGATTCTCGCTCCGAACCAGCGCCCCTACCAACTCACGGCCGATCTGGCGTCTTTCTGGCGCACAGGCTACCACCAGATGAAAAAAGACCTCGCCGGGCGCTATCCCAAGCACAACTGGCCCGACACCCCATAAGCCGTCCCCGCGGCTGTAAGCCTGCCGCCTGCCCCGCAGCCCCCTGCTGTCTCCACCGGCCTTCTTTGAGCCTTCCTCAAGCCTTCTTCGAGCCCCCACCAGCCGCCTCTCCCGGGGACAACGTCCAACCGAGCCACCCTCGGCTGAAGCCGAAGAAACACACGGCACCCGGCGCAGCAAGCGCCCGGTACGGGCATGTACCGGGCGCCGTGCAGTACGGGGGGCTTTCATATGCCCCCGTACCCTTGCAGGGAAAACCGTATCAGGACAGCTTCTCGCTCCATGCCTCAGCCTTAAAGCCTGGCACCACGCCCTTATCAGTCACCAGAAGCGGGCGCTTCACCAGCATGCCGTCCGACGCCAACAAGGCGAACATCTCATCTTCGCTCATCGTTTTGAGCCGTTCAGCCAGCTGCATCTCACGGTACTTGGTACCGCAGGTATTGAAAAACCTGCGCAGAGGCAGCCCGCTCTGCTTCCACCAGGCACGCAGCTCCTCCTCTGTCGGGTTCTGCTCCACAATGTGGCGATCATCAAAACTCACTCCCTGCTCCCTGAGCCAGGCAGCAGCCTTCTTGCACGTCGTGCACTTCGGGTATTCGACAAAAAGCGTCTTCATGAGCCACATTATACTGATTCTAATCTGAGACGCAAGAGAAAATTTACCCACCGCACCAATTTCACCTGCATTTCACCTGCATTTTCCTCCTTCCTACTACTAAGCTTCGGCTGACCGGCCCGACACGTGAAGCGACAAATTTTCCGCGATTTTTACCATTTCACCGATATTTTTCTTGCCAAAGCGGGGGATGCGTGTATAATTCCCGCACCATGACCCGCAAAGGTGGTATTAATAAGACACGTAAGGCAGTTGCCAAGCGTTTCAAGGTAACCGGTACGGGCAAGGTCCTGCGTCGCAAGCAGGGTAAGCGTCACATTCTCCAGAAGAAGTCCAGCAAGCGCAAGCGCGCTCTGGGCAAGCCCGCTCTGGTCGACGCTACCCAGGTTTGGGCCGTCAAGCAGAACCTTCCCTTCGGTTAAGCCGAGGAACCTGGCTCCCAGCCAAAGCACCCGCCCGCGAATCGGGCGGCCTTCATGCAGCCTTCCTCCCGACAGTGGAGGATAGAACGAGCGAGACTGCAAGGAGGTGAGGAAGAACAGTTCGTTCACACATCTACGAAGAACATACTATGGCACGTGCTACAAATGGGCCGGCTTCCCGCGCCCGCCGCAAGCGCATCCTGCTTCGCGCCAAGGGCTTCCGCGGTTTCCGCAGCAAGCTCTTCCGCTACGCTAAGGATGCTGTCTACAAGGCATGGCAGTATGAGTACCGCGACCGCAAGAGAAGGAAAGGACAGTTCCGCCGTCTCTGGACCGCTCGTATCTCCGCTGCTGTGCGTCCCCTTGGTCTGACCTACTCCCGCTTTATGGAGGGACTGAAGGCCGCCAACGTCGACCTCGATCGCAAGGCTCTCTCCGAGCTTGCCATTGCGAATCCTGAGGGCTTCAAAGCTGTCTTTGACATTGCCAAGAAGGCCATCGACGCCAAGGAAGGCGCATCGCTCAAAGCATAAGGGAAATCCCCAACCGAAACACTCACAACACCCAGGGTTGCCGCAATCGTTGGCAACCCTGGGTTCGTCTTTCCGGGACGTCACCCATGAGAGCTCTTCTGCCAAATCTAAGGAATGACGCGGAAAGCAAGCAAAAAATGAGGTGCAACTCCGAAAAGGACAGAAACAACATGGAGCGTGGCAGAGATATCCCCGACGCTGCTCACCGACCGTGCCCGCTCATTCCATGAATGCGATCCGGCAGACACAGCAAAAGTAGAGAAGTTAAATATGATGCGATACAAAAAAGACTCAGAGGCCACCTTGCCCTCACAGCGGCACCGAGAGCTGTACGCATCGATATCGGCAGCGTCGTCTCGACTTCATGGACGCTGAAGGACGGGTGCTCCAATGCCGGCACAAAGTAAGGCATCTCAGGTACCTCAGGTGGCATTGTACGTGAAGTCAAGACCTGCGCCACGCCGGTATCCGCCCCCATGCCCGGCGAAACGGGCTGCTGCCTCCCTACGGACGGACGCACGGGCAGTGCCGGACGCGTATCCGCAAGCCCCTTGCTCTCATGGAGCATGAGGGATACGCCCCCCGCCCCCCAAGGTCGAAGCCGTGCACAGGACGATGCCTAGCCGGTATGAACCTTTTATCCTCATGTTGAGATTTGATTTGACCAACAGCATCACTTGGGGCTTTGGCTTTCACCTCATGATGAAATTGATACAACTCCGGGCCCGCTGATAGGATATCTCCATTTCGCTAACTACCTGCTGCGCGTGCTCGTCAATTGCAGCGCCCGGGCCCTCAGTGGCCCGACAAGCGCTTTCCACACCCTTTGCTCTTGACCCCACAAATAATACAAAACCCGGATACAGTACGGGGTGCAGGCTCTCAGGCCTACACCCCATAACGGTGTTTTCTTACGGACAGGGAGGGATTCGAACCCTCGGTACGCTTTTGACGTACACACGATTTCCAATCGTGCTCATTCGACCACTCTGACACCTGCCCTTTCGGGATACCCCTGCATCAGGAGTGCGCCCGAGTATACTCGGGGGCGCCGGCTATTGCAAGCTTTATTTTTGAAAAAATGGAGTTTTTTTAGCTCAGGCGACGGCTGAGCAGATCGTCGTACCTGACGCCGCTGCCGCCAAAGAGGTCGAGAGCACTGCCCACGGTGGCATCCATGTAGCCTTGGCTCAGTTCCTCGATGAGCAGGAAGTCTTCCATGCTGGAAATTCCACCGGCATAGGTCATGGGACAGCCCCGCCAGCTTCCCAACAAGGATACGAGGTCCCGCTCGATGCCGTGGCATTTGCCTTCAACATCCGCGGCATGAATGAGAAATTCCGAGCATGCACCAGCGAGGGCGTCGAGAGTTTCATGCGTGACGCACAGCGAGGTCAGTGTCTGCCAGCGGTTCATGGCGACACACCAGCCATCCCGCGTGCGGCGGCAACTGAGATCAAGAACGAGGCGCTGGGCCCCCACTCGCTCGACGAGCTGAGCAAGGACGCTGGGCTGAAACTGGCCGGCTGCGTCGAAGAGGGCACTGGTGACGATGACGTGGGAGGCCCCGGCTTCCAACCAATCAGAAGCGTTGTCGGGTGTGATGCCTCCTCCTACTTGCAGGCCACCGGGGTAGGCGGCAAGGGCATCGAGCGCTGCCTGATCATTGCCGGGACCCAGTTTGATGATGTGCCCGCCTTTCAGCCCATCTTCCCGATAACGTGTGGCATACCATTCAGCGCTGTGGAAGGCGACAAAGTTGGTCTTCAGTCCCTTGCCGTCATCAGACAGGGTTCCCCCGACGATTTGTTTAACTTGTCCATGGTGTAAATCTATACAGGGGCGGAAGTGAGTCATGAGCACATTATACGGAGTCTGTCTGATATAGCAAGAAAAAAGCCGGGGAAGCAGAAGCTTCTCCGGCTTTTAAGGATGGATGTGCACAGAGCCTCGTGCCCATCCGTCTCCTGCAACCGCCACAGTGTCATCACCTACGGTGAACCCTGGTGAAAGAGCAGGTGCAGACGGGGCACTCAGGCTCAACGGTGCGCATTACATACCGATGATCTCGTAGCCGCCGTCAACGTACAGGATCTGGCCGGTGACGCTGGCCGCGCCATCGCTGGCGAGGTAGGTAGCGGTGGCACCCAGTTCTTCCAGAGTGCAGGACCGCTGGAGCGGGCTGCGTTCTTCGTAGACTTTGAACATGCCGGTGAAGCCGGAGACGCCGCGCGCGGCAAGGGTCTGGACGGGACCGGCGGAGATGCAGTTGACGCGGATGGGGTTCTCGCGGCGGCCGAGGTCGAAGGCGAGGTACTTGGCGCAGGTTTCCAAAGCGCTCTTGGAGACGGCCATGAGGTTGTAGTTCGGTACGACTTTCTGGCTGGCGTAGTAGGTGAGCGCCGTAATGGAGCCACCGTTGACCATGAGCGGAGCAACGGCCCGGCTCAGGGCAATCAGGGAGTAGGCGGAGATTTGCAGCGAGAGGTTGAAGGCGTCGCGGGGGATGTCGGAGAAGTGGCCTTCGAGGGCACCGGGGGCCTTCGGTGCAAAGGCGATGGCGTGCAGCAGCATGTCGACGTGGTCGGTCTGCTGGGCTACAAAGCTGAAGAAGTCGGCAATGGACTGGTCATCCGACACGTCGAGGGCGCACACGGGGGTGTCCTCGCCAAAGGTTTCCTTCACCAGTTTGATGACGCCGTCCTTGAGGCGCTCGCCCTGATAGTTGAAGATGAGCTTGGCGCCGGCTTCATGCCAGGCTTTGGCGATGCCGAATGCGATACTGCGCTTGTTGGCGACGCCGGTGACGACGCCTACTTTTCCTTCCAATGGTTTTTCGAGTGACATATGTGTGGTGTGTAGGTGGAGATGTTAGTGTCGTGTAATGCGGGGAGGGCGCTGTACTGCGGCTGCGGCAATGCGGCCGCAACCGGGAAAGCCCCGTGGTGGACTCAACAGGGGAACTCCTGGGAGATGATGCGCGAATAGGTCACGGACATGGCGATGCCTACCTGCTCCATGTGGGCGATGCGACGACGGATTTCTTCATCGCTGATGTTCGGGTCATCGACGACGAACTTGAGGCGGTAGTACACAAAGCCTCCAGCTTGGTCAAGCAGCAGCTGCCCTTCGGGGAGGTTGGCGTTGATGGTGAGCAGGAGCATGCTGAGCTCTGCTATGTCCCCCGGGGCGAAACGCTGAGCAAAGTGAGCATCAAAAACGAGGCTGCACGGCTCCAGAATCTCGGTGAACATGAAGGTGCACGGCAGTCCGGTCACATCCAGCGGGACATAGGCGAGACCGATTTTCTGTGCATCAGGCCCCATCGTAATCCAGTTGTACTCTTCGCCCCGCTCGTAGAGGTAGCGGCGCACTTGAGCCAGAAGATTGGGTTGTGTCGACATATGGAAATTGGTACGAGCGCTCTTCATTGGGCGCTTTTCTTCATGCCTATAATACACACCGCTCCCTGATGAGTCAAGAAAATGTGATGGGAAAGTGCGTACGCGCGTGTTGGCTCATCATTCAGTACGCCGAAAATAACAAGTGAACAAATGCGTGTTGTACCATCTTGCCTTGCGGCAAAAATAACAAGAACGCATGTACGGCTTTCCCTCTGTATCAGAAAGATCGAAGGGGAAGTCGCCTGTCGGCATGAGGTAAGGCCCTCTCGCCTCACCTCTTCTCTGCGCCTCGGGGTGGATGCGGCTCCTGCCCTCCTCGTGGCGGACGGCAGTACGATTGCAGCCGATTACAGCCGAGGTGGTTGATGCTTCCAGCCCCCCAAGCAACTCAACAGCGAGGAAAGCGGTTGATTCAGATTGCAGAATATGCTAGGATGCCGGGCATGAAGAAATGCCTCATCCTCCTGCCTGCAGTGGTGCTGCTTGCCGCCTGCAACGATCAGAAGGAGCAGAAATATGAGGGCCAAAGCCGGCACTGGAATCAACAGGCGGTTCCACTTTCGCTCCAGTGTGCCGCCTGCCATGCCAAGGAATTTGAGGATTGGGCCGGCAGTGATCACGCTTGGGCCTGGCGGCAGATCGACCCAGCTCTTGATTCAGAACCTTTCCGTGGTCAGAGTCTAACGGCTCACGGTTCCAAACTTCTCTTCCGCACCAACCGGGCAGGAACTATGACGTTGCATGACGAAGAATCTGGTCAAAGCTTCCCGGTGCATTCTGTTCTGGGGCGCACGCCGCTTGTTCAGTATTTGGTTGAGGGCGAGCGCGGCAGCTTCCATACCCCCAGTGCCGCTTGGGATGTCACGAAGCGGGAGTGGTTCGATATGTTTGAGGATGACTCGCGGCTTTCGGCCGAGGGCAACGCCTCCCGCCAGCTTGGCGACTGGGGGCACTGGCTGGGCCGGGGCATGAACTGGAACTCCCAATGCGCCTGGTGCCATATGAGCGGCTTCCGCAAAAACTACGACGGGAAAACGGATACTTACAACTCGACCTGGCAGGAACCGGGTGTGACCTGTATCCAGTGCCACAAACTCGCTCCCGCCCCCGATCCCGAGGATGGCTGCATGGTCGCCAGGGAAGACCGCACCCTCACCCCGAAACAAATACACGATAACTGCGCCACCTGCCACGCCCGGCGCGAGGAGTTCGACGACTCCTTCACGGTGGGTGATGCGTTTGACGACCATTTCCGGCTGGAATTGCCCACTACCGAGGGCATTTTCTGGCCCAATGGCATGCAGCGTGATGAGGACTACTGCGAAACAGGTCTGCGCCACAGCCGCATGGGCAATACTGGTGTGACCTGTATTGAATGCCATGATCCGCACACGGCTCAACTCAAATTGCCGCAGGAGGACAACTCGCTCTGCCAGCGTTGTCACGCGAGCGGCACTGAGGTCAACGGTGTTGCGGCTCCTATCATCGACATGGCTACCCACACCCCCTGCCCCCAAGGTTCGACGGGGGCCCGCTGTGTGGAGTGTCACATGCCCATCAGCCCCTACATGGCCCGCGACCCGCGTCGTGATCACTCTTTCAACTCCCCGGATCCCCTGCTGAGCGGGGAACTTGGCATCCCCAACGCCTGCGTGATGTGCCACACGGACAAAGATAATGCCTGGGCTGCCGCGGCTGTGGAGAAGACCTACGGACAGGAGCCGAAGATGGCGCGTTACCGCAACCGCACCCGTGCCGTCCATGCGGCCATGCAGGGACACGGCGATTTGCAGGCTCTGATGGCGGCCTACCGTGAGGAGGAGGTGGCGGCATGGCGGGCTACCCTGCTGGAACTCATGGCGCGAGAGGCCCCTACCGCCGAAGTGCTCGAGCTGGCGCGAGCCGCAGCGAAAGATCCCAGCGCCATGGTGCGTGCGGCTGCCGCCCGTGTTTTGGGAGCGGAGGCTGTCAGCCTCATCCATGACCCGGTCAAACTGGTGCGCCGCGCTGCCGGCTGGCCCCTTGTTGATACGCTAGCCCAAGCCCCTGGGGCTGAGGATGTGATGCGCGAGCTCGAGTCGACCGCCATGCACCAAAGCGACCAGCCAACGGGTGCCATGCAGCTGGCCATCCTCGCCGAGGTCAGACAAGACAAGGCTGAGGCGGAGCGGCAGTACAGGCGTGCGATCCAGCTCGACCCCGTCAGCTATGTTGCCCGCATGGATTTCGCGGTATTCCTTGCCAAGGAAGGACGTCCTGTCGAAGCCCTGCAGCAAATGCTGGACTGTGCCAAGCGACACCCGCAGAACGCCGAGGTGCAGTACAGGCTGGCGCTGATCCTTGCCGAGCTCAATCAATTCCAGGCAGCACTGACCGCGCTTGACAAAGCCCTTGCCCTTGAACCGGACTTTGTCCGGGCCCTGTACAATCGCGCCCAACTCCTGCAATTCCTCAACAGGCCAGAAGAGGCAGCCCGCGACCTCCTGCGCTGTCGCGAACTTAGCGCTCAGGATTCTGTCTCCTCCCCCGCGCAACCCGAACCTTCGCAACCCGCATCCGCTCAACCCGAACCTTCGCAGTCCCCACCCACACAGCCTGCTTCACCGCAGACCGCCCCCGCCTTCCCCGAATCGCAGCAGTAACCACCGTTTCCCTTATTCCCACTCCAAAAGACCTCCTCTTTTTCCCGATACTCGTACATGGCTGAAGACACATCTTACCTCCTGACAGTGCTGGGCATCATCATCGGTGCCATCGTCTTCTTTTCTCTGTTCAAAGGCGTCATTCGCATGATGCTGCTGGCTATCGCCATCATTGGCGCCATCGCCGTCTGGCTCACCATCCAACGCAACGGTTTTACCTTTCTCGCCTTCGTCACTGACAGTCCGCAACCCTGGATGGTACAGGTTGCCTCCTGGGGACTGGCTCTTTTCACTTTCCTGGTCTTTTTCCACGGCATGACCTGGTTCTCGCAGCTGTTTTCCCTGCGCAAGTTCTCTCCCACCAGTGTCATCACGACAATTCTTATGAGCGGGATCATGCTTTGGGTAACCAGCATCGGGATTTCGTACTACGGCGATATTTCACGCATCGCCCACTTCCACGACCTGGCCGTGGCTCAGATGAAAGGCGAGCCCCTGCCCGAAAAGCCCTTTTCCTGCCGAGTCAAAGAAGTCATGCGCTCTTCGGTCCTCACCGGCTGGCTCAAGAACGTTGACCCCATGGAAGATGTTGCTCAGGTCAACCTTGCATGCCTAGTTGCGTTTGGTTGCTCTCTGGATGAACCCCACTATACGGCTTTCTACCTGCAACAGCTTGCCAACCGCAACATTCCCCAAGGCACCCGCATGCTTGCCCTCTTCGGCGATGCAGGTCTGCGAAAACTTGTGGAGGACGAGCATTTCGTCACCCTTCTGGAAAACGAGCGGCTGAAAACCTTCCTGCAATACAAGGACACCCAGCAATACTTCCTGGACATTCTCTGACCCCAACAAGCACGGCCCCGCAGGCTCGAGTCTTCTCCGCGTACCGTCAGCTGCCCCCCTTCTCCTGCAATCCTTCTCCTGCAATCCTCCGTCCGCATTACCTGATGGCACGATGGAGGCCATCCTGATCCCCGTCCTTGCTCCGCTCCTCATGGGAGCTCTCGCCACTGCACAGCGACGAGGTTCGCGATGCCCCGACTGTTGCTCCGGGACCACCTCAAGCAACAGCACAACCCTCATTTCCCCCTCATGGCGACCTGAAAGCTTGACTTCACCCGCCCACTCCCCTAAAATGCAGGCATGGCACGATGCTTCTCAGCTATCTCAACGGCAGCTTTTGCAGCGGTGACCCTCATGGTGAGCGGGACGGTCCGAGGCGACACGGGAACAGATGGAGCAAAGCCATCGATCGTCGACCCCACAGTCCTGGCCGTCACCGAGCAACAATCCAAAGCCTGGGCGGAAGAGCTTCTCGCTCATTTGTCCAAGCAGCTCGACATTATCTCCAGCGTAACAGACGCTGCCTCGGCTGCGGAGGCTGTTGTCCCGCTCCGGTCCTGTGTCGCTCATTTAGCTGCCATGAGAGACCGGGTCAATGAGGAGGCTCTCTGGATCTACATAGAAAATACACCTGACGCCAAGCAACCCTTTATCGAGCTTCTGCTGCGCACCTCCGGGGAATTCCTGCGGCTCAACGCCGAAAAGTTCTATGGAAACGGCGAGCTTCAGGAAATCCTCAAAACGCAAATGCTCATGCCCACCAGTCAGGAGACATAGGGACGGGGCGCGGCTTGCAGTTTCGCCAGTATGCGAAGCATGCGTGAGCTGGCATTCCGGGAACGGGCTGCCATCAGGTCAAGGCGAACGGTGAGCTTTGCGCTCGGGGTCTCTACCACCGCTCCCCACCCTGGTCTGTCAGCAACAGAGGCGTTGTGAAACACCCTGCGCGTTGTGAAACACCCTGCTTTCAGATCAGTCCACCCACACAACTCACACAACGCCTGCCGAGCCGATATAAGACCGGCATGGTGGGGGGCAGCATCCGGCAGGCACCAAACTGCTCTTCATTCCCGGTGTCCCCGCGACGGTGCCATTTCGCCCCGCGACGGTGCCATTTGGGTATCGGGATGACCTTTCTCCAGCAAGATCTGCTGCACATGCCGCAGTTCAGTATCCATGTATTCCGGCAAATCATCCCGATGCGCATCCATCGCGCGAAAGACCGCATCCCGGTAATCCAGAGCCTGCCGGTAGGATGCCTCCTCTGATCCGTACTGCAAATCCGAAAAATACCGGGTAATGATGCGCCCGCAGCGTTGGATGCTGACGCGCCAACCCTGGAAATCGGTATTCTCGTACGTGTATCGCGTGATGTTCTTGATCTTCATGGGTGCAGTATGGTAGCGACCCAATGTTGGGCAGATATGTTCAATAACATACAGCAAAAAAAAGCCACTTTTGACTGTTTTGTGTCTGCATTCACCGTGAAAGTTTGACATCTGAAGGCTCATCTGATAGCATGGCAGAGAACTCCAAGTCCTCATTACATGAAACGCCTTCTTACTCTGGCCCTTTCTGTCGTATGCAGTCTACAGCTTCCTTTGGGGGTGGCGACAGCCGCACTTATGCTGACCGGCACTGAAGCGTACGCCGTCAGTGGCCCCTACGCCAAGGAAATCGAAACGCTCGGGAAAGCCATACCCATTCTGGATGCGGTCACGGACGAAGGCAGCGCCAAATCAGCCGCCACCAAGCTCAAGCAAATGTTCAACGGCATGCCCGTACTCAGCAAAGCAACGAACTCCGACATGGAGGCGCTTGCCGAAGCCCAAAACAAAATAAGCGAGCGCATGTTCAAGCTCAAGAAGCAGCCCTATTTTGAGGCCTCCGGGCTTCAGGAGGCATGGACGCTTATGACGGATCATTTTTCCAGGCGCCGAGCCGTCAATGCACGCTGACGGGCCGGACGGATAGGACTTTTCACACGGTACGCTTTTTGTTCATTATCTGCATATTCTCCTGTTTATGAATGCGCCTCTCATCACCTGCCTGACGTTCATTTCGACGTTTCCCCTGGTGGCCGACATCGCCGTGGACACCTCCGCACCCAAGCTGCCCCCTCCCCCCTCGGGGGAGACGGTCACCCTCAACCCGGAAGTCATCGGAAGATTGACCAAAGAAATCGGTGGAGTGCTCCAGCTTCCGGGGCAAACACCGAATCAGGCTGCTCAGGCAGGCGGGGAACGCTCGGCCCCGCCTCTGAGTCCGTTGCCCGGGGAGCAACCCGGCAACGCAGCGGTCTCTCTGCCGGCTCCGGCGTCCCCGGTGCCGGCCGCGGCGGCAGCAACTCCGCAGCCTTCCGCCTCCACTGCGCCGGCCTCGTCTGCGGTGTCTCAGCCTCTCCTGCCCGCATATCCGGCGAATGAGAGCCTCGCCCGGTGGCAGGATGCCATGGAAGCCTATGGCTCAGATGCGATGCCGGTACGCCTGCTGGCTCTCCTTCAAAGCCTCAATCCGCAAAAACCCCTTGCTCAGAACGAAGAAGCCTACACCGAAGCCCTGGCCTGCCACCGGCTTGCTCTCAGCGGCAACGCTGCGGCTATGCGACAGCTTGCCCGAGCCTTTGAAAGCGGCAGCCTTGCCGGGCTCGTCTTTCCCCAGAGCATGGTAGCCTCGTACTTTTTTATGAACAAGGCACAGAGCTCGCTTCCGGATCTCAAGCCATCGCCGGCCAATCCATAAGAGAGCATAAGAGAGCATTGCAGGATGGTGGGACACCTGGAGAGCCTCAAAGCATCCTGTATCACGGTGCCCGGTTCCCCGTATCACGGTGCCTTGTACCTGCGTTTTTGTTCCCAGTCCCCGCACAGCTGCGTGCCGGGACATGGAGTCACGGCTAAGCGCCCGGCTTCCTGGCCCGAGACCGGGCACACCGCGCAGCACCTGCCGCGGCAGACGACCATGCCACCGATATAACGCTGCGGCGGATCGCCCCAAGCTCCCAGCCAAGGTAGCGCGGGCCGCCATATCTACCCGAGTATCAGATGAATCAGCCAGTCCATTTCCTTGCTGCTGTAGCGGTGATCCAGCGGCAAAGGCAACAGAGAGCGGGCAAGCTCATTCTCGGAGCTCTCAGCAGGGCAATTCTCGATGACCTCGGGCCACAACAGCGGCAGAGCCACTCCCCGGTCGATCAAGTCGTCCCTCAACCCGGGAATTCCGCTCAGCAGCGGGTAGCAGAACGGACCGTGGGGCAATGTCTCGGGCAAGGTCAGGCGATTAATCGGGCCCAGCGCCGCATGGAGCTGCGCGTAGTTCTCGCGGCGGCGGGCATCGATGCTCTCCCAGTCAACCTGCTGCACCAACCGCCGGGTCAGGCGGGACATGCGGCTTGCAGGAGCACTCAACTCAGCTTCAGCGGCTTCCCCTGCCGCCAGCGCTGCCCACGCTCCACCATCTCGCCGCAGCAGCAGAGGCTCCACCCGGTGCTCACTGGAAGCAACCGCCTCCGGAAGAGGAATCTCAAAGGACGCTACAGCGACGCCTCCATCCGGCACTCCCGCAAACTTTCGCAAACTGTAAAAAGAAGCCCACTTCGCAGCGGGAAGCCGCATCCCCCCGTATCGGGAAAAAAGAGCCATGGTTGCGTCCACCACAACCAGTCCCGGGAAAGAGGAAGCAACCCGCATCACCATTTCCCCCGACACCCCGAAATAATCAGTCAGCAGCAGCACATCATCCTCTCCCGCGTTCTCCGGCAAGATCGGCTCCAGAGATAAGGCAACGCCATACGGAACTCCAGGCAGGCCGATTCTCCCGAGCGGTTCCCAGACGGTTGCGCATGTAAAACGGGGCACCAGGACGCGCCGAAGCGGCGGCAACCCCTGCGATTCGCGGCGACGCACTTCCCCCAGCAGGATGCACTCCCAGGCGGCCCGTCCGCTGTGAAACATGCCACAAAAGGGGGTCTCCCGAAACCCGGCAAAGCACAGCGGACTTCCCGCAACTGCGTGACTCTTTCCCTCCGGAAGGTCATCCGCAAAAGCGACCATACTCCCTTCACCTTCCGGGGACACGCCACCAGCCCACTCCCATGGCAGGATGCCACCCATCATCTCCCCGGGAGGCAACCATGTTTTGATCGTATCAGCCGCTTCGTGCACTGAACGCAGCGTAGCACATCCCGGCTTACCGGGCAAGGCGATTCTGCGGGGGGGGGGACGCCCTCCTCCCCACCCGAGAACCCCTTCGGTGCGTTTTATTTTGACGCAATGCCGGCAGAATGCGTCGCATCGCAAATTGCGGAAACTGGCAGGATGCGGGCTTGACAGCGGGGGAAAGCCTGCCTATGATAGCCATGTCTGAGCACATCAGCTGCGACGACCATCCCCTTTCAGATTGATCTTATGAAGCAACTTGTCGAATCCATAGGCCGATACCTCCTGGCGGTAACTACACCGCTGATCAAGCACCCGGAAGCCGCAGAACTCCGGGTTGCGTCGTCTCCCGCAGGCGATCTTGTGCGTTTCCGCCTGATTCTCAAGCAATCGGATGTTGCACGTGTCATCGGCCGCAACGGCATGACAGCCTCAGCCATTCGCTCCATGGCGAAGGCTGCCGGCGAAAAAATGGGCTTCAAGGTAATTGTACACATCCTGTCCGACGAAGAAGTGGCCGACGAACCCGCCGCTAACTGAGCCTCAGGTACTGTGCATGATGCCGGCGATGCGGATTCGCCGGTTCGCCTCATTTCCCGGCACCTCGTTCCGATTGGCACCATTCACTTTCCGGCACTCTCCCTATCTCCATGCAGGAACTCTTCGGCGATGACTGCTCCGCGCCGCTTGCAGCCAAGGTGCTCCTGGACGGACGCGATGACATGGTGTTTGACTATGCGATTCCACGTGGAATGGCAGAGCACGTGAAGCGCGGTTGCCGCGTTACCGTTCCGCTGAGAGGAGGACAGGCTACGGGCACGGTACTGGCTGTAGCTGAGCCGGAGCCGCAACTGGGAGGCAAGCTGCGTCCTCTCACCAAGCTGGTGGATGAAGCCCCGATTATATCGTCCGTGCTGCTGGACCTGGCTGAATGGGCAGCGCGGTATTACGCCGTGAGCGTCGAGCAAATGATCCGCTGCATCATCCCTGAAGCCGTGAGGCAGGAGCGGCACGATGAAAAAACCCGCAAGGTGGTGCACCTCGAATCCTGGCCGGATGATGATACTCTCAACAAGATCAACGCCCGAGCCCCCCGCCAGGCCTCCATCCTGCGCTATCTGCACAACCTGCCGGAGCATCGTGCATTCCTCGCTGATCTGGGCGGGACTCCCGCCCTGAACCCTGCACGGGCCCTGCAACAGCGGGGATTTGTCCGCATCAGCGAGGAAGCCATCCACCGGGACCCGGCTGGCAATGAACAATTTGCCGCAACCACCCCCCTGGAGCTCAACCCGGAGCAACAAGCCGCTCTTGATCGCATCAATGAAGCCTCCGATGCCGGCTCCACGCAGCCACTTCTCCTGCAGGGAGTAACAGGCTCCGGCAAAACGGAAGTGTACCTGCAAGCCGCAGCCCGGGCCATGGCCCGTGGGCGTGGTGTGCTGATTCTGGTGCCGGAGATTTCGCTGACTCCCCAGACGATGGCCCGCTTTAAAGGGCGCTTCGCCGACACACCCGAAGCGGTGGCCATCCTGCACAGTGCCATGAGTGACGGTGAGCGCTTCGATGAATGGCATGCCATCCGCCGCGGCAAGGCGCGCATCGCGATTGGCCCGCGCTCCGCCGTCTTTGCGCCCGTACAACAACTGGGACTGATCATCGTCGACGAGGAGCATGACCCCTCCTACAAACAGGAAAACACCCCCCGCTACCATGGCCGGGATCTCGCCGTGCTGAGAGCGCGCATGGAAGGAGCCACTATCGTGCTGGGATCAGCCACCCCCTCCCTGGAATCGCTCTACAATGCCCAAACCGGCAAGTACAGCCTGCTGCGCATGGACCACCGCGCCGATGGCCAGCGCCTGCCGCTCACCCGCGTGCTCGACATGCGCACGGAGCCGAAGGACAAACGCTACCAGGGAATCCTCAGCGAGCGGCTGCGCATGGCCATCGACCAGAGACTCCAGCGCGGCGAGCAAGTCATTCTCTTTCTCAACAGGCGTGGTTTTGCCCGTTCTCTTCAATGCCCGGACTGCGGACACGTGGTCACCTGCGAGCACTGCTCCATGCCGATGACCTATCACATCACCGAAAATCGCCTGATCTGCCACATCTGCGGCTACCGTGCCGTCGTCCCCCATGCCTGTCCTGAGTGTCATTCCCGGGGCATTCTGCTGGAAGGCTGCGGGACCCAAAAGGTGGAAGCCATCCTCCGGCGCGGCTTCCCGCAAGCCCGGCTCCAGCGCGTTGATGCCGATGTTGCCGTGCGCAAGAACGCCCTGCGCGACATCCTGGCGGCCTTCCGAGCGCACCGCATCGATATTCTGCTGGGCACGCAGATGATTTCCAAGGGACTGGACTTCCCCGGAGTCACCCTTGTGGGGGTACTCAACGCCGATATCGGGCTGAACCTGCCCGATCCCCGAGCAGCGGAGCGCACCTTCCAGCTGCTGACCCAAGTTGCAGGCCGGGCCGGTCGCGGCGATCTGGCCGGGGAGGTCATCATCCAGACCTACTCACCCCAGGCAGCAGCCATTCAATTCGCACGTCGTCACGATACGGACGGATTTGCTGAAAATGAACTGGGACTGCGCCGTGAGTTTCAGTACCCGCCCTTCACCCACATGGCAGTCCTCACCGTGCGCTCAGTGCAAGAGGAATTAGCCCGTTTTTCGCTGGAGACACTGCACAAGCGGCTGGAAGCGGCCCTGCCGCCCCACGTCCAAATCAGCCCGCCCATTCCGTCGCCCATCGCCAAAAGCTATGGTCAATTCCGCTACCAGTGCACGCTGTCATCGCCCTCGGCGCGCAGCATTGCCGACACCTGTTCCCGCGTGCTGGCCGACATGAACTTCGGCGACGAAATTGTAGCAACCCTCGATATCGACGCCTACACCTTCTCGTGAAACGGCAATAGAATCTCTCCCGCCGCTGCTCCTCAGTGCGGGCTGACGCAGTTTCTCTCCGGTATGCGTATGTTATAGATTGACGGAGATGGGCTGTAGCGTCTATACTGTACTCATCGCATCGGAGATTCTGTTTGCTCCGTCACCATCAACACACCAGACCAACCATGAACACCAAGTCACTGCTCTGCGGACTGTTAGCCTTCACCCTCTTCGCCACGGCTCCTATCGTCACAGCCCAGCCGACCGATGGACAGGAAAGCTCATCAAAAGTTGCCGAAAAATCCCGAGGGTCAGAAATGGAGCAAAGCCTTAAAAAGGTCAAATCCTTCAACGGGCGCATCAACAAAAAAGCCAAGTACTACATCTACCTTCAGTCGGCCAGCTGGTGCCCACCGTGCCGTGCGGAAATGCCCGAAATAGCCAAGCAATACGCCGCCATGAAGCGCCACGACGTCGAAATCATCCTTTGCTCCTGCGACAGGAGCACCGATGACGCCAAGAACTTCCTGAAAATCAATAAAGCCAAGTTTCCCGCCATTACACAGGAGGATGCGGCAAAGCTTCCCGGTTTTGTCCGGGCCAACGGCATCCCCTATGCCATTTTTGTCACCGCCGATGGCGATACCATCACATCTGGCCACGGTATGATCGTCAAGGACTGGAAATCCATCATTGAAAAATGGGAAGCAGAGCATGCTTCCGAAACGGGAGAGCTCTAGCACCGCGGCTCTTTTCAGGTACTCTCACAGACTCTCCGGACTCTGCGCTCAAGTACCCTCCGGAATCTGCTCCACCCTGCTGATTTACATTTCGGCCATCGCCCCGTCTCTCCTGCCGGGGCCCGGTTCTTCGGGTTCAGGATTCAGGTATCCTTCAGGCCCGCGGCGCTATGTGCTCCTCCCCACCAACGGGTGGGCTCATGCGACCGTTGGCCGTGCCGGAGAAAAAGCCGTGCATCTCAAACGCGATGCACGGCCCGAAACCTTCAGGAGAAAGAAAAAGCAGCGGATCAGTTGTTGACGCGGCCGAGGTAAGTACCATCTTCCGTCTTAACGGAAATGCGCTGTCCGGCACTGATGAACAACGGCACCTGAACCACCAGACCCGTAGTCATCGTAGCGCTCTTGTAGACGTTATTGGCGGAGTTGCCCTTGACACCCTCGGGAGCCTCAGCCACTTCCATGGTGATAGCTGCAGGCAGCTCGATGGAGCAAACGGTTTCATCCGTGAAAAGCAGGATGTATGTATTGCCCTCGATAAGATAATCCTTGACGGGCTCGACGATATCCTCACTCACGCAAACGTCCTCGTAGGTCTCGGTGTTGAGGAAGTGGTAGCCCATGCCGTCAACGTAGGAGAACTCCATCTCCTCGCGGCTCAACATCACACCCTCCAGGAAGTCGTTGGAAGTGAGGCGCAGGTTATAATCCTTCTTGGTGGCAATGCTGCGGATGGTCATCTGTACATAGGAGGCCATGCGGGGGGGCGTCTTGAGCTGGCTCTCACGAACGACACAGATATCGCCATTGTAGTTCACGGCGTGACCTTTACGAAGCTGAATAACGGGGACTTTTGCCATAACGCGCGCAGCGTATCAAAGCATCTCCTTTTAGTCAAGCCTTTTCTCATCGCCATGCTTCAAAAAGAAGCGTACCATCAGGAAGTTGATGGGGAACACCACCATGTAGACAGGAAGCGGCAGGAGTGTATCCGGTTTGCTGAGAATGGGGAAAAGCTCCACTAGCCACGGGGCTCCCCACTGCAGCAAGGATGCGAGGGCCTGTCCGGCGCCCAGCCAAAGGAAAAAGTTGAGCATGACCAGGTGCATGCCGTAATTGACTGCGTGACTGAAAGCAAAACCCACTCCCTTCCCGACGCTGCCTTTCGTTTTGAAGGTCCACTTGAGTGAAACCACGTAGTTGGCGATGAAGCTCAACGCATACCCCACACTGTAGGTGATGTTGAGCGCGACCTGATCCTGTGGTGCCTGCAGGCAGAACAAAGCATTGAGCGCGACGTAGATACCCCAATGCAGCACCGTAGCCCCAAGACCCACGACGAAAAAGCGGATGAACTCCCCGCCGAATTTATGCCAGATGGGGGACATACTCCCGGCTGTCACTCTCTGCTGCCCTTTTGCCTGCATATCCCACAGTGCTTACAGTGAATCGACCCCGGCAAAAAACTGAAGCAACACGATCTGGTCGTCGCGTGTCACGAGGTAACCATCCTTGGGGTCAAGCCACTGGAAGGAGTGAACAGAAGTGCGGTTCGGACCTTTGGGATCGTCCGGCAGGGATTCCCTCAGGCGGCTGACCAACTCCGGGTTGAGAGCCTGCACGATCTCCCGGGTACTCAGCGGGGGCATGGCCGGGATGATGCTGGGGATTCCGAGCGGGATACACCGCTCGACATCGCCCAGAATGCGGGATGGGAAGTAGATCTGGTGCTTTTCCTCCGGGGCAAACGGGAGGGGCTGATCACCCTCCGGCGGATTGGCAATCGCCGCCAGCAATGGACAGAAATCCGGCTTTGGCACACCGAGCTCGTCGATATGCACATTGAGCACCCTACCGTAGTGGTAATTAACCGCCTTGTAGAGGTTGATGCGATTCTGGACGTAGGGGTCGTCACTCTCTTCGAGAATGGGAGTATTCTCATCAGCATCGGGAGCAAGCATGTCACACGTCGTCACGAAAACCGTAAACTCCGGTTTGATGTCCGGCACATGGCGAATCAGGAAATTCGTAGCTGCGGTATCGGCAGGGATGTCACGTCGAACTGCCCAGGGACCATTGGCAACAGCACTATCCAAGTACACCATGAAGCGGAAAGACTTGCCGAAAGTCGAATGAAAATTATCCTTGTTGATCAAGTGGTCAAAATGGCGCCGCTTGGTCCAATACTGGCCGAGGATTGTGCTGGCTCCTAAGAAAGCTGTATCATGATTCATGGCCGCAAGAGTCGAGGGGTGTAACTCCCGTTGTTAATAGCATATCCTGCACATCTTGGCAAGCAATTATCGCTGGGTTTACCAGTGCCGGGTCTCGGATAACATCACTTAAATAATTATTACATCCAACAGGAGTTACGTTGTCTTTGTTTCCCCTCACGTTTAGACCTCTCTGAGCTTGTGGCGACAGATGAGGTGGTTGAGTAAAGTAAGTCTTTCTAAAAGAGCGCCTTATTAACCTTATAGCGCAGTGAGAACATAAAATTATTATCACCTCGGTCGATTTCCAGCCTTGACCTCCATACACTGTACTTAGTATAGTGTATCAAAATTCCGCTCATCCGAGCTACGCCAGGTACTGCGGTGACCGGGCTGGCAGCCGCTCCAACTTCACAAGACACTATTGACGATGCAGGAACAGTAGCATACGTTGTAAAGGCAGTGAAGAAATACAACCTTCACAGCCCATCCTTGATAAGCGACCTGTTTACTTATGTAACCGTCAGCGTTCAAGGGAAAGATCATCCATTTGTCATACCGCAATTCTCATTTACAAATACCGCAACATACAACTGCATGCAACATCATGAAAATCTCATATAGCAGAGGCCTCATGCTTACATATATCAGCAGGGCTTTCATGTCCTTTTTGTGCGTTTTTGCATGTACATGCTTCATTTATTGCTGGCTTAATGATTTATTAACTTGGCATCAAATAGAAGAAATAAGAATGCCAAGCAATAGTGACGAATATTCTTTTTTTGTCATCCTTGAAATCCTCGCATTGATCGCGTTGGCAAAACAAAAGCCATCAGACCGTTTCTTGTATATCAAAGAATATATCGAAATCGTTGTGGCTATTTTGTTAATCATCGCAGATCTGAGCTGTGCAACACAATCCGTTATGGGGCTGTATGCGGAAACTCTGATATTTACTCTGTTCTTTGTCGCGAATGTGAGCGCCTGTTTTATCTATTCTCGCATACGAAAGACAGCGCAGCCATAAAGAGCCTATTTTGGTATATTGCGAGCACGCAGCGAGTTCACCTTCTGACGCAGATGGTAAAACATTATCCAGGGGAGTTCCGACGCCGTACGACCTCGCTGGGCGGCTTGAATGCATGCGCCTAACTTGCCACCTCCCTGCCCCCCCTGCCGAAAAAAAGCCAGTTCCCCGACGATGGATACGCACGTTCATGCAGAGTTCCTGCGCATGCGCGGCACATACGGTTTGACAGGAGGCAAAGCTGTGTCATATACTGCGAAAAGCAGCATGGCATATCAGGTAATCAGTGAGCTCAATCAACCTTGTCCCGACTCCGACACTGGGACAAGGGAGGGGTATTCCTCTGAGGTGTCCGAACGCGGCAACCTCAAGAGAGTGAGGGAAGCCGCCGAAGAAACACCCTACCCGGAAGAGGCTCTTGCGCGGGGCAAGACACCCGGCCGCAAAGCCTCCGGTTCTCAAAAGAAAACGGAGACGCCTCCCCAAACACCCGAGCCCCGGGCGTTGCCGCTGCACGATGCCGTGCGGAACGGGAACCGGGAGGCCGTGCGCCGCCTGCTGGATGAGGGGGCGGATGTGCAGGAGCGCGACCGGGAGCTCAATACCGCACTGCATGAAGCAGCGCGGTGTCCCCGCCGTTTGCTGCTCCGCGCGACAGCTCCCGACATCCGCGACCGGGCTGCGGCCAAAGCCGGGGATGCCGAGCAGGACAGCGTGGCTATTGCCCGGATGTTGCTGGAGCATGGCGCGGATATGTCAGCCAAGAACCGCCTCGGAGAAACACCGCTGCACGTGGCGGTGCGTCACGGTCTGTCGGAGATGGTTCGCCTGCTGCTGGAGCATGGCGCACCGGTCAACCGGAGGGATGCCGAAAGCAACACGGCAATGGATGTGGCCGTAAGCTGCCGGCAGGCCGAGTGCCGTCGCCTGCTGTCAGAAGCCGGGGGGTGGCGTTTCCGGTTGCATCCGTTGCGTGTATGGAGCATCCGCGCGCTTATTTCCTTCTGCTGTTGGGTACCCCTGAGCTCCATCGGGTTACTCTTCGCCTGCGGGTACGACAACCATCTTCTCGTGCGCTTTCTGCAGCCGACGGCCTGGCTGATGCCTCAGGGATGGCTCGTCTACGGTGCGGTGGACACTGATGATCCAGAGAAGGCCTTGTTGCTCATCCGGGGCGGTGCCGATCCCAACACTGAAGCTGAGCTCAGGGGTGGCATCATTTTGCCTGTCCTGATGCTCTCCATTCAAAAAGGCTTCCGTGATGTGTCTCTGGAGCTCCTGCGGCATGGGGCGGATCCGGGTGCTACGGAGCACTACATCCAGGGGAATATCATCGATACCCCCCTGGTGCGAGCCTTGGAAGAAGGTCAGTTGGATGTCGCCCGCGCCCTGATCGAACGTGGAGCTCCGCTCGACGTCGCGGACTACGAAATTCGTTTCACACCTTTGCTCGCTGCAGCGCGATTTGGTCATACGGAGATGGTGGAATTGCTTCTGGACAGGGGGGCAGATATCCATGCCAAAGCTTATTGCAGCAACACCGCACTACACCTGGCTATCCGGGCTGGTCATACGGATACAGCCCGCATACTTGTCGAGCGGGGGGCACAGGTGGATGTCAGAGATGATAGGGGGTACACGCCGTTGGATGAGGCGGTGAAAGCAGGGAATGCAGAGTGTGAGAAGCTCCTGCGTGAGGCGATGGGCAGAGAAAATAGCCATTTGATCACCATAGAAAGTTCACCGTAAACACGCAAGAACAGGGTCGAATAAAACAGGGAACAGTTTGTTTGGCCATGATATCTCTTTGAGCTTTCTCCTGTCTTTCTATGGGCCCGGAAGCCCGAGGCCCGCATCGTCGTCCGCTGCTCCGCGGCGGCGGAAGGTGCCAAGCTCAGTTGCACCCCGCCCTGATGCCTTGACAGCGTCCCAGCATGCGGGCAACCAGCGCCGCCCTCATGGTGAATTCCGAAGATGAGAGATCGTTACCTGACACGAAAAAAAGCCTTTTCATGAAGGTTTTATTGTGCTTTAATCACCCCAGCATGGGAGCTATCGACGGACGCGAAGGTAAAATCCGTGCCGGCATGACCAAAGGACAACTTGGCGGCAAGCTGGCAGGTCTCAGTTTACCCCGACAAATCATCTCCATTGCCCTATGGCCTCTGCTGGAGCAAGTGATGAGTTTCATCGGTGCGACCACCTCACTTTACCTGGCGACTCACATGGATACGCCGGATGAGGTTACCAAACAGATAGCGGCCGGCATCGGCGTGACCGCCTACATCATGTGGCTGGGCTTCCTGATGCAAGGCGCCGTCGGCATGGGTGCGACGGCTATTGTCAGCCGCATGACAGGTGCCCGCAGGTTCCGCGAAGCCAACTATGCCGCCAACCAGTCTATGGCTCTGGGTATGCTGGCAGGTCTGCTCTCTGCCTTGCTGATGTACGCGTCATCGGATTTCCTGATCACCAAAGTTCTCAAGCTCAGTGACTATGCCAGTGAAGTCGCCATTCTCTACATGAACACCAGCTGCTGGGTGGCCATCGTCTCCGGTATTGTGTTCGCAGCCAACGCAGCCTTACGAGGTGCGGGAGATACCCGTACGCCCTTCTATATCATGGTGCTGGTGGACGGCCTGACGATCGTGTTCAGCATTCTGTTTGTCTACGGCTTTGGCTGGGGCATCACGGGACTGGCACTGGGTGTGATTGGGGGCATGGCCGTGGCGGCCGTGGTGCTGCTGAGTATTCTGATTCACCGCCTGAAAGTGACGCGGCGCCTGATGCAGGATCATCAGTGCCGTACGCTCGACGAGTTCTGCGCCCGGCAAAGCTCCACCTACGTGCATCCCCTCTACCTCGACCCCGCCTCCCTCAAGCCGGATTTCCGGGAAATGTACCGCATCATCGTCATCGGCTTTCCTCAGGCGATGGAGGTGGGTGGCATCTGGCTCATCCAGATGTACGTGCTGCGCATCATCTCCAGCTTGGGTGACACGGCAGTGGGTGCACACACCATCGCCATCCGCATCGAATCCATGAGCTTCCTGCCGGGATTCGCCATCGGCATGGCAGGTGCAACCCTCATCGGCCAGTATCTGGGCACAGGAAGTGCCCGCATGGCACTCGAAACAGTCCGCCGCTGCTGCCGCTACGCCATGCTTTTCATGGGCAGTATGGGTGTGGTCTTCTGCCTTTTCCCGTCATTCTTCGTCGAAATCCTGGCCTCCAACTCGCGCGAACTGGTGGATGCCACCATTCCGCTTCTCCACCTGTTTCTGATTCTGGAGCCTTTCTACGCAGGCATGCTCATCATCAAGATGTGTCTGCGCGGCGCTGGCGACACACGCCGCATGATGATTGTCTCCTACACCTGCATGGGCTTCTTCCGCTTTGTTCTGCTCTTTATCTGGAACGTATTCTGGCCGGAGACCCTGACGCTGCCCCGCATCTGGTCGCTCTTTATCATCGATCTCATCGTGCAGTACATTATCCTGCGCAAAATGCTCTTCGATCTCAAGTGGGCACGCGTCCGCGTCTGAGGATGCCGCTCCCCGATGCAAGCGCCCGGCAACACACCAGGCACTCCCCGCTGCGTCTTTCAGTACAGGACAGGCCCGAAGCCTCTCCTCAGCAGCTTCCGTTTTCCGGACAGCCCCGCTGTGGTCTGCCGGGCCGCGCTTCTCCCGTCTCCCCCACTCCCCGTTTTCCAAACCCGGCCTCAGCACCGGGAACAGGGACTGGCTGACCACAGGGAGGGAGAGAGGAATCGGATTAGCGGTCGCGATATTCCCGCGCCAGTTTCACGTATTCCAGAGCGTGGCGGTAGTTCTCCTCCTCCACCTCCGGACCCAGCTGACGCACAACCCGGGCCGGAGATCCCAGCACCAGACTGTGGGGCGGAATGATTGTGTTCTTGGTCACCAGAGCATGAGCGCCCACGATGGATCCATGACCAATCACGGCCCCATCCAGCACAATGGCGCCCATACCGATCAGGCACTTATCCTCCACCGTGCAGGCGTGCAGCGTCACGCTGTGGCCCACCGTCACGTATTCCCCCAGCACGCAGGGCACATCAAAATCCACATGCAGGCAGGAATTGTCCTGCACGTTACTGCCCCGGCCGATGATAATGGGAGCGACGTCCGCCCGCAGTGTACTGTTGTACCACGCCGAAGCCTCTGCCTGCATCCTCACGCCGCCGATCAGGTCAGCACTCGCGGCCACAAATGCCGCTTCTTCTGTTTGGGGAGACTGATTGCGAAAGGACTCGATAGCCATGGCCCGAGTATACTCCCGGGTACAGGGCAGGTCAAGCCCGGCCTTTCCCTGCCGTTCTGAGTTTCCCCGCCGTTCTGTGTCCTTTTCGCCACAGGGCATGTGGCGCATTGCTCACCGTAGAAAACGTGCCATCGGGTGGACATTGTGGTAGAGATAGTGGCGTTATGAGCGAAATGTACATGGCACTATTGGGAATACTGCTCATTCTGGCAGTATTTGACCTCATTGTCGGAGTCTCCAACGACGCCGCCAACTTCCTGAACTCGGGAGTTGGCTGCCGCGTGGCAAGCCGCAGTGCGCTACTCGCCGTGGCTTCGGTGGGTATCGTACTGGGTGCGAGTTTCGCGGGCGGCATGATGGAAATCGCCCGCAGCGGCGTCTTCGTCCCGTCGGAGTTCACGTTCCACGAGATCATGATACTCTTTCTCGCGGTGATGCTGACGGACGTAATTCTGCTGGATATCTTCAACACGCTGGGGCTGCCGACTTCCACCACCGTCTCGCTGGTCTTTGAACTGCTCGGGGCCGCACTGGCAGTCGCGCTTTTCCTTATCAGCAGCGGTCGCAGCGGTGTTTCGGCAAACCTGGCCGACTACATAAACAGTGTGACCGCCCTCAAAATCCTCTCGGGCATCTTTGCCTCAGTCGCGGTTTCCTTCACCTGCGGCTGCGTGGTGATGTGGTTCTCCCGCCTGCTTTTCAGCTTCCGTTACCAGAAAGCCTATCGCTTTATCGGGCCGGCCTGGGCTGCGGCCGCCCTGACAGCCATTACGTATTTTGCCGTCTTCAAAGGACTGAAGAACAGCACCCTCATGCACAAGGAATGGCTCACCTGGCTGGACGCTCACATCGCCACCGCCACAGCCGCCTCCTTTATCTTCTGGGGCGTGCTCTGCGCCATACTGCAATACGGGCTGAAAGTCAACACGCTTAAGCTTACCGTCTTTGCCGGCACCGGCGCTCTGGCACTGGCCTTCGCCGGCAACGACCTGGTCAACTTCATCGGCGTCTTCCTGGCGGCGGGGTCGAGTTACGAGATTGCCTCGGCTCACGTGGCAGCGGGCGGCTCGCTGGAAACCCTGCACATGGGAGCCCTCGCAGAACCGGTTAAGGCCAACCTGTGCTACCTCATCGGAGCAGGACTCATCATGGTAGCAGCCCTGTACTTCTCCAGGAAAGCCCGGACCGTAACGGAGACCGAGGTCAAGCTGGCCGGTCACGGCAACAAAGGTAAAGAACGATTTGGTTCCTGCCTGCCCGCCCGCCTGGCGGTGCGCTACACGCTCAACCTCTCCCGGGCCGTCTGCCGCCTCACGCCGGAACCCATCGCCCGCTTCGTCGGGGGGCGCTTCAGGCCCCTTGAAGCCGAAGAAGAAACAGGAGCGGCCTTCGACCTCATCCGGGCCTCTGTCAACCTGACCGTGTCTGCCCTGCTGATTTCTCTGGCGACTTCGCTCAAGCTCCCGCTTTCCACCACCTACGTGACCTTCATGGTGGCCATGGGTTCTTCCCTGGCGGACCGTGCCTGGGGACGGGACAGCGCCGTATACCGCATCACGGGGGTTCTCACCGTGATCGGCGGCTGGTTCATGACAGGTCTGGGCGCCTGCACCGCCGCCTTCATCACTGCAAGCGTCATGATGTATGGCGGGGGCTGGGGCATCGCGCTGATGCTGATCATCGCTGCTGGCGTTCTGGTCAAAACAACTCTCTACCACGGCCGGAACCATGCTTCGGATATCCGCATCCTCGACCTGAGCAAGCCTGGCACCCTGCGTGAGATCGGCGACAGCTCAGCCGGGCGCCTCAGCCGCATCCTGGGCATCTACAAGGCCACTGTCCGAGCCCTCCTCGCCGAGGACCGCAACGCCCTCAAGCGGCTGCGTCGCAAAGCCCGCGATATCAACCGCAGTGTTAAGGCCGAGAAGGAGGACGTCGTGCTGCCTAGTCTGCACGGGCTTGACAGCTCGCTGGCGGCGCAGGGGCAGATGCTTTTCCGCATCAATGAAAGCTCCATTGCCATCGCCGACAGTTTGCTCTCCATCGTCAAAGCCAGTTATCGCCACATCGATAACAACCATATTGGGCTCAGCGCGGAACAGGCCTCCGATCTACTGGAAATGACCCGTCGCATCGACCGGCTCTTCCCCGGACTGTGCGATATGCTCCGCAGCAGCGACTTCACCGATCTCGATCATCTGGTCAACCAGGGAGGAGACCTGAGCCGGGAGTTCACGGAGTGCATCACCCGCCATCTGGAGCGAGAGAGCGGCGATGAAACGGGCATACGCCATACCATTCTGTACCTGAACCTGCTCAACGAGACCCGCGTCATGCTGCGCAAATCCATGGATCTGCTCCGCGACCAACGCGAACTGTTCGAGCCATAAGCGTCACGGCAGCAACCGCCGCACCGCGGTGGAACACCACTCCCCCCCCCCCCGCAGAAGGAGGAAGCAGCAAGCCCCTGCTCTCCTCCTTCTCTTGCCGCTCTCCGAAGGCTCCGGGAGAGCCCCACCTCCATGATCGGTGGATAACTCGGGGAACCGGGATGAATACTCGGGGTGCGGGGGATGGATACTCGGGAGCGGGGGCGTATGCCAGGAGCGGGGCGAGAGTTCGGGCGTACGGAGGCCTGCCGCCGGCGCGGGGTGTTCAGCGGCCGGGGGGGAGCATGCCTCCGGGTGATTGCGTGCATGTGACTTCTGCGCCACACGGGGAGAGAGTGCTTGCATTGCACCCGCCTTTTGCTATCATACCTTCAACACAACTAATCAGCGACACAAGAACCCTGCCATGATCTCCTGGAACGTCACCGTGGGCCTGATGGTTCTCTCTTTCATTCTGCCCTTTCTTTTCCTGAGAAGCCAGCTCCAAATCATGCGCCGCCACGCCCGCAGCGACCACGCGACTCTCGAACACCTCAAACACCAGCTTCGGGCCCTGGAATTACATGTGGCCAAGGACCAATCGATGTTTCTGGAAGCCCTGGGTGTCCCTTTTCTGCTGCTGCGCCGCTCCGGCCGGCTCGTGATGGCCAACCGTGAGGCCGGCGACTTGCTGGGAATCGACATCTCCCGCAATCAGAACCTTCTGCACGTCCTGACCAATGAAGAGCTCCGCAAGCTCATCACCGACGTCACGCAAACCAACGCTCCGCGCTGTTCCACGATCCGCCTGCGGCTCAGGGACGGAGAGCACACTTTCCGCACAACTGCCACCCCCCTGGCCAACGAAGAACGCCACGTCGGGGTTGTCTTTCACGATGTCACTGAGGAGTACCGCACCCAGACCATCCGCCGTGATTTTGTAGCCAATGCGTCCCACGAACTGCGCACCCCGCTGACCATCATCCGCGGCTACCTTGAAACCCTGCTGGATGAACCGGAAACGGCAGCCGATGAGAAGCTGCGTACCCGCTCCCTGACGGTCATGAAGAAACATGCTGATCGCATCGTGCGGCTCATCGAGGATATGCTGACCGTCTCACGGTTGGAAGGTTCCGACCAGACGTACCTCACGATGAAGGAGTTTGACTTGGCCGAGCTGGTGGAAGACACGCGGCTGCGTCTGGAAAGTCTGATCGATGCCCGCCGGGTGGATTTCCGAATTTCAATTGAGCCACGGCCATTTCTGATTTACGGCGACAAGTTCTACTGGTCTCAGATTCTTTTCAATCTCTTGGAGAATGCGCTGAAAAACAACCAGGCACCCGGGCTGACGCTGGAGCTGCTGGTGTCGCGGGCGGCGGATGGAACCGCCCACATCACGGTTAGGGACAATGGCGTGGGCATTTCAGCGGAAGCGCTGCCTTACATTTTCAACCGTTTCTTCCGCGCTGATAAAACCGGTAAGGTCAAGGGCACGGGACTGGGGCTCTCCATTGTGCGGCATGCGGTGGAGGCTCATGGAGGAACGATTACAGCGGAAAGCACCCCTGGGGAATGCACGGCGTTCAGCATCACGCTGCCGGCGCATCAAGCACCCGGTACCGAGCCGTCCCGGGGCGGGCAGGTCTAGTCCCGGGGCGGGCAGGTCTAGTCCCGGGGCGGGCAGGTCTGGTACTTTCGCTGCCTGCAAATCCCTGTCTTCGCCCTATGGCAGGCAAGTGCTGCGATAACGGACAAATCCGCACTGCCGGTCGGCTGCTCGTACGGTAAGAGGAAGAGACGTGCGGGGCGGACACCTGTCACAGGTAGGCGGCAAGTTCCTCACGGATGACTTCCCGAATGCGGTTCTGGGTTTCCTGCACGGTCCCATCAGCCTCGATTCGGTGCAGCCAGGGCATCTCCATGTTGGAGTAGATCCGGGCGCATTCCGCCAGGAAGGCCTCCTTCTCAAAAGCATCGCGATCGCGTCCCCTGTCTCCCATGCGGCACAGGGCCTCCTCGACGGGGATATCCAGCCAGAACGCCACGTCCGGTACAGTCGCAAACTCTTCGTTCCACTCGCGGATCGCCTCGACGCTGGCCCCGCTGGCCCCCTGGTACGCCATCATTGACAGGTAGTAGCGATCCAGCAGTACCCACTCTCCCCTCTCCAGGGCCGGCTCTATGACCTCGCGCACGTGCTCCCGGCGATCCTGCAGCAGGCAATCGATTTCCTCCTCGAGCGTCAGACGTTCGCCGGACATCGCGGCCTCCCGCACTTTCATCCCCCACGGCCCCCGCGTTGGTTCAAAATCTGTCAGCACCTCGATTCCACGGGCACGAAGAAACTGTGCCAGCAGTTGAATCTGCGTCGACTTGCCTGTGCCGTCAATGCCTTCAAAGACGACCAGGCAGCCCCTTAGGTGAGGAGAATCAGTTGTCATAAGGCGTATGCTATCACAGCACTCACCTAAGTACAAGCACAAAGCACGCCAAAATAAGCTCTGCTCCATTGCCGCAGCTCTGCTCCATTGCCGCGGGAAAGAAGGCTGCGAGGGCTGTTTTCGGACGTCGGCCGGGAGTAGTTTTTGTTTGCCTTTCGGTGGGTTAGAGGGTAGGATAGGGCGCGTGAGGTTGACATCGTACCAGATCTTCAGTTTGAAGCTGACCCTGTTTGGGGTGGTGCTGCTGTATCTGGGTGTGGATTTATGGGCATGGCACGGGCCGGTGTGGCGCTTCATTCATGCCGCACAGGAAGGAAAGGATACGTCGCAGCTTGAAGCCTCGGTGTATGGGGAAGATCTGACGATCGGGCAGCTGGACCGTTATGTCGCAGAGCAGGATTGGTTACGCGGACGGCTGACGCCGCAGGCTGAGCAGCGCAACAGTCGCCTGATGGAACTGATTCGCCACGAGTTCATCCGGATTACAACACGCTACAATGACCGGAATCTTCCCCTGTTGCGCGGGGAAGCGGAGGAGGAAGTGAAGCGTCTGGCATCACGTGCCCCGAGTGATGAGGCGTTCGACGGGTGGCTGGCATCCCAGGGGTATTCCCGGGCCCAACTGACCGATAGGGTGCAGTCGCGCCTGAGGTCTCAGGCTCAGCTGGAGCGGGCGATTGCTCCTCACTGCGTCGTGAGTGATGAGGCGGTTGCCGCTCACTATGAGCTGGTGAAAGATCGGCTGACTCTGCCGCAGCGTCGTGAACTGAGCCATATTTTCTTCTCGACAGTGGATACGGATGCTGATGCAGCCCGTGCCAAGGCAGAGGCGGTGATGGCCGCGTTGCAGCAGCCGGGGCAGGATTTCGCGGAGTTGGCCCGCACGCGCAGTGAGGATGAGCGCAGCCGCACGGCGGGCGGGGCCTTGGGAACGATACGCGATGACGGGACCAATCCTCTGCCGGAGCTGCCGCTTTTCGGGGTGGAAGCGATGCCCGAGGGTCAGCCCGTGCTTGCGAAAAGCCGCTGGGGCTGGCATGTTCTGCTGGCAGGGCCGGTACTGCCCCCTCATACACCATCTCTCGATGAATGCCGTGAAAGCCTCCGCACCGCAATCATGAGCGCTCAACAGGAGCTGGCAACTCAGGCTTATTTCGATTCCTCGTACAAGGAAGCCAAACACAAGAACCGCATCAGGATATATGCCAAGTGATACGATCAGCGTCCGCCGTGCTTCGTCCGGTTTGCACGGCGATATAACAGTACCCGGGGATAAAAGCATCTCTCACCGCGTCGCCATTCTCGGCGCCCTGGCGCAGGGTAGCATGGAGGTACGCAATTACCTGTGCAGTGAGGACTGCCTCAATACGCTGCGCGCGATGCAACAGCTCGGAGCGGTCGTGACGCCCGGGGATGAACCCTCGCATTTTACTCTGACGGGGACAGGAATGAAGCCGCGTGCTCCTCAGCATGATATTGATTGCGGTAATTCAGGAACAGGCATGCGACTGATGGCCGGCGTGCTGGCAGCCCTGCCGTTCCGTTCCTGTCTGTATGGGGATGAGTCGCTGTGCTCAAGGCCGATGCGCCGCATCATGGATCCGCTGATGCTCATGGGTGCCCGCCTGGAAGCATGCGGCAAAAAACCGGGCTGCGCGCCGCTGAAAGTGGAAGGCAGCTCACTGAACCCCATCGATTATACGCTGCCAATGGCAAGTGCTCAGGTGAAAAGCGCGGTGCTGCTGGCAGGCATGCTGACACGGGGACGCACGACGGTACACCAGCCGGCTGTGACGCGTGATCATACGGAACGTTTATTTACGCATTTCGGCATCCCCTGCACGGTATCAGCCGACGGGCTCGATGTTGCTGTGGAAGGGCCGGTAAGTATACAGGCCAAAGACATCACCATCCCGTCGGATATCTCAAGCGCCGCCTTCTGGCTGGTGGCAGCCTCCGTGGTGCCGGGCAGCAGGATAACGCTTCGCCGGGTAGGACTCAACCCGACGCGCGATGCGATTATCACCGTACTGCGACGCATGGGGGCGGATATTTCTGTTTCGAACCGGGTGGAAGCGGGAGAGCCTTACGGAGACATCACCGTGCGCTCGCCGAAAGCACTGCAGGGCACGGTGATTGAGAAGGCTGAGATCCCGAATCTGATTGATGAGATTCCTGTCCTGGCGGTCGCGGGGGCTTTTGCCCGCGGAGAAACCGAAATCCGCAACGCAGCCGAGCTCCGGGTGAAGGAAAGTGACCGCATCGCCACCACTGCCGGCAATTTGCGGGCGATGGGTGGGCAGGTACAGGAGTTTGACGACGGCATGGTGATCACTGGCGGAGTCCCCCTGCATGGGGCAACACTGGACAGCTTCGGTGATCACCGGATAGCCATGTCTTTCCTGGTGGCCGGTCTCCACGCAGACGGCGAAACGACGCTGCAACACTGCCAGAACATCAACACGTCCTACCCCGGCTTTGAAAAGCACCTGAGAACGCTGATTTCCTGAAGCCTTTCACGTGGGATTTTTTCGTCTTCCCGCCGCGGCTGTTTTCTTTTCTCTTTCGTTGCTTATGGCTCGTATCACAGCAGAATGTGAAGCCCGAATCAAAGCCTCTACGGACATCGTGGAGCTGATTTCGCACTACCTTCAGCTGCGACGGGCCGGGACGTCATGGAAGGCCTGCTGCCCGTTCCACAATGAGAAGACACCATCCTTTCACGTGAATCCGGCGCGGCAGTCGTTTCACTGTTTTGGCTGCGGCGCGAAGGGTGATGCCGTGCAGTTTCTGATCATGTACGAGAATCTGGACTACCCGACAGCGCTCCGACGCCTGGCCGACATGAATGGAATCCAGATCATCGAGGAGGAAGAAGACCGGGAACAGGCCATGCGCAGGCGCCTGCGCTCCCGCGTCATCGAAGCGAATCAACTCGCGGCTCAGTACTTCCACCGCAAGCTCTGCCGCGACCCGCAGGCTGCCCACGTGCGGGCCTACCTGACCAAACGCGGGTTTAATATCGAAGTTGCCAAGGCCTGGCAGCTGGGCTGGGCACCGCCCTCCAGTGACGAACTGACCCGGCTCGAACAGGCGTCGCGCCTGGACACTCGCATTCTGACCGAAGCGTACCTGCTGGGCAAAAACGCTGCGGGAAGCACCTACCCGGTGTTCCGCGACCGTCTGATGTTCCCGATTCACAACGTCAGGGGGGAAGTTGTGGGGTTTTCGGGGCGCGTGATGGAAGGAGATACGGATCCGCGCAAATACGTAAACACCGCGGAAACGGTCGCATTCCGCAAGGGTGAGCTGCTGTTCGGGTTGTTCAAGGCGACGCGGGCTATCGCTACGGCGGGGATGACGGTGGTGGTCTGCGAGGGGCAATTGGATGTCATAGCCTGCCATGAAAAGGCGGACATACGCAATGCCGTGGCTGGTCTTGGCACGGCGTTCACGGATGATCACGCGGCGCTGCTGCGCAAATACGCCTCGAAAGCGATTTTGTGCTATGATGGCGACAGCGCAGGTATCAAAGCGAGCGAAAAAACCTACCGCAAATTAGCGCAGGCCGGTCTGGACGTGTACATGGCAGTGCTTCCGGGGGGAGAAGATCCGGACTCGCTGATCCGCTCTCAGGGTGCGGAGGCTCTGCAGCAGGCTATTGCCGACGCCCGGCCCTACCTGGAGGCCCGTGTTGCTTATGAGCTGCAGCAGATCGGCACAGATTCCAACGCGCGGGCTTCGCTGATCACACGCATGGCTGATCTGGCGGCAGAAATCGCCAATGCGAACCGCCGCGACGTAGCAGTAGTGGATTTGGCGACACGTCTCAATACCGGGCTTGATGAGCTGCGTCAGACGGTATCGGAGATGGTACGGGCGCGCAAGAATACCCCTGCCCCGCGCCTGTATCAGAAATCACGCACAGACGACGATTTCCCGCCCGGGGACGAGGATGCCCCTGATGGAGAAGCGGTCCCCGTGGTCGCTATCCGACTGCATCCGACCATCCGGGGACTGATCAGCCTGGCGGCCTGCAACAAAGCGGCCCAGGATCTGTTGCTGGAGCATGTGGAAGAGCTGCAGGAACCCATCCGTGAGCTTGCCGGAGGCATGGTGCTGCAGCGTCTGCTGGAGGTGTTGCCTGAGCCTGGCAATGCAGCATCCTGGAAAGCGTTCATGCAGAGCTTAGTACCCGATCAGGCCGCAGCCTTGGAGAAGCTGGATACGACCGTCGTGGAAATGCCCGATGCCCGGGCTGCTGTCGAGCAGGCATGTGCCCGGGCTGCCCGCGATGCAGTCCAGGCTCGCATCGATACGCTCAAGACCCGTATTCGCTGTGGAGACACAACGCAGCAGGAAGCGTACCGGCTGATGGAGGAGTGCATGCAGCTTCAGAAGCTTCTCAATGGCACTGCCTGAGTCCCCCCTGCCTGCCGCGCCGAAACCAGGAGTGCCCGTACCAGGGATACCGCTCAGGCGCAAGGTGAGCAGGCCCGGAAACGTTTTTTTCCCCAGCGGCTCCTTGGGGTCGCAGAGGAGCGGATCCCCCGCGCGGAATGATGTGTCTGCCGCCTGTTTAAGCTTGTCTAACACTCGCAAATCTGCTAAAGAAACGCGCGTGAGCTCCCAGGGTATGCAGCAGGGAATGAGCCAGAGCATGGTGGCGACAGCGGCCATGCAGATGTTCATGCGTGCTTTGCAAGCGACTGGTATGGAGCTTTCGCAGATGGCGGCTGCGGCTGTTGCGGCTAATCCGGCTCTGGAGGAGCTTCCCGAACCAGGCAAGGACCGGAGGGAAGCGGAGGGCGATGCCGGCGATTTTTACGGCGACGGCTCGGGGGGCGTGGATTACGAGGCCACCCGCCGCCATGATGTGATGATGGATTCACTGACGGAGGAAATCTCGCTGGCCGATGCCTTGGAATCTCAGGTACGCCAAAGTGCGCTGCCCTCCGCGGTGGAGTCAGCTTGTCTCCGCCTGATTTCATACCTGGATGAACACGGCTATTTTACAGAGGATCCCGTCGAAATTGCCCGTATGCTGCAGGTGCCGCCCGACGTTTTTAACAAGGCACTGCGAGCGTTGAGGGATCTGGATCCCCCTGGAGTCGGGGCGACCGGCCTGAGGCAAAGTCTTATGCTCCAGCTGGAGCGGCTGGGGGAGGCTGATTCACTGTCGATGACGCTTCTGCGGGACCACTGGGATGAGCTTGTCCGCCACCGCTACGACTTGGCCGCCAAGGCCCTGGGCTTGGATGAGGCGACTGTGGCCGGTGCGGCCCACCGCCTTGCCCGGCTCAATCCTGATCCCGGTAGCGCGTTTTGCCGGGCCGAGCACCATGTCATCAGTCCGGATTTGCTCGTGGTGCGCAACGGTGATGAGCTGCAGGTTTCCCTGACGGGCAACGGCATTCCCCGTTTGGGGCTTTCCGCCCAGTATCGCGAGATGCTTGCGGAGCACGCCGATGAGCCGGAACTGCGTCGCTACTTGTCCCAGTGTTTCCGCGAGGGCCGCAATATGATCAAGGCGATTGCCGACCGCCAGGAAACGATTCTGACCGTGGCGAAGGCGGTTGTCGAGCGGCAGAGGAGTTTCTTTCTCCATGGTCCGCAAGCTCTTGTGCCGCTGAAAATGGAGCAGATTGCCGATGCGACCGGTCTTGCGGTTTCAACGGTTTCGCGAGCGGTCAAAGGCAAGTACATTAAGTGTGATCACGGGGTCTACGAGCTGAGGAGCTTTTTTACCGCCGCTCTGCCCGCGACGGAACATGATGAGGGCATTTCCTCAGGTGCCATCCGGGCCCGCATCCGGGCTCTGGTCGATGCCGAGGATCCCAGGAAACCGCTCTCTGATGCGGGAATTGAGGCGGCTCTGGCTGCAGAGGGCATCACCGTAGCGCGCCGCACGATCGCCAAGTACCGGGATCAGCTCCGTATCCTTCCCGCAAGCCTGCGCAAGCAGCGCTGAAAAACGCCGCGTCCGGCACGGCAGACGCGGCGTTTGTTGTCAATGGGGAGAAAGCGGGGTCTCCCGCGCAGGATGAGAGCCACGCAGGATGCAATCCCGCTCAGGATGAGAGCCGCGGAGGTCAGCTCAGGGTGCGCTCAGCAGAAGACCAGCTCCAGTCCCAGCGTGTCAGGTTGGTGAAGCAGGCAGCCAACAGCTGGACCGAGGCGTCAACATCCGCTTTGTGGCACATTTCAATGCTCTGGTGGACGTTGCGCACAGGAATGGAAATAGCACCGGCTATCGAACCGCCGGGGGTGAACTTCTGCATGGCACCGGCATCCGTACCACCTGCCGCCAGGAGCTCCATCTGATATGCGATGTTCCCTTCCTCGGCCAGGGCTTTCATGAACTTGACCATGCGGGGGTCTGTGACCAGGGTGCCGTCGTACACCTTGATGGCCGTACCTTTGCCCAGTTCTGTGCATTTCTCATGGGCACCCGAGCCCGGGATGTCGTAGGCAATGGTAACGTCCAAAGCGAAGGAGAAGGTCGGCTTGAGCGCCAGGGTGGCGCTGTGAGCCCCACGCAGGCCGACTTCCTCCTGCACGGTAAAGACGGCGTGCAAGTCGTAGTCAAGGGGTTTGCCGGATTCTTTGATGGAGCGCACAGCCTCGATCAGCAGATAGCAGCCGCCCCGGTTGTCAATGCTCTTGACGTTCAGGCAGTCCCCCATCTCGATGAGGTTGCTGTAGCGGGTGATGGAGTCTCCGATGCTGACGTATTTCTCCACTTCTTCCTTCGGCAAACCCAGATCGACGACAAAATCGGTTACTTGGGGCATCTTGCTGCGCTCATCGGCTGTCATGACATGGATGGGCTTCACGCCCAGGCAGCCGGGGAGGTCTTTCTTACCGTGGACAATGACACGCTGAGCGGTCAGGGTCTTGGGGTCGAAACCGCCCAGGGGAAGGATGCGGATAAAGCCGTCATCACCAATATGGCGCACGATAAAACCGATCTCATCCATGTGGGCGGCACACATCACGGACTTTTCCGAGCTTTTGCCCTTGATGGTGGCGACGACGTTGCCCATGTTGTCGATGGTGATGTCGTCCGCCAGCGGTGTCATTTCACGCAGAACGATCTCTCGGATGTCGTACTCAAAACCGGGGGCCCCGGAAGCCTCACACAGTTCCTTAAACAGTTGGATATTCATACGGGCCTTTTATACGCCGAAGCCAGGCTCTTGGCAAGGCGATTCGCTCGTCGTGACGCAATTACGTCCTGCCCTCCGGGGCATGGGGGGAGGTGGAAGCGGAGCAAATCACGTCTCTCGGAACCGTTTTGCGACACAAACCGGCTCAGTCAACGGGGCGGAAGCGCCGCGCGGTGTGATTCCACCGGAGGCAGTGAATGCGTGCCAGAACACCAGGAGATCAGATGAAGACATGGATGACGGCCCGGTCACGCAGGCGCTCCACCCACTCGCGGTATCGTTGCTCGCTCTTGCGCCGGCGGACGGCGTCTTCGATCTGCCGCTTGACGTCGGGGTTGCTCAAAGAGGGGGCTGGGGCAAGCTTCTTGCTGTTGACGCGAACAATGGTAAAGCCCTGCGGATCAAGCAGAGGGCCAATGACTTTGCCCTCCGGTGCATTGAAGACGACACCGGCGAAATCCGGTGCGAGGTCATCGCGCCGCATCTGCGGCCAGCGGCCGCCATAAGAAGCCCGGGAGTCAGCGGAATGCTCGCGGGCGGCATCCGCAAAGGAAATCCTGCCCGCGGCGATGTCTTTCTGGAGTTCCTGGGCCTTGGCAAACTGTTCGTCGATACTCAACCCGCAATCAGCCGGATCCTGCGCGGGCAGAAGAATCTTGTCGTAGATGATTTGGTCTTTGGTGATGTCGCGCAGATCGGAACCACTGCGGGCGTATTCCTCGCGAACTTCGGCGGGAGTGGGAGGAATGCCGCGGTCGTATTTCTGGGCGCGCATGGATTCAACCGTGACGTCCTTGAGGACTTTCTGCCGGTACTCATGGAGGTTCATACCGGATTTGCGAAGCATGTCAAGGAAGGCATCGCGGTCGCCGTTGAAGTGCATCAGGATGCGGCGGTTGATCTCATCATCGACGTATTTGGTCTTCATGACGTAGCCCCTGCTCTCGAACTCACTGAGTACAAGTTCACGGTCGATGAGCTCGTCGATGACCGCCTTTTTGGCCTTGATCAACTCAGCACTGAACTGGCTGCCCTGCCGGGGATAGAGCACAAGCAGCTCCCGGATGGTGGGAGCCAAACCGGCACGCACCTCCGAGGCGGTGATCGGACGGCCATTGACCGTGGCGGCTACGCGGTTGACGACCACGGCATCAGCCGCATAAGCAGGCATGGCCAGTGGGCTCAGTGCGCCGCACATAAGAAAAGCTGCAAGGGAAAGAGTCCTCATACGTTCGGAAATATTACCATAACACTCTCGTGATGCAAGTCTCTTCTGCGACTTCCAAACTTTTTCCCCTGATTTTTTACTCGCCATGCGAGGGCAAACGTGCTAGTCTTGAGTTGCAAGTAAGGCTAACACAACTATGGCTATCAAACTGTTTATCCCCGGTCCGACTATTGTGTCGGAAGACATCCTTAAAGAGCTGAGCCTGCCGATGATCAGTCATCGCTCCAAGCAGGCATCCGAGATTCAGAAGCGCATCTCGGACAACATGCAGAAAGTTCTCTTTACGGAAAACCGCATTTTGCTTTCCACTTCCTCCGGTTCCGGATTGATGGAGGGTGCGATCCGCTCCTGCACAGCAAAACGTGCCGCCGTGTTCTCGATCGGTGCTTTCGGCGACAAGTGGTTCAAAATGGCCAAAACAAACGGCGTGCCCGCAGACAAATTCTCCAGTGTGATGGGTGAGCCGACCACGCCTGAAATGGTTGACCAGGCCCTCTCCACAGGCAAGTATGACCTCGTGACCGTGACCCACAACGAAACCTCTTCCGGCATCCAGAACCCGGTTGAGGAGATCGCCGAGGTCATGAAAAAATACCCGGATGTGGTGTGGTGCGTCGACGCGGTGTCTTCCGCCGCCGGCTCGAAGATTGAGACGGACAAACTGGGCATCGACGTGCTCATCACCTCCACCCAGAAAGCTCTTGCCCTGCCTCCGGGTATGGCTATCTGCGCCATGAGCCGGAAGGCCTACGACCGCACTGCCGAAGTCGAGCACCGCGGTCTTTACTTCGACCTGCGCACGATCTGGGACTTCATCGACAAGAAGAACTACCAGTACACCTCCACACCCTGCCTCTCCATCATGTACGCCCTGGACAAGCAGCTCCAGCACATCGTCAATGAGGAAGGCGTCGAAAACCGCTTCGCACGCCATCAGCAGATGGCCGAGTTCACCCGTGCCTGGGCCAACGAGTACTTCCGCGTCTACCCGAATCCGAAGTACCTCTCCCGCACGCTCACGGTAATCGATTCCCACCCGAAGGGAAGCGACCAGATGATCTCCATCCCCGAGCTCAACAAAGCCCTGGCCGAGCGCGGCATGCAGATTGGCAACGGCTACGGCGACCTCAAGGACAAGACCTTCCGCATCGCCCACATGGGCGAGCTGACGATGGACCACATGAAGGAAGTCACATCCGCCATCGTGGACATTCTCAAGCTCAAGTAAGCTTTGCGTTTTGATTCAAGCGGGAGGCCGGCGGCCTCCCGCTTTCTTTCTGTCCTTCCGCTCGCCACTGTCCCTCCGGGCATCAGCAGAGCGGGCTTTTTTCCTGGTTTTCCGTCATCGGTTCCCGTCTTCATCCTATCCCGGCACGCCACCCCCAACCCGTTTTCCCGCCATGCATGTTCAGTTTACCCTTCCCTACCAAGTGATGTATTACGACACCGACTGCGGTGGTGTGGTGCACAATCTCGCGTATCTCCGCTGGGTGGAGGAATGCCGCACCAAGATGGCCAGTGCCCTGGGTATTGATTATGCGATTCTTGCCAGGGAGGGAAGGCATACGGTTCTGGTGCGCCACGAGGTGGATTACCATGCCCCGGCCTTTCTGGCCGACCAGATCCGGATCAATGGCTGCATCGAGCGGATGTCCGGCTCTTCGATGTGGTTCCGCTTCGAGGTACGCCGGGCAGAGGATGACAAGCTGTGCGTGACCGTCGTACAGCGACTGGCTCTCGTACAGATGCCCCAGGGCCGCCCCTGCCGGATACCCGCCGAGTGGAGGGCTGCCGTCGCACCCTCAGAGGATTCTGCACCCGGGCAAGATGTGAAGTAAAGGGCAAAAGTAAAAAGAGGCCGATTTCCCCGACCTTCCCGGCAGTGCCTTCTTATCGCGCTGCGCACCTCCTCTGCACTGCGGCGCTCCTTCTCTGCGCTTGCGCTCTTTACTCCGGCGGGACAGGAGACTCAGTCGCGCTTGGTTTCGCTGTCCTGAGTTTTGGTCTCGGCAGGGGTTGGAGACGCGGAACGAGGGGCGGCATCAGGAGAGTCGCTCTTCATGAGCTCCTCTTCAAACTCGCGGCGGGCCTTGCGAAACTCCCCGAGGCTGCGTCCGAGGGCGCGGGCGACATCAGGCAAGCGCTTAGCCCCGAAAATCAGCAGGCACAGCAGTACCAGGATGAACCACTGCGAGGGAGATCCTATGTAAGCGAGCTCGTACATACCGGCATTGTACAGGTGCCTGCCGCCATTGACAAGCCCAAAAAGGTGGCTCTGTCAGTTTCGTGAGCAAATGAAACCCGTCCCCCAGCGAACAAATCGGCACTGCATCGTTGACCGGGAAAAGATCTCCTCACTGTAAATTCACGATCAGCTCCTTCAGCATCTATCACTGCCGGAGGAACTGCCGGAGGGGCAGAAGATAGAGGCAGCAACCAAGCATACGGTTGTCGCGCAACTTTCTCTGAGAGGATATCGACGCAAGCAGAAGCTTTCTGCCTCACGGGGTGTCAGGCGAAACTCATTCTGCTTTTCCCCATGATAAGCCAGGGGGAAGTCTGCTTCAAGCGAGGACGCTTCTCCTCACGGACATCACACGAGAAATCTGAGAACGGCGGCTGTCAAGATCTGATGTCTTCACTCCCCCCCCTCCCCGGCTGTGTTTCCGGGCTAGGCACAACACCCGACCCGGCTGTTTTCAGCTGTATCTCCCGCGTTTCTTTGGCTCAGGGCACCGTTCGCTAGCTTGGTGTTTTTCATACACGTGCCGACAGAAAGGCCCCATTCGCGCGATATGAGCCGTTCATACGGCACGAGCCGATTGTGCATACCAAGCCCGGTGACATCCGGCACCAGGCTTGGCAACACATATCAACAACAATCTGACATCCGGATTCCACCACCCGGCAAGGGCGTGCAACCGCCATGAGCTCCCGTCAGGCGGGACACTCAGGACTCGTCACCGACCCAGTGCCACGTGATGTTTTTCTCAATCTCCGGGCGGAGAGCATTTCCCACGGGGCAAGCTTTCGCCGCAGCCTCGAGGATACGGCGATCCGCCTCCCGCGTATGCTGGGGGACCCGGATATCAAAGCTCAGCTTCTCAATGCCATGATCACCGGCATAGTAAGAGGAAGCAATGGAGATACCCTCCAGCTCCAAACCTCGGCTCTTCGCTTTGAACATAATCATGCTCATCATGCAGGAAGCGACACTCGCAGCCAGCATCTCACCCGGACGGGGATATACACCCAGCCCGCCCAATTCTGTATCAATGTCGGTGGAGAACAGTGCTTCCGACGGTCCAAACTGGGTCGTGCAGCGCATCTGTCCCTCGTGTACGGTTATAATCGTGGAGTGTTTGCTCATAGAGGTCAATATTTGTAAGGGTTTCCTCCAGTATTCCCTAACAGAGCTGCGGGGTCAAGCGTATAAATGCTCATGGGTACGAACAGTTGGAGGATTCTTTCACCTTAACGGGTTACCTTTCCTTTGCTGCCCTTCCTTTGCTGTCATTCCCTGCCCTTCTGATATTTACCCTGCGCTGTCCGGTGGCCCGGAAGGCAGGTTTTGCGGTGCATGCAGCGTTTTTTGCGTGACACGGCCATACAGAAAGCGTTATCATGCAGGGTATGACAAATCACCCGAAGATTCTGGCAGCCCGCGACATCAACAGCCGTGCTGAAAAACACAGCTCCCTGACCATCCCCGTCAGCACGGGCAACCCGGTGCTCGATGCCAACCTCTATGATGTCGCCTACCGGTATGCAGGCTCCCACAATCCCGAGACGATCCGGCAGATGCTCGCCACAGTGATGAACGCCGCCATGAGTAAGTTGGAGGAGCATGACCTGGAAATCATGAACAGGACCATCGATGAGATGCTGGCGGCGGATCGCATGTTTTTCCCTTACCGCAACGTGCGCAAGGTCACTTGCTTCGGCTCTGCCCGCATCCGGGATAATGCCCCCTCCTACAAGCTGGCGAAGGAGTTTGCCAGGCTGGCCTCCAAGAACGGCTACATGGTCGTGACGGGTGGAGGCCCGGGGCTGATGCAAGCCTGCAATGAGGGTGCAGGTTCCCGCCGTTCGTTCGGGCTCAATATCACACTGCCTTATGAACAGCACGCTAATCATGTCGTGGAGAATAGCCCGAAGATGATGAACTTCTACTATTTCTTCACGCGCAAGCTCAATTTCCTCAAACAGACTGATGCTCTGGTGGCTTTCCCCGGTGGGTTCGGGACGATGGACGAGATTTTCGAAACCATCACGCTGATGCAAACGGGCAAGTCGACGATTTTCCCCATTGTGCTGCTGGATCCTCCGGGGGAAACGTTCTGGCACCGCTGGACCCGCTTCATCGAAAAGGAACTGCTGGATGCAGGGCTGATTTCCCGTGAGGACATGCACTTGCTCTACCTCAGCAAGAGCGCGGAGGACGCTTATGCTTATATTGAGCGGTTTTACCGCCGCTTTCACTCGTACTATTTCGAGGCGGAGCGGATTGTGGTGCGCGTGAATGACCCGCTTCCTGAGCGCTTGATGGAGTGGTTGCGCCATGACTATGCAGATATCATGCCCAAGGACGATCTCTGCCAGCTGGATGGGGATGGGGAGGATCCGGAACCGGCTTTGGCTTCTCTGCCGAGGCTGTGTTTCTCGTTTAAGCAGGGGTTGTATTCCCGCCTCAAGGAGTTTATTGATGCGGTCAATGATGACTGAAGCAGAGCATGCGTCGGGCGACGGCACCCAGGAACCCGCCACGTACTGAGGATTTCTCCCAGTGCTGTGCGCCGCGATGGACGCGGTGTATGGGCGGGCTGCTGGAGGGGGTAGTTGCATCCCACGCTGCCCTGCCCCATGCCGCCAGGCAGCTGTCCGGCAGGCAGCTGTCCGGCAGGCGGCTGCGCTGTGGCTCCGTGATGGTTGTCGCTATGACTCCGGGGGAGCCGGAGCAGGCTGAGGGGCCGAGCCCTGCCCGAGGCCGATGCTGAGCAAGTTCACCTCCGGAGGACAGAAGAAACGCATACCCATAATCGACCCCACGCCGCGGGTCACGTACACATGGCGATCACCCTGCCACCCGTACAAACCGGAGGGCATCGCCGTCCGGAAGGAAATGTACTCTCCGGTGAAGGGGTTGCCAAGCTGCCCGCCATGAGCATGGCCGCTGAGCATCAGGTCCCAGTCATAGGAGCCCAGCAGTTCCCGGCTTTCGGGATCGTGGCTCAGCAACAGTACAGGCCCCTGCTCCTGGCCCACTGGTTTCATGCAGCGAGCCGGCTCGGCGTCTCCCTCGTTCCAGTCACCCAGGCCGATGATGCGCAGGGTGACGCCACCGGGAGATTTCCAGTCGATAGCCTCATTGCGCAGCAGTCTCACCCCTGATGCCGCATAGACGCGTTCCACCTGCTCGAGTTTCTCGTAGTCCTGATTGCCGAGAACGGCAAAACACGGTGCAGCCGCCACCAGGCGACGCAGGCCGTCCACAGCCCAGCGGGTCCGCATGAACCGCTCGTTGACGATGATGAAATCACCGCCAAATACGATGAGATCCGGCCTCACTTTTTCAAAATAATCCACGCACTGTTCGAAGAGCTCCGGGTCGTTGTGCAGATCTGAAAAAAAGCCGATCCGGATTTCTCCCGCACCAGGCAGCACCTGTGCGGGAAGGCTTTCTTCGTTGAACTCGAGCTGCTTGGCCTCTCTTTCTCCATAGAGGCTCACACCGGCATACCCCACGAGGCAGGCCATCACCACCCCATAAAAAACAGGATGGCGCCTCAGCTGGTGGACAATCGCACTCAACGGGAACGGCACACGCATAGCAAAACACCCCTGGCCCCGGCCTGAACGCCGCCTTACTCCTGCGCCGGGTTGAGCATCGCCAACTCCGGATCGATGAAGACGCCATCCTTGCGGATCAGGACATCATCGAAATAGATTTCCCCGCCGCCGTAGTCAGGACGCTGGATGCACACCAAATCCCAATGCACGGCGGAGCTGTTTCCGTTGGGGGCTTCCTCGTAGCTCTGCCCCGGAGTGAAATGGAACGAGCCGGCAATCTTCTCATCAAAGAGGATATCACGCATCGGCTTGAGGATATACGGATTCACCCCGAGAGCAAACTCCCCGATGTAGCGGGCTCCCTCATCTGTGTCCAGAATGGCGTTGAGTTTCTTCTCGTCGCCACTGCAGTGAGCTTCCACAATCCGGCCGCGCTCAAAGCGGAATTGCACCCGGTCGAACGGTGCCCCGTGGTAGACGGATGGTGCATTGTATGTGATCACGCCGTTGACAGAATCGCGCACCGGAGCTGTGTACACCTCGCCATCCGGCACGTTGCAATCGCCGGCGCAGACGATTGCCGGAATCCCCTTGATGGAAAAGCTCAAATCTGTCCCCGGACCGACGATGCGCACGCGATCGGTGGCTTCCATCATGGCTTTGATTTTTTCCATTCCGCGGCGCAGCATGCCGTAGTCCGCCAGGCAGCAGCGGAAGTAGAAGTCCTCAAACGCCTCCGTATCCATCCCGGCTGCCTGTGCCGCGGAGGGCGTGGGCCAAGCCAGTACGGTCCATTTGCGTTTGTTGCAGGTCAGGTCGCTGGCGGCCCTCATATGCCGGGTAACGATCTTCATCCGCTCAGCCGGCACATCGGACGACTCGAAGCTGTTGCTGTCGCCGTAGAAGCAGATATGCACCTGCATATCCTCCGCCCGCTGCAAGCGGTAGCGGCCTTCCAGTTCGTACTGTTCCTCTGTAGCCCCCATCTGCAACTCCCGGTTCAGGAGGCTGTGGGTGAGATCCAGATGCGGGATGCCGCCGGCTTCCCGCACCGCCCGGATCAGCTCTACTACCATCGCATCCGGGATGTCGAGCATGCGCAGGTTCACATGCTCTCCGGGTTGTACCTTAACGGAATAACCGACGATCTGCCGGGCAAGTTGCTTATAACGTGGATCTGTCATCGCTGTAACAAAAGGCTGTCAGAATAAACTCCTATACCAACAAAGGAAACCGCCTCAGTGCTGAGCGGGATTCAGCAGGGACAACTCGGGGTCGAGGAAGATACCGTCCTTGCGAATCAGCTCACCGTCAAAATACATCTCACCGCCGCCATAATCCGCCCTCTGGATGCACACCAGATCCCAGTGCACCTGCGACTTGTTGCCGTTGTCGCAGTTTTCGTAGGCGTTGCCCGGCGTGAAATGGAACGAGCCGGCAATCTTCTCATCGAACAGGATGTCGCGCATCGGTTGCAGCACCTCGGGATTCACGCCCAGCGCGAACTCACCAATGTAGCGGGCGCCTTCATCTGTATCCAGGATTTTGTTCAGCGCCTCACTGTTGCCATTGCAGGTGGCTTCGATGATTTTGCCATCGCGGAAGGTGAGGCGGATCCCGTCAAAAGGAATCCCCTGGAACACCGTCGGGGCCGTGTAGAAAATCGTGCCGTTGACAGAATTCCGGACGGGCGCCGTAAACACCTCACCATCCGGGATATTAAGTTCACCGGCACACGGGATCGCCGGCATTCCTTTGATGGAAAACGTCAAATCCGTGCCCGGGCCTACGATGTGCACCTGATCTGTGCGCATCATCCGAGCGGCCAACTTGTCCATGGCGACTTTCAGCTGATCATAATCCGCCAGGCAGCAGCGGAAGTAGAAATCCTCGAAGGCTTCCGTGCTCATGCCGGCTCCCTGAGCCATCGACGGGTTGGGCCAGCGCAGCACACACCACTTGGTGTGGCAAATCCGCCTCTCGGCCACCGGGCGCATGTGCTTCTGAGCCAGCTTCATGCGATCAGCAGGCACGCCGGAAAGCTCAAAATTATTGTATCCGCCCCGGATGGCAATGTAGGCGTCCATGGCCTTCATCTCCTCCAACTCAAAACCCGCAATCGAAGCGTATTGCTCATCTGTTGCCCCGGCGAACAACTCACGGGTCACGCGCCCATGGCGCAGGTGGATGTGGGGATAGCCGCCGGCTGCGCGCACGGCGCGAATCAGCTCGATAGCAATTTCGTCGGGAGCATCAATGATTTCCAGCAGAACGTGCTCGCCCGGCTGCACGCGGCAGGAGTGGCGGATCAAGCTCTGCGCCAATTGAGTAGTGCGGGGATCTGTCATAATCGCTGTAGTGTTGTGGTCAATGTATCAAAAAAAGCGCAGGCAGGCAAACACGAAAACCAACCGGCAGCGACGCACCGCGTTCCGGACCATCCGGTCGCCGGGGATGCGCCTTGCCGGTGTTGCCTCCAGCAACAATCAGACGGGGGTTCTCAGGTGCATCAGGGCCTCATGCATATCCTCCCGGGTTATACTCTCGGAGATGAAGGGCTTGCCCAGCTGCCGCAGCAGCACAAAGCGCACAGCCCCACCCATAAACTTCTTGTCGCGCGCAGCGCACTCCATCACTTTGGCCGGATCGATATGCCCGGGAAGCACCAGCGGCAGCTCCAGTGCCTTGAGCACATCGAGCACCTCGCGCTCAGCGGATGCACTCAGCCCCGCGTACCTGCGGGACAAATACAGTGCAGCCCTCATGCCCAGACTCACCGCCTCGCCATGCAGCAACTCGCCGTAGGGAACACTCGCCTCAATGCCGTGCCCCAGCGTGTGACCAAAGTTCAGGAAGGCCCGCACGCCACTCGTTTCCTGCTCATCCTCCTCCACGATTCGGGCCTTGATCTCGATGTTCTCCGTCATGATCTGCGGGAGGCTGGCAATCGTATCCAGCGTGAAGCCCAGCGGCATTTCATCGGCTAATTCCCGGAGAACCCGCAGCATCCCCGGCTTGCGGATGGCGGCATGCTTGACCATCTCGGCCGCACCCTCACGGAGTACACGCGTAGGCAAAGTTACCAGTGTCGTCGGATCCACCAGTACGACCTTGGGCTGATGGAAAGCGCCGATGAGATTTTTCCCTGCGGCGATGTCCACTGCCGTCTTGCCCCCCACCGAGCTGTCGACCTGAGCCATCACCGTCGTGGGAACCTGGACAAAAGGAATTCCCCGGTAATAAATCGCCGCGATAAACCCCGCCATATCGCCCGCCACGCCGCCCCCCAGCGCGACCACAAACGATGAACGGTCATGCCCGGCCTGAGCCATCTCATCCACGAGGGTCTCCACCGTACTGAGGTTCTTGCTTTGCTCTCCTGCCTCAAACACATGCACACTCGTGCTGAAGCCGGCGTCTTCCAAACTGGCCTGCACCCGCGAACCATACAGAGGGTACACGCAGGAATCCGTAATGATGGCCGCTCTGCCCTGCAGCCGCAAACGCGAGCAGGCATATCCAACCCCATCCAACAAATCATTCGCCGCATGAACGTCGTACGATCTGGACCCCAGCGAAAGTGATATGGTAGGCATGCGCGAATTATACGGCAGACCGCTGTGCGAATGCAAGGCTTTATTGCGGCAGCCTCAATGCACCGCAGCAGCACCGTGGCGCAGCTGCACCCGGCACGCCAGGCGGGCGTGCTGATCTGCCGGGGCATCAGGCAGTACGATTTGGTACTGTTTACTCTTGAAAAAAAGACGTACCAGGTGTATAAGCGGCGCATGGCCACGACCGTTCGAACCCGATTTGCACCGTCCCCCACCGGTTACTTGCACATAGGTGGGGCCCGCACAGCCCTGTTCAACTATCTTTTCACCCGCAAAATGGGCGGCACCTTTGTGCTGCGCATCGAAGACACGGATCAGCAACGCCATGTCGAAGACGCCATGCAGGCCATCTTCACCGGCATGCGGTGGCTGGGGTTGGACTGGGATGAGGGCGAAGGCAAGGGCGGCCCCTACGAGCCCTACTTCCAGAGCCAGCGCAAGGCCATCTATGACCGCTATTTCCAGAAGCTGGTTGAGATGGGACGTGTCTACGAGTGTCCCGCCCCCAACAAGCGGGACAAGGACGGCAACGAGATTCCCGGCACGAGCGAGGGCACTGTCTGGCGCTTCCGCTTCAAGCGCGACGGCGTCATGACGCTGCATGACCTTGTATGCGGCGACATCTCGGTGGACTACAGCAACGAAGAGAACACGCCGGACATGGTGGTCAAGCGCACGGATGGCTCCTACATCTTCCACCTCGTCAATGTCGTGGACGATATCGAGATGAAGATCACGCACGTCATCCGCGGCGAGGATCACATCATGAACACCTTCAAGCACCTGCAGCTTTTCGAAGCCTTTGGTGCAGAGCCGCCGGTCTACGCCCACATCCCGCTGATTCAAAACCCGGACGGCTCAAAGATGAGCAAGCGCGATGTCGGCGCTCAGCTCGGCAACTACCCCGAGGAAGGGTTCCTGCCCGACGCGGTGGTCAACTTCATTGCCCTGCTGGGCTGGAGTCCGAAGAGCGATGAAGAGGTCTTTTCCAAGGAGGAGCTCATCAACCTCTTCTCTCTGGAGCATGTGAACCGGGCTGCCGCGAAGTTTGACATCACCAAGTGCAAGTGGATGAACCAGCAGCACATCATGCGCCTCCCGGCGGAGAAGTTTGTCGAGCTGGCCATGCCGTTCTGCACCAGAGCCGGTCTGGAGGATACACCGCAGCTGCGCGAGGTGCTGCCCAGCGTGCAGACCAAAGTCCAGCTGCTCAGTGAGGTCCCTGCCTGGGTGCGCTGGGTGCAGGTTCTCGACTATGAGCAAGAGGCGATGGCAAAGCTGCAGGACAACGCCCGCGAGATGCTTAACCTCTTTGCCGATGCGGCCTCCCGGCTCCCGGAATGGGACGGGGAGCAGGCCATGCAGCTTGTCAAGCCGATGACAAAGGAGCGAGGGGTCAAGGTGGGTGCGATGATGTTCCCGCTGCGTCTGGCGCTGACGGGGTGCCATGCCGGCCCCGGCATCGATGTGATCATGCAGGTTCTGGGGCGCGACGAGGTTCTGCGCCGCATTTCCGTATTTCCCCGCTGATCAGGCGGAGGGGGGGCGCAGGGCTTTTCCTGTCGCAGTTCACGACTTCCTGTGTTACCCCCTCCCCGGTGTGTTATCCTCTCCCCGGACCATCCGTTTTTCCTCTCCTCAACAAAGACTGCACCTGCTGTGAGAACCGTTGACTTTGATTATTTCCTGCCGGAAGAACTGATTGCCGACCGGCCGCTGCCGGATCGCGCTTCTTCACGCATGCTGGTTGTGCACCGTGATACCGGGCTGATTGAGCACCGGCATTTCTCCGATATCCTGGAGTATGTGCAGCCGGGTGACCGGTTCATCCTCAATGATACGAAGGTCATTCCTGCCCGTTACTTCAGCAACGACGGCTCCATCGAGCTGGTGCGAGCCAACATGACCGATGAGCTGCTGTGGAAGAGCATGGTGCGCCCCGGCAAGAAGATGAAGGTGGGCCGCACGGTGCAGGTAGGCGACGCTACGGGCACGGTCGAAAGCATCGACGGTGACGGCTACCGCTACATCCGCTGGGATCGCCCGGTGGACGAGCAGCTGGGGCGCCTTGCCCTGCCTCACTACATGAACCGCGAAAGCGATCCCAGTGACAAGGAACGCTACCAGACGGTGTATGCTCACCACGAGGGTGCCATCGCGGCACCCACCGCCGGACTGCACTTCACCCCTGAAATCCTGGCAAAGGTACCGCACAGCTTTGTGACACTGCACGTCGGCGTCGGCACCTTCCGACCGGTGAAAACCGAGCGCATCGAGGATCACCACATGCACACTGAAACCTTTTTCATGACGCAGGAGACCTCCCGCGCCATCGAAGAAGCCAAGCGTGTCATTGCCGTGGGCACTACCAGCGTCCGAGTGATGGAAACCCTGGCCACACGCCACGGCCGCCCCCTGCCACCGGGCATGAGTGAGACGGATATCTTCATCTACCCCGGCTACGAGTTCAAGGTGACAGACGCCCTGCTCACGAACTTTCACCTGCCGCAGAGCACGCTGATCATGCTCGTCTGCGCCTTTGCCGGCAAAGACCTCATCATGGAAGCCTACCGCCAGGCCGTCGGGATGCGCTACCGCTTTTTCTCCTATGGCGACTGCATGCTGATTCTCTAGGCCGGAAGCGGGCTTTTGATTCGTCCCGGCGCGGCTGCCGGTGCCCTGACTTGCCGTGCCGGCGCTGCGTTGGCTTGGGGTGCGAGTCAAAGAAAAGCAACACAGCAACGGCATGCATCCAGCTGCCAGGCCGCTACCTATGGACTCGCGCTGGCCCCGGTCGCCGTCCTCAGCCGTGCATGCTGCAACTGCCGTGGCCGCCCCCCCTGGACAGAAAACGGGGCAGGAGACATACCCGGAGGGGGGAGCAAGTGACAAACTCAGCAGCACAGCACGCCGGCATGTGCACCTCGCGTCTCGGGAATGATGCCGGAGTACAAACAACAGAAAAACCGCTGCGGCCATGCCGGCTGCAGCGGTTTTTCTGTTGTTGCAAAAGCGGTTTGCTTAGGGCTTCACCACGGAGGCAAGCACCACGGTACCGTTGTACGGGGAGGTCACTCCGGCAGGAAGCGTCACAGCGGACATGCGGAGAGATTCCTTGAGCTTGACGTTGGTGATATCGGCCTCGAGGTAAGCGGGGATGTCCTTGACAGCGCAACGGACCGGCACCTCATAGACGATCTGGTTGACCTGACCGCCCATAGCCACACCCACGGGTGTGCCCTTGAGGCGGAGCTCCACCTTCGTGCGGACGACGGTGTCGGGGGTCACCGCCTGGAAGTCCAGATGGGTGGTCGAATCAGTCAGGAAATTGCGCTGCACATCCTTGAGAAGTGCGAGCACTTCCTTGCCGTCAACGTCGAGCTTGACCAGGATATTGTCGCTCTCCGTCTGGGAAAGAAGCGAGCGAATCTCCGCTGCGCTCACCTGGACATTAATGTTACCTTCCACGGCGGCGCCGTAGATAATACCGGGGACGATCCCCTGGGCACGCAGAGCGTTGAGCTTGCCGCTGCCGGTGAGCTCACGCTTGCTGACCTTGAGTGTGTACTCTGTCATGATATGCGAATTTAATTTGAAATGATGGTTTGTTTGGAGTTCTTCCGACGTCGGTGCCGTATTTCATCACCCGCCGGGCTGGTCTCGCCCCAGTCAGCGTGGCAGGAGCGGACCCGCAGCATGCCACCGGGAGCCTCATTTGTCAAGCAAAATTTAATACTTTGTCGGCGCAATCTGTCCCGCATGTGCCGGGTTCATCCCCGCACCTCACCTAACGCGGAGCATAGGCAGCACCTGAAGGTACGCTTCTAACTTGTTGCTATCTCCGCCAAAGGAATAGAATAAGAACGCATTAAACATCATTTTTTCTCTTGCAGGGTTGAGCCCACTGTGTTAAAGTGGCTCCGCAGTTAAACCTGATACTAAGTTATGAACAAAACTCAGCTTATCGACCTCATCCAGCAAGAGCTTGGTGCCGACGCCACCAAGAAGTGCGCCTCGGACGCCCTCAATGCCACCCTGAAAGCCATCACTAAGGCTGTGGCTTCAGAGAAGGTCCAGCTGGTCGGCTTTGGTACTTTTGAGACCAAAACCCGCCCGGCCCGCACGGGACTTAACCCCCGCACGAAGGAAACCATTCAGATTCCTGCCTGCAAGTACGTGTCCTTTAAACCCTCCTCTTCCCTCAAGTCTGAGGCCTGATATCCCTCCTTCCCGGAAGTCAAAAAAGCGCCGAAGCTGGTTAGCTTCGGCGCTTTTTTGATTCTTTGCAGTACTGGGATGGCCCTTGTGTTTTCCCCAGCCTGAGGGCGGCATTTCACCCTGCAGCTGCCAGGCGCGGCTCAACCGCGCCTGGCTTGGGAAAGCAGCCCGTGAAAACTGCCCGGCACAGAGGCATCAGCGGCGCAGTTGCTCGGGAGTTGCCTCCGCAACCTTGACCGTCACCCCAACCTCGGGCAGCCCCTCAGCCGCAGCGGTAACCTTTGCTTCACCACTCTTGCCGCGAAGCCCACGGACTATAGCCACAATCCGACCGTTGAAGAAACTCTGGTTCGGATCCTGCATGCAGGTCTGATCGACGGGATTGCCATTGCAGAAGCCGACCAGCTCAGCGGGGCCTGTGATCGTGAAGCTGACCTTCCTGCTGTCAGTGGGCACGACGTTGCCTTTCGCATCCACCAAAGCGAGCTCAACGTATGACAAGTCACGGGCATCACCGGCAATCGTTGCGCGGTCAGCCTGTGCCTCGACCTTGACCGCCTCACCGGTGGTCACCCGCTTGGCCTTGGCCCACACCCGGCCATTTTTCTTCACAACAACCTCAAGCTCGCCAGGCTCATAGACAACATCCTCCCACACGAAGCGGTGACCGTTTTTGGACACGGTGACACCGGACTGTGTGAAGGTCTCCCCCTGTCCCTTGCGGCGGACGCCCTGGCTCTTGCCGTTGAGGAAGAGTTCAGCTTCGTCACCGGAAGAGAAAACCATAACGGGCGTCACCTTGCCCTCGCGGCCTTTCCAGTTCCAGTGCGGCAGAATATGGGCCTGCCTGACTTCGGGATTCCACCGGCTCTGGTAGAGGTAGAAGGTATCCTTCGGGAAACCGGCCAAATCAATAATGCCGAAGTAAGAACTGCGGCTCGGCGCCTTGCTGCCCATGGCCTGCATCTGCTCCATCGCCGCCTTCTTTTCCGCCTCGGAAGCATTGGCAAAGTTGCCCACGTTGGAAGCATCCTGATTGTACGGGGTCGGCTCACCAATGTAATCATGCCCGGTCCACACATACTCACCGGCCACCTCAGGATTCTTGTCATGAGCCTCGAACTCCACGTCCGGGCAATAAGCCCAGCCCGGGGCATAGAGGCCATAAGCGCTCACCTGGAACACGCTAAAGCCCTTACCCTTGTTCCAGAAGTCTTTCTTGTCCGGGAAGAAGTACATATCACGCGTTGCAACGCACGACGCCGTCTCGGAGGCATACAGCGGCTGCTTGCGATCCTTCAGGAAGCGGGCGTAGTCAAACGGTCTGTAATTATAGCCGAAAACATCCATCGTATCGGCAAAACTGTAATTTCCGTTCTGGGTGTGGTTCACCCCCACCGTGTACGGACGGGTCGTATCGTACTTGCGGAACTCATCGCGCAGCTCACTGGACACGGTCAGCCCACGTTTTGTCTGGATCTCAATAATTTCATTACCACCGCTCCAAGCAATAATGCAAGGATGATTGCGGTCCCTCAAGACGAAATTCTGCACATCCTTCTTCCACCACTGGGGCCAATAGACGTGGTAGCCGTTGACCTTGTCATACTTCTGAGCCTCCCAAATATCAAAAAGCTCATCGATCACAAGAATACCGTGGCGGTCGCAGAGATCGAGAGCCTCCGGAGCCGGAGGATTGTGAGTCATGCGGATGGAATTGCAGCCCATTTCTTTCAGCTTTTCAATCTTGCGCTCGAACCCGCGGGAATGAAAGGCCGCGCCTAGTGCGCCCAGATCATGGTGCTCGCACACGCCGTTGAGCTGCACCCTCTTCCCATTCAGGTAGAAGCCATCCTTGCGCCAATCAATCGTGCGCACGCCAAAAGACGTCTCTCGCGAATCAATCACCTCATCATCGCTACTGATCGTCGTCGTAAGCGTGTACAGATTCGGCTCCTCGCAACTCCAGCGCTTCGGGTTACTCAGCTTAATCGTCTGCTCGACCTCTTTACTTTCGCCTGGCTTGATCGTAACCCTCACCGCCTTTGCCTTCGCTTTACCGACGGCCTGACGCACAATCACCTTGCACTCCTCTTTGCTGGTGTTGTTCACGGTTGTTTTGATTTTGACGTCTGCAGAGCTGGAGCTGACTTTCGGCGTAGTGACATAAACACCCCACTGAGCAATATGCACGGGCGTCGTCTTTTCGAGCCACACATGGCGGTAAATCCCAGCACCCGGATACCACCGGGTGGAGAGGGGCTTATTGCTGGCCATCACAGCCACCAGATTGGAAGCTCCCGGTTTGAGGAAAGGAGTAATATCCACGCGGAAAGAATTGTAACCATAAGCCCACTCCCCCGCAAGCTTACCATTGACGTAGACTTGAGGATTAGCCATGACTCCGTCAAAGTCCAAATAGTAACGCTCCTTCTCCGCATCAAACGATGCCGGCACATCAAACGTCTTGCGGTACCAACCCCAGCCATTCCACGGCAACTTGCCGGTCTCATTCGGCTCATCCCTCAGGAACGGACTTTCAATCGCCCAGTCATGCGGCAACTGCACATCCCGGAACCCCTCGGCCTCATACCCAGGATGAGCCGGAGAATCCGCACCAGCCGCCGAAGCAGCCGACTTCAAATCAATTTTGTTACCCGCTGTGTCCCTGAAGGTCACCTCGTTGATACTGGCCCAAGAAGATCTCGTTGTGCCATTGACCTCTATTTTGACAGACTTGAGAACCTCCCCGCCCAGCTTCACCGTCGACTCGCGCTTGTGCTGCGTGCTGAACTCCAAGGTAGACGTCGAGCCGTCCGGTCTCTCACAAACCACCTTAATCTGCTTGGGTTGGGCGTTCTCCCAGAGGACGTCCATCGTTCCGATTTTCGCGCCATCCAAATCCACCTGGAGATAATGTCCAGGCATAGAATTGGCTGCTGTCCAGCGAGTATTCGGATTTCCGTCGATTGCATGCGCGGCAGGGTGACCGTTCTGCGTGGAATCTGCCATCACAGGCAGATGAGACGTGCCGGGGTCACCTGCACCGAAATACTTGAATTGCCATCCGAAGTCGAAAGTTTCGCGCTCTCCGGCATAGGCCGTGACGCTCAATGCGAGCAGGGGGAGGATAAATCTGGCGTTCATATCAGTTCCCTTAGCCTACTGAATTGGTGAAGCTTTGGCAAGAAAAAAAGCTTGCCTCCGGGCGAAGCATCATGCTAAGCTCCTAACGGCAAAAGCCATAGAAACGTGACATGACAGCAGAAGAATGCATCACCGGCAGGCGGAGCGTGAGAAAATTCACGAATCAGGCCATCACCCCCGAACTGCTGGACCTCACCACATGATCTCCGTGCGGCCCCGTCCCTCCTGCCTCCCTGCCCTGATCTCCGGGGAAATCAACTTGCCAGGTAGAGGCATACCTGCTAAGATACCAGCCGATGCTATTCGAACTTGAGCCACTCACCCCGCAGCAGGAAGCTGACATGCTGTGCCGCTTCTTCGCGGAAGCCGCTACGCGCAACAGAGAGGCTCCCGAGCCCGGCCATGTGCCTGTGGATGTTCTCGAAGCCTACGGAGACCTCAACACCCACCTGCGCTACATGCTTGAAGCCATCGCCGGGCAGCACCGCGACCGGGAAACCCGACTGAGGCTGCGCCGCATCACTGCCATGCTCGACGCCCTCCCCTCCGACATCATCGCCACCCTGCCCGCCACCACCAGCGATAACTGGACACTCGCCTACCGCAAGCTCATCCGCCTGCACCGCCTGCTCTGCGAACTCAACCTCGGACTGGATGCGCAGGAGCATACAATCATCCTGCAACAAATGGCCCACCTGGCTGAGCGCATCTCACTGGCCTCGGCTGTGGAAATAAGCGCAGGTTCCATGTTTGCTCTGTTGCTGATTCAGGAGCATCTCAACCACACTCGCCCTGTCCGCAAAAAAACCATACGGCGCCGCAAATCACGCGCCAAAAAACGCAGCAACCGCACCAAAGCAACTGACCGCAGCACTGCTGCACCCGCGCCAAGCTCTCGTTGATCTCCCCACTCCGGCACGGTGAATACGCTCACTCCTGCGCGGTGAACACCTGCACTCCGGCAAACTGCCGCCTTCGCGCCCACTCCGGCAAACCGGCGGCTTCGCGCCCATTCCGAGCCTATTCTTTCACGCCCCTCAGACCAACCGCGGTTTCCCCTGCGGGGGATCCTACTCACCGGGGCAACGCCTCGGGCAATGGCTCGGGCGACGGCTCAGTTTCCGGCGCCAAGCTGCGTGATTCTTCAGCGGCCTGCTCTGTCTCTGGCACCGGCATCCCATCGGGCAGCGGTTCCGGCGGGCCCGGCTGAGTGAAATCTCCCTTCTCCAAAATCTGCTTTGCCTGGGAATGCCCTGCCGCCGCAGCGCGTTCAAACCACGTGCGGGCCTCCGTGCGATTCACCGGCAAATCATTGTAGCCGTGGTACAGATTCCATCCGTACTGAAACTGCGCTGCAGTGTCCCCCTGTTCTGCGCGAAGCAGCAACTCCGCATTGCGCTTCAGCAACCGGGCATGCACCTCCTCCGGCGGTAAATCGGTCTGCCCCGGCGGGCGCACCTGCCCGCTGGCGTGACTCTGACGGTTCACCGCCATGTTCACCCCCCGCAACATGATCGGCACAATGATGAAAATCCCCATCACATAAAAAGCCAAACGCACGTACATCCCCATCCGGGGCATCCTCACCTCCCCAAAGAGTCCCTTACTCGCTGCCCGTGCCCCGCGGAACGTCCCTGCACTGCGGCGTTCCCGGCGCCGCACCTCCCGGCGCTCCCGCCCATGCCTGGCCGACACGCGCACGCGCCCTCCCAGTCCCTGCAACTCGGGAGCTCTCACATAAAGACGCTGCCTCGCCAGCCACGCATCATACTGATCGCGGCTCTCCTCGTCTCCCAGCACGCGATAAGCCTCCAGGATACGTTTAAACCGCTCCTCCGCCGCCGCTGACCCCGGGTTATGGTCCGGGTGAAATTTCTTTGCCTGGCGCCGGTAAGCCAGCTTGATCTCCTGTGCATCCGCGGTCTCGGGCACATCGAGCAACTCGTAAAAATCCACCTGAAAAGCAGGCACTCCCGGCGTCTTCATGATTCCACCTCCCTGTGCCCAATCTGAGCCGCCACAAACTCACGCACCCGCCAGCGCGGCTTCCAGCCCAGCCGGGCGAGTTTCTCGGCCACCACACGCCGGCTGCTGCGGCCACGGCACGACGCCCCTGACTGGCTGGAGCAGCGCGGCAGCCCCGTCAGCGCCTCCAGCATCGCATACGCCTCATCCAGCGAAAAGCACTCCGTGCTCACATTGTAAATCCCGGCAGGGGCGTCCGCGATCAACCGCAGGGCACTGACTGCGTCATCGCGGTGCACGTAGTTCAGCAACCTCCCGCCCGTTCCCGCCAGTCGGGGCTCGCGGGACAGGTGCCGGCGCAGCAACTCAAACCGCCCCGCCGCATACATCGGCACCAGCCGCGCCACGCTTCCGCCCGCTTCCAGCGCCAGTGTCTCTGCCTCACGCAGCAGCACCGCCCGCTCACCTGCGGTCAGGCAGGGCGACATCTCATCTGCCGCGCTTCCATCCTCTCCGCCGTACACGGACGTCGACGAGCAGAACACCACCCGCACGCTGTGATCGGGCGCAGACTCCCGCACCACGCGGGTAACCTGCCGCACCAACTCCGGATAGCAGCGGCGGTAATCCCCGATGCTGCCGCCGTGAGTAGCAGCACAGCAATAGACCAACCTGGGTTTCATGCTGTTCAGAGCCACCCGCAGCACAGCGGGATCCGATGCATCACCGCGCACATCCTCCCGCTCTAGCCCGATCGTCAGCACGGGCAGTCCCTCTGCCCGGCACTGCTCCGCCAGCGCAAAACCCAGGAAGCCTGCTCCGATCACCCAAGTGCCGCGCGGGGCAGAACTGTCGGCAAAGCGAGGCATCAGCGATTGCGGTAAATCAACTCGGCAAGCTCCAAATCGCCGGGAAGCGTGATCTTCATGTTTGCCCCCACCTGCACCAACTTCGTCGGCACGCCGATTGTCTCCATCGCGGACACCTCATCGGTCACGCTGAGTCCCTGTTGCGCTACACACGCATAAGCACGGCGCAACAAATCCAGGCGGAAAATCTGTGGTGTCTCCATCCCCCACAAATGCTCACGGCTCACCCGCTCCGGCAGGCTCCGGCCACTTGCATCTGCGCGCTTCAGCGTGTCGACCACCGGGTGAGCGCATGCTGCGGCCCCTGTTTCTTCAGCGGCCGCAAAGCACAGCGAAACCCCTTCCGGAGTGATCAGTGGGCGTGCGCCATCATGCACCGCCACCCAGGTCACCTCTGCGGGCAAAACCGCCAGCCCGGCCGCCACGGAATCCTGCCGCTCTGCGCCACCGTCCACTCGGAGCAGCGGCACCCGCGACTTCTCTGCCAGAGCGGCCAGCCCCGTGTGTATCCAGCGCTCTTGCGGACACACTACCACCACGCATGCGCAGCCACCGGCGAGAAACGACTCCACGCTGCGGCGCAACACCGGCACCCCGTCGAGGAGAGCCTCCAGCTTATCGAAACCTGCCCGGCGGGAGCTCCCCGCCGCCACAATCACCGCGCCCAGCATGCTCAGGAAAGTCGCTTGGCCACCAAACCGGAAAGCACCTTACCGGGGGCGCGCCCCTCCGTACGGGCCTGCATCTCCTTCATCACACGGCCCATATCCTTTTTGCTTGTCGCGCCCAACTCGGCCACCACAGCCTCGAGAATCGGCATGATCTCTGCCTCGCTCATTTCCTGCGGCAGGAAGCCGGCCAGCACAGCGATTTCCGCCTTCTCCTTCTCAGCCAGCTCCGGGCGGGAAGCCTGCTCATACATAGCGATAGCGTCCTCCCGCTGCTTGATCTGCTTGCGTACCACAGCCTGAGCCTCTGCGTCCGGCAGCTGGTCATGCACATTGCCCTTTGCCACCTGGGCATTCTGCAACGCCGCCTTCAAACTGCGCAATGCACCCAGAGCCACAGTATCCTTACCCAGCATGGCCTTTTTCATGCCAGCCGTAATCTCATCATAAATCGTACTCATAACGCCACCATTAAACCATTTTCCCGCTCGCTTTCAAGGTTGAAGTACCGCATCCTTCTCCATTTCCCCCCTTTTGGCCATCTTTTCCCATCCCTGAGCCCCTATTTTCTGCCTCCCTTGTCCCCTCCCTCTCCCCGTCTCCATCCCCTCGCATACTCTCCTCATACACCCTCTTTCCCCCATATACCCTCTTTCTTTCATCCACCCACTTTCTTTCATCCGCCCTCCTTCCGCTGGCCGCCCGCTCTTCCCCATCCGAGCAGGAACACACCCGGGAAGCCCTCCCCATATGCCCGCATTAAACCCACTCCACCATTTTAATTCCCACCATTATAATATGAATTAAGTCTGTCATATCCACTTGACTTTCGCCCCCTCACGGTGTAGTCTCAAGCACAGCACACAACACATATGATTCATCAATCCATCACCACCCTCATCGGCAGAACCCCGCTCCTGGAACCGGTCAACTACAGCCGCAGGAACGAGCTGAAAGCACGCCTGCTGCTCAAGCTGGAGTACCTGAACCCGGCTGGCAGCGTCAAAGACCGCGTCGCCTGTGCCATGATCGAAGATGCAGAAGCACGCGGCACTCTGAAACCCGGCTCCGTGATTGTTGAACCGACCAGCGGCAACACCGGCATCGGGCTGGCAGCCGTAGCGGCCGCCAAAGGCTACCGCTGCATCCTGACCATGCCAGAGACCATGAGCGTCGAGCGGCGCAACATCCTCAAAGCCTACGGAGCGGAAATCGTCCTTACCCCCGGCAGCGAAGGCATGAAAGGTGCCATTGCACGCGCCGAGCAACTCGCCCGGGAAACACCCGGTGCCATGATGGCCGGCCAATTCACCAACCCCGTCAACCCCGAAGCCCACCACCGCACCACCGGCCCCGAAATCTGGCAGGACACAGCGGGCAAAGTGGACATCCTCGTGTGCGGCGTTGGCACAGGCGGCACCATCAGCGGCACAGGCCGCTACCTCAAAGAGATGAAACCCAGCGTCCGCGTCGTCGCAGTCGAACCTGCCGCCTCCGCCGTTCTTTCCGGCGGCAAACCCGGTCCCCACGCCATCCAGGGCATCGGTGCAGGCTTTGTTCCGGGCACACTCGACACCACAGTCTACGATGAAATCATCACCATCGCCAACGAAGACACCTACGCCGCCGCCAAAGAACTGGGCCGCACCGAAGGCATCCTGACCGGCATCTCCAGCGGCGCCGCCCTGCTGGCCGCCACACGGTTGGCACAAATGCCCGAAAACGCGGGCAAAACCATCGTCGTCATTCTGCCGGACTCCGGCGACCGCTACTACTCCACCCCCCTCTTCCAGCAGGACTGAAAGCCCCGGCAGCACCCTACAGCGCCCCCATGACCGCCTACACCCACCTCGCCCTCGAGCAAAACGGTCTCACCTGCGAGCAGGCTCAAGAACTGCTGCACCTCCCCGAAGCCGAACTGCTCCCCTCCGCCACCGCCCTGCGCGAGCACTTCTTCGGCAACAAAGTCGAAGCCTGCTACATCATCAATGCCAAGAGCGGCAACTGCAACATGAACTGCAAGTTCTGCTCCCAGAGCGGCTTCAACACCACCGACATCGAGCACTACCCCCTCAAAAGCAGCGATGATCTCGCCGCCATTGTCGAAAGCTGGGAACCCTATCCCGTCGGCCGCTGCGGCATCGTCACTTCGGGCGGAGCCCTCACCGACGCCGACGTTGAAAAACTCGCCCAGTTCATCGAAGCCCGGGTTGCCGCCGGTAAAACACACCCCCAGATCTGCGGCTCTCTCGGCAGGCTCAAACACCATGCTCTGGAACGCCTCAAAGCCGCAGGCATGACCCGCCTGCACCACAACCTCGAAACCAACGAAAGCTTCTACCCCAGTGTCTGCACCACCCAGCAGTGGCGGGACCGCCTCGACACCGTGCACCAAGCCATCGAACACGGCCTCTCCGTCTGTTGCGGTGGTCTCTTTGGCCTTGGCGAGACTTGGGAAGACCGCATTTCCTTCGCGATCGAACTGCGCAGCGAAGGTATTCGCAACATCCCGATGAACTTTCTGATTCCGCATCCGGGCACTCCCATGGCGGGGCGCCCCATCATGCCGCCCGAGGAAGCCCTGCGCATCATTGCTCTCTTCCGGCATCTCATTCCGGACGCCACCCTGCGCATCTGCGGCGGTCGGGTCTCTGTTCTCAAAGAACGCCAGCGGGACATGTTTGCCGCAGGAGCCAACGCCTTCATGACCGGCAACTACCTCACCGTAGCAGGAGCAGCCGTAGAGCAGGATCTGGCCATGCTCCGCGATCTTGGCCTGGAAATTGTCCCGTAGTGGCGGAGCCTCTTCTCCGGCGCAGGACACACGGGAGCACCAGTCTGTTTCCCTGGCCGGGCCCCGGGCAAGAGAGCGCAAATGACTTGCCACGCAAAGGCCACTATGCTACAGTGACCGCATGAAATTCCTGATCACCGCAGGCCCGACACGCGAAGCTCTCGATCCGGCCCGCTACATCTCCAACCGCTCCTCCGGCAGGATGGGCTACGCCCTGGCGGGAGCAGCCCGGCACGAGGGGCACGACGTCGTCCTGATCTCCGGCCCCACCGCGCTGGATGTGCCGGCCGGTGTTGATTTCGTCCACGTCGAGAGCGCCCAGCAGATGTATGATGCCGTGCGCGACCTCTGCAAAGATGCCGATGTCGCCATTCTTTGTGCAGCAGTGGCGGACTACCGTCCCGTCGCATACAGTGGGCAGAAAATCAAAAAAACGGCAGATCGCCTGATCATTGAACTTGAGAAAACCCCCGACATCCTGGGCAGCATGCGCAGCACCTTTGGCTTTGGCGGTGTCCTCGTTGGTTTTGCTGCCGAGACCAGCAACCTTCTGGAATACGGACGCGACAAACTGCGCCGCAAGCAGTGCAATCTCATCGTAGCCAACGACGTCTCGCGCCCCGATATCGGCTTTGATACACGGGAGAATGAAGTTACTCTGATCTTTCCCGACCGCGAAGAGGTCCTGGAAAAAGACACCAAGGAGCATATCGCCCTGCACATCATCGAACACGCTGCCGCCCTGCGCCCATGACGGTCACCCTGGAAATGCTCGGCTGGGACAGCGGGCTCGCCGAAGCTTTTGCCGCACTCGGACACCCGGAGTGGTACCCGGCCCGCATCATCCGCGAAACGAAAATCAACTTCACCGTCATCGCCAAAGGCAAGGGAGACCACGAGGTGGTTCTGAGCGGCAAAGTCTGGCATGATGCCCGGACCGATGCCGATCTCCCCACGGTTGGTGACTGGGTCGCAGTCGATCCCGGGCAAGGGACGGATCTGCCGGTCATCCGGGCGATGCTGCCGCGCCGCAACCGCTTCTCCCGCAAAGCACCGGGGCGCAGCTGTGCCGAGCAGGTCATCGGTGCCAATGTCGATATCGTCGTCGTCGTCACCGACGCCGGGAGCGACTACAATCCGCGCCGCATCGAGCGTTACCTCGCGCTTATCCGCAAGTGCGGCGCCCGGCCCGTCGTTTTGATCAACAAGGGAGACCAGGCGGGAGAAGCAGCCATGAAACGCGCCTGCGATGAAATCGCCGGACTCGGAGCAGAGGTATACCCCATCGTCGCACTGTGGAAGAAGGGATACCCGAAGTTTCTGAGACGTGTTCCCAAAGGCACAACCATCACCGTTGTCGGCTCTTCGGGCGTTGGCAAAAGCACCTTCGTCAACTCCCTGCTCGGGGATGAGTGGCTGGAAACCGGCGGTGTAAACGAAGTCACCGGCAAAGGACGGCACACCACGGTTGCCCGCGAGCTTGTTGTTTTGCCAGGTGGCGGTGTTCTCATTGATAATCCCGGCATGCGCGAAATCCAGATGTGGACGGATCCGGCGACGTTGAGGGCAGAGTTTGCCGACCTTAGCGAGCTGAGCCGGCAGTGTCGCTTCGCGGATTGTTCCCACCGCAAAGATGCCGGCTGTGCCATCCGCGCTGCCCTGGAAGCAGGCACCCTGCCGCGGGATCGCTACGAGCACTTCCTCAACCTCGACGCCGAAATCGCCGAGCTGGAGCGGCGGGCCGAGAAAAGGCAAATGACCTTGGAACGCGTAACCAGGCGAGCCAAAAAAGATACTCTCCGCAACCGCTCCGACCGCGAAGAACACCGCGACAACCTCCACCCGCACCGGCGCCGCTACTAAACAGCAAGTCAGCAGCGAACAGCAAGGCAGCGGCCAAACAGCAAGGCGGCTTTTGAACCACAAAGACGCAACGGAACAGCTGCCCCTCAACCGGGCGGCAAAGCCGCGTGGCCCCGAAGACGCATCAGCTCTGCCGTTCCAGCAGGAAAAGATACTCCACCACCTTAGGAGCTCGCGACTGCAGATTACGGCACCCGCGGAAGGTTGCATACTCCTGCTGCATCGTCTCCACCCTGCCGTAGCGGCGCAGCAGAGCCTCCATATCCTGAGCACTCAAAAAACCTTCTGAATTATAGGACAGCAGCACGAAACGCGCCGGAAGCGCCGCCAGGAGTTCCTCCAACGCCGGCCGCACCTGGCTTCTCACATTGTAGGCTGAGCGGTTCCAATCGGCCGGGATTCCGGACACAGCGGACAAGTGCTCCGGGCGTCTGTATTCTGCGAGCAAGTTGAGCATGAAATAGTTCGAACCATAGGGATGCTGATTGTAGGGCGGATCCAGGTAAGCCAGATCGACCTCGGGCAGGCTTTGTGCGGCGGCAGCGGCATCCATCCGCATCACATGGCACTCCACAGAAAAACGTGACAGGACAGGCAATCTCAGCCTTATCTCTCCCAAAATCCGGGACAAAGCATTGCGCCCCTCCCCGCCGAACTGCCCGACTCCCCGTCGGTTCTTGTAAAACCCCTTGAATACACCGGAAGTATTCGCATGCACCGATGCCTCATACAGCAGAGGCGCAAGGAAAAAAGGCCGCACCTCCGCAGGCAATTCACCGATCAGCCGTCGGGCTGTATCGAGATACATCGCATTGCGGCGGGTATAAAAGACCCGCTCACCCGGCCGTATCTGGTCATCGTCCGCAGGCGCGTACAACTCCGTCAAAAAACCCGGGCTCGCCGTCGCGCGGATCTTCCGCCTCAGCTGCCGGAGCCATCCGGGCAGCTTCAGCTCACGTGCGGCCTCCCTGTTCTCCAGGTAACACCGGCCCAGAACTTCTGAATACGGCTCTATATCGTTTGAATAGAGGCAGGAAGAAAAATGTTTCAAATACCGCGACACAATGCCCGACCCGGCAAAAGCATCAAAACACCGTAACGGTCTCCCGCCCAAGCGCCGGCGCACCCGCTGCACACCGCGGCCAATCAGTCCCAGCAAGCTTCTTTTATTGCCCAGATAAGTCACAATCTGCTCCCTGAGGAAGCGTGGGTTTTCTCTTATCCTGCTGCTCATATGATGCTTCTGTGGCGAGCACTCTAGCAAAAGTTTGCCCTAGCGTCAAGCTCCGGAAGCCCTGATACCACCGTCCCGCACTGCCAGACAACACCCCTACCAGCTCAGCGGGGCTCTCCGGCACATTTCCTTCCCCGGTGAATGAAGCTGCCTGGGCCTCCTGACTGAGGTCCCATTTCCCGCACGATTTCCCAGCCAACAACGACACCCCCTGCCGGGGCCCCACTGGCACCGCCCCGGCCAGCTCACTCCCCCTGCCACACGGAAGCATCCCGGACTCCCCCAGGGCAGCGCACCCCGGCAAAGAACACGGGCATCATCAACCGCTCTGTCCATTGCTCCCACGCCAAACACTCCCGCATTGACCCTCACCCCTCACTGTGCTAAGATGGCGCCAGCCATGGCACGCGCTGACTATCACACACATACTCCCCTTTGCCTGCACGCGGAAGGTACGCCGGAAGCCTTTGTGGATCAGGCACTCCGGCTGGGACTGGCGGATTACGGCATCTCGGATCACATGCCCATGCCCAACGACACAGAAAAGAGCTTCGATAACTGGCGCATGCGCTCAGATCAGCTCCCGGAATACCTGGAATGGATCGGGCGGGCCCGACGCCGCGCAGAGGGCTCTCCGCTGAGGGTGCTGGCTGCCCTGGAGTGCGATTGGTTTGAGGGAATCGAACCATGGATCAACGAACTGCGCCGGCGCACTGACTGGGATTACCTGATCGGCTCCGTGCATTACCTGGGAAGTCTTGGTTCAGTGGACGATTCCGTCTACGAGCAGTCACCGACCACCGGCTCTGTCGAGGAAGACTGGAGGTTATACCGTGAAGCAATCCTCCGACTGGTACAAAGCGGATTGTTTGATATACTCGGGCATATGGATCTGGTCAAGATCTGGGGGCGGCGTACCCAGGAGTTGCCGACGCTGTTCTGGGAGCCGGTGCTCGATGCTCTGGCTGAGTCGGGCATGATCGTAGAGCTCAACACAGCGGGCTGGCACAAACCATGCGCGACCCAATATCCGGATGACACAGTGCTGCGGGAGCTGATGCGCCGGGGTGTTCCCATCGTGGTCAGTTCCGACGCCCACAGTCCGGCGGTGCTCGGCCGGGACTCAGAACGCGCACAGATGCTTCTTCAATCTCTCGCGCCCAGGGGGCTGCGCGAGTTCATACACCCATGCCCCGTCACCTCTACCCCTCTCCACGTCTATGGATCTCTTTGATTTTGCCGAGCAGGAACAGGCCAGGCAAGCCGCAGCGTCCCCCGGAAAAGAAGCCGGCGCCTCCCTCGACCACTACCAAAAGTTGGTCGATGTCATCCGGCGCAACAATGAACTCTACTATGCCAAAGCACAGCCCGAAATCTCGGATGCTGAGTACGATGCCCTCTACCGGGAGCTGGAGCAGATCGAAGCCGCTCACCCCGACTGGGTAGCAGAAGATTCCCCAACCCGCCAGGTTGGCAATGACCTCTCCGAGGGATTCCGCAAGGTCGTGCACCCGCGGCCCATGCTCAGTATTGATGATATTTTCGAACAGGAAGCCGCCGGCGATGCCCCCACTGATACCGAGCTCGTCAGTTTTTACGAAACACTCCGGTGGATGACCCGTCAGACGCCCAAGGTCGTAGTGGAGCCCAAAATCGACGGTTGCGCTGTGACTCTGATGTACCGCCGGGGCAAGCTGGCCTACGCGGCAACACGCGGCAACGGTAAAACGGGCGACGACATCACCGCCAATGTGAGCACCATCAGGAGCATCCCTCAAACCCTGCCGGAGGGTGCCCCGGAGGTGCTGGAGGTACGCGGTGAGATTTTCATGCGCTTCGATGATTTCGAGAGCATGAACCGCCAGCGGGATGAGGAAGGGCTGCCGGCTTTTGCCAATCCGCGCAATGCCACGGCCGGGTCCATCAAAATCCTCGATCCCCGGGAAGTCGCCCGGCGACCGCTCCGTTTCCTGGCTCACAGCATGGGAGAATACGAAGGACCCGCCCTGCTCCATACCGATGATTATGAGCGCTTGCTCAAAACCATGGGCATCCCGCTCAACGAGCCGATTCTGCGCGCCCACGACCTCCATGAGCTTCGGGAAGCCGTGCAGAAAATCGCAGAACTGCGCCGGCACATCGGTTACCCAACGGATGGCGCCGTAATCAAGCTGGACGATTACCTGATGCGCGAGGAACTGGGTACCACAGCCCGGGCCCCGCGCTGGGCGGCTGCCTTCAAGTTCCGCCCCGAGCAAAAAATGACCCGTCTGCGGGCCATCACCGTGCAGGTAGGCCGCACCGGTGTACTGACTCCGGTGGCAGAACTCGATCCGGTGCAGATCTCGGGTTCGACCGTTGCCAGAGCCACACTGCACAACCAGAGCGAAATCGAACGCAAGGACATCCGCATCGGCGACACGCTGCTGGTGGAGAAATCCGGCGAAATCATACCGGCTGTCGTTCGGGTCATCCCCGAAAAGCGCCCGGCAGACGCCGTCCCCTACAATCTGTACGAAGCCATGGGAGGCGTGTGTCCCAGCTGCGGGGCGCCCATCTGCCAGGAGGAGGGACAGGTAGCGTGGCGCTGCACGAACTTCTCCTGCCCGGCGCAGGCGGTGATGCGTACGGTGCATTTCTGCCGCCGGGAAAACCTGAATATCGACTCGCTGGGCACCAACGTAGCAGAGGCCCTAGTCCGCGACGGCCTGATCCGCAATCCCCTGGACCTTTACAGACTGTCTGTTGATCAGTTGGCCAATCTCAACCTGGGCACGGATACCGATGTACGGCGCTTTGGGGAGAAGAATGCACAGCGCGTGCTCGATGCGCTGGCACACTCGCGCACCCTTCCGCTGTCGCGCTGGCTTTCGGCACTGGGCATTCCCGAAATCGGGACTGTCAGCGCTGAACTGTTCAGCTCTTACCACCGGGATCTCGCAGATTTGGCGCAGTCAGCATTGCTCAAGACCCTGCTTCTGCTTCAGAAGAAACTTCAGGAACTGGATCGCGTCAACCCGCAGTCGAGGCTCAATTACGCATACACCAAGGCCAGCATCACCAAAGATACTTCACTGAGCGCCGAGCAAAAAGCAGCCAAACTCCGGGAACGCGAAGCACGTTTTGAGGAACTTTCCCGGCAGGCCGCCCCCCTCCGCACAGAAATAGAACAACTGGCTGGCGGACTTGAGCCCTACGGCGACTTCAAACTGCACCAAGAGTTCAACGGCAGTTACTCCTACACGCTGATCAATCCTCTGGGCAATGTAGCGACTCAGTATGTCTTTTCTTATTTCGACTCGAAAGCCGGCCGCGATCTCATGGGGACGCTGAAGGAGCTGGGCATTGCCCCGAAATCGGACAACTACTGTGTCGGACAGCAGAAAGGAAACGGGCCACTGAGTGGCCTGACGTTTGTGATCACCGGAACCCTGAGCCAGCCCCGCACCGACATAGCGAAGATGATCACCGCTGCCGGCGGCCGTGTGGCCGCTGCCATCACCCGCAGCACGAACTACCTGCTTGCCGGCGAAGGCGGTGGCAGCAAACGGAGCAAGGCGCAGAAGCTCAATGTTGCGCTGATCAACGAGCAGGAATTCTTGAACATGCTCAAGGGGGATCAGGGATGACAGCTCCGCTTGCTCTGATTTACGGTACGATCGCCGTTGACACGCTGTTTACACCGCGGGGTGAAGCCCGGGCCGTGCTGGGCGGTTCGGGGCCGTATGCGGCGCTGGCTGCCCGCCTGCTCAGCCGCCATACATGCATGGTTGGGGTAGTAGGCGATGATTTTGAACCGGTCTTCCGCCGTCAGCTGGAAGACTGCGGTGTTGGTTTTAATCATGTCGCGCAGATCCCGGGCAAGACTTTCTCCTGGAAAGCCCGCTATGAAAAAGACATGAACCAGCGCACCAGCCTTGCCACAGACGAAGGCGTGCAGGAGGTATGGGACGCTGTGCTGCCCCCGGAGCTGACACAAGCGCAACTGCTGGTTGCCTGCAACGTCACCCCCCGCCTGCAAACACGTGTGCTGGCGCAGTGCCGCAACGCGCAATTCACGATGGCGGATTTCATGGAGTCCTGGATTATCCGCGAGCGTGACTACGTGGACAAGCTGCTGGCCGGAGTGGACCTGGCCCTGATGAACGACAGTGAGGTCTGCTGCTATGCGGGCACCAGCGATGCGCTGGAAGGCGGCTACCGGCTTCTGGAAGCGGGGCCACGCTACGTGATTGTGAAGCACGGCAGTGCAGGCTCAACGCTCTTTCACCGGGAACCGGGGACAGAACAGATCAGGTTATTCCGCATTCCGGCCTGGCCCCTGGTGCACCCTGTCGATCCGACCGGTGCCGGTGATTCCTACATGGGAGCTCTCGGTGCCTACCTGCTCGAACACCTCAACGGCGGTCAGCCCTCGTGGGAGGAAATGAAGCGCGGCGTTGCGTATGCCACGGTCGTAGCCGCTGCCACCTGCGAAGCATTCGGCACCCGCTCCCTGATGGAGCTAACCCCGGCTGCGGTAGAGGAGCGGATGCAAGCCTTCCGGGAAATGACCGCATGGGCTTGACCCCGCTCACGCGGCTCACCTGCCGCTGCGGGAGCCGGGGCCTCCCCCGGGCGGCGTCGGGATACGCAGGCTGACGTCAGGCGAGGCGATGTCGCTGGGACTTTGCTGCTGCGGGTAAGGCATCCGGGAGTGATGAGGCGACTCCTCCCGGGAAGATGCCTGAGTCTTTCGCGAAGGAGACTGCGGCATGCTCATCGCAGGCACCGCCTGAGGCAAACGGGGTGCGCTCGGCACCATGGGAGCAGCCTGTGCAGTCTGAGGCAAGGGAGGAACCGGGTGGCCCGAACCGGCACGTCGCCCGTGATCGGATCCGGTTTGACGAAACTCGGTTTGACGAAACTCGTTTTGGTGGCCGGTCTGCTCAGGGCGCGGCATGGAGGGCACCTGAACGGGGGGGACGTACGGCGCTTTGAACGATGCGGTGATACCCGGAGCTCCGACGGGACTGGCCGAATCGAGGGTGCGCGGCATCCCGTCGGCACGGGTTCGGTCAGCAGCTGAATCCTGGCGGATGAGGACGGCTTGAGTTGCCGGACGGGGGCGCACCAGAGTATGCCCCATGGGCACAGCCGCACCGCCTGAAGGCTCGACCAGCAGGTTGTCCCTCTTGTGGCTCAGCACGAGAGCTCCCGCAAAAAAAGCCACCGCCAAAGCCAGCATCACAGCAGCACTCCAGATAAAGGAAATACCGATACCAAGCGGGACTCCTACGGCAGATATAAAGGCCAGCAGGCTCCCGAGCACAACAAAATAACTCATACGGTACGCCGCCCCGTAACACACAATGCAGGCTGCATAGCCAAAGAGCACGCAGACGCCCAGCACCGGCATGTGGTGCTCGAGCAGCAGCAGCCCAACCGGCAGCGAAAGAATCGTCACCGAATAATACAGGATAAACGGCCAAGCAAAGATGGGCCGGTTCGTGCGACGTGCACGCGCGCACTGCACACGCAGCAGAAAGCTCATGGGAATGAACCAGATGAGCATCATACCGACCCACTGACCGGCGGCGATGCTGCCACTCAGCCGGGCCGGTCTCAGGTACTGCGGGTAGAGGATCATGGCCTGATACACCAGCAGATACAGGACAAACGTCACGGGACTGATGACCGAAAAAGTCGAGTATCCACTGCGGTAGGTAACCGCACACCATCCCCCTGAGATACCCCAGATCATCAGAACACTCAAGACGCAAGTCCACAGCAGGGCCCAGGAAGCAACATCGCGGGCCGTGTTCATACCAAGCCACACCAGCACCAATTCGCCCAGGCAGGCGAGTGCCAGCACGATGACAGCGACCCGACCGGGTTGCAGAGCCAGCACCAGCATAATGCCACCGAGGAAAATCAACCCCAGAAACCACAGGTGCAGCCCCGGCAAAGCCTCCCGCAGGCAAATCACCGAAATCAGGCAGGTCACGCTCAGCAAAAGTCCGCGCACCTCCCGGGAGCTCCAGCCCCAGTGGGCAAACGTCCCGTAGCCCAGCCACATGACCACAAGCACCGCACTGAGAGTCAGCACGCGCGTCAGGCTGGTCATGGAATCCCAGTAATGAGCGTAAAGCAGCACGGCCGCGCCCGCGCACATCAAAAACGACATGACGCCGAGCAGCCAAATCATCGTGGCGCCGGCACCGGAACTTCTCGCCCCGGACAATCGCCACCAGCGCGCACGCTCGCCGCCCTCATCTGGCGTCAGCGTCTGAGTATCCTGCCACCCCATGGCCCGTCAGCACACAACAAGCCGCTGCTTCCCGGGTCAGCTCACCCTCTGCGGTAGGAGCTTCTCCGCCGGGAGGCAATTCTCTTGCCCGATTTGGTTGCTTTCTTTCGAGTGGCAACTTTGCCGCGGGGCATCGACTTAGGCACCGGGGTGCTGGCAGTCTTGCGAGCCGCAAAAAAGGCCTTGCGCTGCTCTGCCAGGGAGAAATTGCTTCCCTGCTGCGAGACAAACGCTCCCCGGTAGTAGGGATCCACCTGCGCCAGGCGCGTCACTGAATCCCGACTATCACGAACGGCAGGGCTGCCCGAATACGCGGACAGAACCCCCTGCTGACAACTGCTGAACAAGCAGGCAGCCACGATGGCTCCAATGATATAGCTTCCCCTCGTCATATATCTCTACTAAATGATTGCGTCCACCAACCGGATCGGGAGCATCAGAATCGTACCAAGCAGATTACCGATCGTCGAGCAAGAGGTCAGACAGCATAAACAAAGGATGCCTGTGGATACTCTCAGCGCTATTGACGTTACTCTGTGCACGGTGCGTATACTGACTAAAAACTCGTCACTGATAATTCTTTTCCCGCCTCTCTCTCCCGCCTCCGGGACGATTGTACCAAGTTGACCGACTGTTGACAATAAAAAAAGTAAAGAAAAGTCGATTTTATGGACTGTCAACAAAATAGAGGTATTACAGCGGGGGTATTACCTGCGGCGGCGCCCGGGATCGACAGCTCCGGCCGGCGGGCGTTTTTTCCCATCGATCGGCACAGCCTGCCACACGCGACTGTCCCGGTCATAAGGAGGCTCGACCCGGACGACCCCGGCAGCCTCCCGGAAAGGGTACCGGATACCGGCATAAAGAGACGATATATCCGGCTCGGCGAAGGTTGTACGGAAAAGCTGATAGAGAGGCGCACCGTCCGGAGTCTTTTGTTTTTCGGTCCTCTCCTCATCGATCAGCAGGCAAAAGCCGAAACCGAGACCGCCGATTTCGGACACCAGCACATCCATCCGATACCACTTACCCTCCTCCACCTCGAAAAACTCACCCGGCACGAATCCACCCAGCATCTCATTCCATTTCTGGCAGCTGTCATATTTGATGAAGTCTGACTCCTCGCGAAAGTTGGAAGAATTGGCACCACCCTCGAGGTTGTAGAGGCCGCACTGGAGGACATTGGCCCCATCGAAGCGCACAGCCATCACCGAATCAGCAATGCCCACAAAGCGGAACCGTCCGCTCACCGGAGCCTTCACCCACGCAGAATACACCGCAATCCAGCGGCTGGACTGCAACTTCATGCGACCGGTCGGGTCATAGGCGTTGGTAGCCTCTTCATCCAGGCAAATCGGCATCAGGAAGCAGGAAGCATACAACTTCACAGGCGATTCAAAAAACTCATCAAAAAGCTCAGCCTTCCACCCCCCCGTGTAGAAGCGGCTCTCCAGATCGACGACCTGATTACTGCTTTCACTTCCCTGGTAACGGGACGGAGCACCCCTGCCTGTTTTTTTCAAATCCCAGAATCGCCCGCAAAACGCACTGGCTTCGGCATCCTGGTTTCCCATACCGGCAGAGCCCTCTCCCATGCCCCGTCCAAATCCGCCGCCCACACCAACCGACTCCCCCAAATCGAACGAACCGCCGCTCTCCAGCGCAGCAGAACTGATTGCGCTTGCATCCAGCGTCGGCACCGAAGAAGCCGACGCCTCCACCGCCACCACAATCTCGACAGGCGGCACCGCGTCCAGCGCGTTGGCGGACAAATCGCGCCGGCGGGCCGACCCACCCGCCTCCTCCACATCACCGGTCACATATGCCACAAATGCAGCCGGAGCCTCAGCCGGCAGCAAAACACGGGTCAAATACAGCGCCAAAGCGACCGCTGCCAGCACAACCACGCTGACTGCCACAGCACTGTACCGGCTGCGATTGCGCATTGCATGCAACTTCTCCTCTACCTGTTGAGATGTAATGATGCGTCTGGCCATACGGGCAACGGGAAATATCCATCATTCGAACGCTCCAAGCATACAGAAAAAGTCCCCACCGTGTCAAGTTCAGATTCATCACACGCTCCGGCTTCTGCAGCCGGCCATCCCAGGCAGCCCGGCACGGCCACCACCTGCGTCACCACCCGCACCGTCATCATAACCGCTCAGGGAGCAAGCCGCAAACAACCCGCGGCAGAAAACACACCACTAGCCCCATACCGAATCACTAACCCCATACCGAACCACAGAACACTTGCCTTTGTCCACACAACAGGTACAATAAGCACATGCCGCAGCTGCCAGAAACCGACATCCGCATTCCCCTCTGCCAACTCCTGCAGGAATACATCACCCGGCACCCGGAACGCAGTCAAATAGCCCGCCGAATACAAAACTTCGTCCAGACCACCCCGGAGTGCTTCCAGCGCTCCCACCAAGCGGGACACATCACCGGCTCAGCCTGGCTGCTCAACCCAACCGGAACCGCTGCTCTGCTGACACTGCACCGCAAACTCGGGAAATGGCTGCAACCCGGAGGCCATGCGGATGGCGACCCCAATCTTCTGCGGGTAGCACTCCGTGAAGCCCGGGAAGAAAGCGGCATCACCGGCATCCAAGCCCTCAACCCAACCATTTTCGACGTCGATATCCACCACATTCCGGAGCATCCCCGATCCGGCGAACCCGAGCACCTCCACTACGACATCCGCTTCCTCCTGCAAGCCCCGCACGAGCATTTCCTCTGCTCCGCAGAATCCGAAGCACTCGCCTGGTGGACACCGCAGCAGATAGACGCCCGGTGCGAACTGCTGGATGAAGCCGTCCTGCGGTTACGCCGGCAAACATGGAAATAAGCGCAGCCGGCCTCTCCCGCCCATTCACCGCAAAACAACCCGGTCTGCATAACAATGCGACCAATCCACAGCCCATGCTTTTTGCTTGCCTGTACCAAGGGGCACATGATATGATGAAGCGCAGCATGAAAGTCATCACTATCTACGGCAGCAAAAGTGACCTGCCCTTCATGGAGCCGGCACGCGTCTATTTTCAGGAAAACAACATCGAGCACGAAGAAGTCGTCTATTCCGCCCACAGGGATCTTCCCGCGCTCATCGCGTACCTGCAAAAGCTCGAACAGGAACAAACCAAAGCCGTCCTGCTCTGCGTAGCCGGCCTCTCCGCAGCGCTTCCCGGCGTGGTCGTCATGAACACGGAGCTACCCGTCATCGGCGTCCCGGTGCCCTGCGGCCCGCTCAACGGCGTCGACGCCCTGCTGGCCATCTCCCAGCTGCCCGGCGGCGTTCCCGCCACGACCGTCGGCCTGCACAAAAAAACCCCGCTCAACGCGGCCATGGCCGCCCACCGCATCATCAGGCTTGCACAATAATCCCCGGTTCAAGACCTCCATCATTCTATGCCCACGATAGAACAGCCCGCCATGAATCAGGCGCTGGATGCCTGGGCAGAGCAACTCATCGGCTACGCCGCCCAGCTGCCCCCCGGCAAACTGGCACTCGTCGGACTGATCCGACGCGGCGACATCCTGGCTCGCCGGCTGAGCGAAAAGCTGCGCGCAGCCGGTTGCCCGGCACTGTGCGGCGCCTTGGATATCTCGCTCTACCGCGACGACTGGAGCATGAAAAGCAGCAAACCTGCCCTGCACTCCTCCTACCTGCCGTTCAGTACGGATGACATGTACCTGGTCATCATCGACGATGTCATCAACACCGGTCGCACCATCCGCGCCGCCCTCAACGCCCTCTTCGAGTACGGCAGACCCGCTGGCGTGCGCTTGGAATGCCTGGTTGACCGCGGCGGGCGCCAGCTCCCCATCCACCCGGACTACACCGCCTTCACCCTCGATTCCCCCGATGTGGAGGACGTCGTTGTCCACCTGAGCGAAGAAGACGGTACCGATTCCATAAGCTACTGACTTCAACCACCCGACACCAAGTTACTGACCAAAAGCCACTGACGCAACAAGCGACTGATCCTCAGCCTCACCCACATGAACCCGAGAAAAGATTTACTCACCATCAGCTCCCTGAGCGACGAGGATATCCATACGATTCTCGACAGCGCCTCTGCCATGAAGGACATCTTCACCAAAAGCGTGAAGAAGGTACCTGCGCTCAAGGGCAAGTCAGTGCTGACCCTGTTCTACGAGCCAAGCACACGCACCCGCTCATCGTTTGAAGTAGCGGCGCACCGCCTCTCGGCGGACGTCACCACCTTCACCGTCTCCACTTCCTCCGTCGTCAAAGGAGAAAGCGTGCACGACACCATCGACACGCTCATGAGCATGAAGATGGACTACATCATCGTGCGCCATAAAAACAGCGGCATTCCCGCCGTCATCGCCCGCCACTGCAAAGCTGCCGTCATCAACGCCGGTGACGGTGCGCATGCTCACCCGAGCCAAGCCTTTCTTGATGCCTTCACCATCCGCGAAAAATACGGCACAGTCGCGGGCAAACGCGTCGTGATCATTGGCGACATCCTGCACAGCCGTGTGGCGCGCTCTACCAGCGTGATTCTGCAACGGCTCGGTGCGAAGGTCGCCTACATGGGCCCCGGCCCCCTCGTCCCGCCGGAAAAGCACACAGGCATCCCCAGATTTACGAACTGGGAAAGCGTCTTTGAGTGGAAGCCGGACGTCATCTACCTGCTGCGCGTGCAAAACGAACGGATCGACACGCCATTCTTCCCCGCTCAAGACTACCACCAAGCCTTCGGCGTCACCGGGGAGCGCCTGCGCCGCATCGATGACTTGGATCTTGCCATCATGCACCCGGGCCCGGTCAACCGCGGCGTCGAGCTCTGCGACGACGCCTTAGAATACCGTAACAGTCTCATTTGCAACCAGGTAGAAAACGGCATCGCCGCCCGCATGAGTATTCTCTATCACCTCACACCCCAAACCCCGGTCCATGAATAACCTCTATATCACCAATGCAACCGATCCCGCCGGCCGGCAAGTGGATTGCCGCATGGGCCGCAGCACAGGAGACGTCACCTTCGCCCCCGCCGGCAGCATCAGCGCCCCCGCCGGCGCCCGCATCATCGACGGCACAGGCAAACTCCTTCTCCCGGCATTCTTCGACCTGCACGCTCACATTGAGCAACCCGGGCGCAGCAAACGCGAAAGCGTCACCCGTGCCGGCCAGGCAGCCCTTAACGGAGGTGTCTGGGGCATGCTGGTCATGCCCTCGCCCGGATTCATGTTCGACAACTATGCAACGCTGGACAGCTTCCGCGACGCCGTATCCCAACGGGCCCTGGCAGAAATGTACGCAGCGGGCTGCATCTCTGTCGGCATGAACGGCGAACAGCAGGCACCGTACAACACGATGGCCGCCCGCGGCGTCAGCGTTCTTACCGATGCCGGAGCCATGCCCTCGAGTACGCTCATGCTGTACCGGGCCATGAAATACGTGGCGGAACTCGGCCTCACACTTGCGGTCCGCGGTGATGTGCCGGAGCTCACGCGCAACACCTGTATGCACCCGGGCACCACTTCCTACATGCTAGGCCTGCATGGCACCCCTCCCTGCGCGGAGGAGATCGGCATTGAGACTGTGCTTCGTCTGGCACGCGACGCCGGAGCCAAGGTTCACATCCAAACGGTGAGCACAGCAGAAAGCGTTCGCATCATCCGCCGGGCCAAAGCTGCCGGCCAGGCCGTGACGGCCGAGGTCGCGCTGCATCACCTGCTCTATACCCACGAATGCCTGGGCGACTACGACACCAACTTCAAAACCCTGCCCCCGCTTCGCGAAGAGCAGGACTGTGCCGCCCTGATAGAAGGCATCAAAGATGGTACGATTGACTGCATCGTCTCAGATCACACGCCATGCACACCCTTCTCCAAGAAGCAGGACTTCATCAGTGCGCCTGCGGGTATGGTGGCGCTGGACACCTTCCTGCCGGCCATCTACACCTACCTGGTCAAGCCGGGCAAGCTGACGTGGCCGGAAGTTGTCAGGGCATGCAGCGAGAACCCATGCCGCATTGCTGACCCCCGGGAGCCGGAGTACGACGCCCCCATGCAGGCCCCGCTCATGCTCTTTGACCCGAGGGAGACCTATACCGTCTCGGAAGAACACCTCAGCTGCGGCACACTCAACACACCGCTGCTGGGCACAGAACTTTGCGGCCGCGTGACCCTTCCTCTCCAATAAGCCATGATCATATACATCGTCAGCGACGGCAAACCCGGTCATCTCGCCCAGACCCGGGGACTCGCCAAAGCCCTGGTCGCGAAAGCAGCCCGGCTGCAACCCGACCGCGAGCACACCTTCCACGAAGTCAGCATTGTCGGGAAGGCCTGGCTTGCCAAGCTCTTCTACACGGGGAGCGATCTCGCGCTTCCCAAGCCGGATTTGGTTCTCTGCGCCGGACACGCCACCCACCTGGCAGCGCTCAGTCTGGCCCGGCACATGCACTGCCCGTGCATGGTATGCATGAAACCCAGCCTGCCGCTCGGGATGTTCGATCTCTGCATCATGCCCCGGCACGATCTTGCCGAAGGAGCCCGCCCGGCCGACAACGTATTCACCACCAACGGCGCTATCAACTGCATCAGCCCCCATCCCGAACTGGAGAAAAAAGAAAAGCTCATCCTCATCGGTGGCCCCAGCAAAGAATATGACTGGGATGCAGAAACCGTACTCACCCAACTGGCGAACATCACGCGCCACAGTTCCAGCCCGATGGTGCTGACCACCTCACGCCGCACGCCCAAAGACTTCGTGCAGGATGTCCTTTCCACCTGTCCGAGCATTCGCGTCGAACCCGTCGAGACCACCGGCCCCACCTGGGTAGCCGATCATCTTGCCGTTGCTCGTGAAGTCTGGGTGACCCAGGACAGCGTCTCCATGGTATACGAAGCCCTTTCCAGCGGAGCTCCCGTCGGCATCATCGAAATGACTCCCAAAGGCGGGCGCGATCCCCGCAGGAAAATCTCACGCGTCGCCCGCGGGCTCAACATGCTCATCAGCGACATGAGCGTACGCACCTTCACGGAGTGGGCCCGCACGCACGAGCTGCCTGTTCCCGACATCGTCCTCAACGAAGCAGGCCGGACGGCCGACTATATTCTGGAGCGCTTCCCCAAGCTGCTGTCCTGACCCACCCTCACTGCTGACTCATCTTCCCGCCACACTCCTTCCTCACTCCTTCCTCTCTCTTCTTTCCCCGCACAACCTTTTCCCATCCGCAGCCATGAAAATCATGCATTTACTGCCCTCACTGAGCTCCGGCGGAGTCGAGCAAGTTGTACTCGAGCTCTGCCAAGGTCTCTGTGCGCACGGCGATGAATGCATCGTCGTCTCCGAAGGCGGCAGCATGGTACCAAGCATTGAGGCAGCCGGAGCACGCCACATCACCCGCCCCATCGGCCGCAAACGCCTGCGCACCTTCCTCCAGATCCGCAAGCTGGTGCGCCTTCTGCGCGAAGAACAACCCGACATCCTGCATCTGCACTCCCGGGTGCCGGCGTGGGTGGGCTATCTGGCCTGGAAGAAAATGAGACAAGAGAAACGCCCAGCTCTTGTCACAACCTTCCACGGCTTCCACTCCGTCAACTTCTACTCAGCCATCATGGCCAAGGGCCAGCGGGTCATCGCCGTCTCGAACTGCATGCGCGAGCACATCCTGACCCGCTACCCGGACACCCCCGCGGAAAACATCGTCGTCATTCCGAACTCCGTCGACACCACCCGCAACTACCCGGAATACCGCCCAAGCCCGGAATGGTACGATACCTGGCACCGGGACTATCCCGAACTGCTGGGCAAATACACGCTCTGCCTGCCCGGTCGCATCACCCGCATCAAAGGTGCGCAACACCTCGTCCCCATTCTAACAGGACTCCGGCAGCGTGGCATTCCGGCTCACGCCGTCATCGTCGGTGAAACCAAACGCGGCAAAGAGGCCTTCCGCGATGAACTTATCGCGTCCTTTGCCCGAGCCGGCCTCAGCGGAGCCGTCACCTGGACCGGCCACCGTCTCGATTTGCGCGACATCCTCTGCGCCTGCGACGTCACCCTTTCCCTTACCCTTCAGCCGGAGTCCTTCGGCAAAACAACACTCGACGCCCTTGCGCTCGGACGCCCTGTCGCTGGCTACGAACACGGCGGAGTTGGCGAGCAGCTGAACGTCTTCCTGCCGGAAGGCAAAGTCGCCACAGCCGATACCGGAGCCATGGTAGAAAAACTGGCCGCCTGGTACAAGCACGCTCCCACCCCCAAACTTCCCGTCCCCTCCCCCTACCGCCGGCAAGACATGATCGAAGCCCATCTGGCGGTATACCGCTCACTCTGCCCGGAGCCATGAAAATCCTGCACCTCAACCCCAGCCTCAAACCCGGCGGCGTCAATGAACTCGCGGTTGATCTGGCGCGGGGCATGCAGGCTCGCGGCACGACGAACGCCCTCATGTCTCCCGCCTGCGATCTCATCGGCAGACTCACCTCAGCCCAAGTCGACCACATCACCTGCCGGGCGGGTGGCTGGTACAGCAGACTGGCAGCAGCCAAGCGCGTACGGCGCGAGATCTGCTCCACCAAGCCGGACATCCTGCAAGTCTACACGCCTGAAGCCGCACTCATCGCCAAACTTGCCTGCCGTAACATAAAGCCCAAGCTCAGGCCCCTCGTGGTAGGCGTTGTCACTGGCTTTATCACCGGACGCTGGGAAAGGTGGGCCATGCGCAGCTGCGACGCCCTCGTCTTCATCTCCAAATACCTGCGGAACACCCTTACCAAGCGGGGCACCTTCCCACCCGGCGCCAAAACCTGGGTCATCCCCTACGGCGTCGACGAGCGGCTTTGCTTCCCGGGCTACAGTCCGTCGGCCAACTGGCTCGAGCAATGGCGCCAGACCCAGATGCCGCGCGGGCACAGCTACACGATCTGTGTTCCTGCCCCCATCACCCCTCTGCATGGACTGGAAGACCTCGCGCCCATCCTCACCACGCTCATGCACCACGGGCTCTCCCCGATCGCCTACCTGGTGGGAGACTCCCGCAAGTCGGATCCCGACTATCTGGAATCACTGCGCAGTCTCTTCGCCAACGCCCAGCTGGATGAGCGCATCATCTGGCTGGGAGCGCGGCCGGATCTGCGCGACGTCCTTTGCGCCTGTGACGTCGCCCTCTATCTTTCCCGCCGCCCGGAAAGCTACAATCGCCCCATCCTCGAAGCCCTCTCCCTGGGTCGTCCCGTACTCGCCTACGACCACGGAGTCATGAGAGAACTGCTCGACTCCTTCCTTCCCGAGGGGCGCGTCGAACCGGGTGCCACAAAAACCATCGCCGAGAACCTCCTGCAGTGGCACACCTACCGCCCCAGCATGCCCGGTGAGATTCCCTATCCCTTCCGACTCAAAGACACCGTCGAGAGTTACCTCACCATCTACAGCGACCTGCTCTCGCATAGAGCCGCCGCGTCGCACAGCTCAGGGCGAAAAGCCACCCCGGCCGATACACGCACCAGTACGGGCACCGATACCCGTACAGGCAGCGCAGAATCACGCACCGGCAATCCCCCTCGTGAAAGCCTCCTTGACTTTGAAGCTGTCAGAGCACCCAAAGACCCACCCCCGGTCAAACGTCCCCTGTTGTAAAGGCACGGCCGGTCCAATCCCACCGGAGCCCGCCGCCACCTGTTTTGCCGTGCATCGCCCCAGGATAATGAGCAGGTTCGCGCCGTCATTGCCGGCACCCGCCACGCAGCATCCCCCACAGCCGCCACATCAGTATTGACAAGGCGTCCCACTTCGGGCAGAATGGCCCAACGTTCAACTCCATGATCACCTTCACCAACCTGACAGGATCTGCCGAAATTGGATCCAATAGTTACCTGGTCGACATAGATGGCACGCGCATCGTCCTCGATGCCGGCATGCACCCCAAAAAAGACGGGCACGAAGCCTGCCCGAACTACGCCCTCATCGGGGCCGCCGATCCAGACTCCATCATCATCACCCACGCCCATCTCGACCACATCGGCACCCTTCCCATCCTGCAGGACAAATACCCCGGAGCCGAAGTCATCATGACCCCGGGCACAGCACAAATCGCCGATGCCATGCTGCACAACTCCGTCAACGTCATGACAGCCAAGCGCACGCAGGAAGGCATCATCGAGTACCCCTTCTATACCCATCCCGAGCTGGATCAGGCCGAGCGCTCCTGGATGTCACGCCCGTACAACCAACCCTTCCGCACCGGTCGTGGAGGCTCCGTCCTGACCACCCTGTACGACGCCGGCCACATCCTGGGCTCCTGTGGCGTCGAGCTCGAAACCCAAAGCAACACAACTCTTTTCTACACAGGCGACGTCCAATTCGACGACCAGACACTCATCGCCGGCGCACAATTCCCCACATCCGGCATCGACATCCTCATCATGGAGTGCACCCACGGCATCACCGAGCGTCATCCGGAATACACCCGCGAGAAAGAACTGCAGCGTTTCGCCCATGCCATTCGCGAAACCCTGGAGGGGGACGGAGCCGTGCTCATCCCCGTCTTTGCCCTGGGCAAAAGCCAGGAACTCCTCTGTGAAATCGGTCGATTCAAAGAAGAGGGGCTCATCCCGGACGTTCCCGTCTACTTTGGCGGCTTAAGCTCCAAAATCTCACTCATCTACGACAAGCTGGCGGACTCCACCCCGCGCCGCAAACCGGGCTATCGCCTGCGGGACAGCGTCGTCACCCACGGTCTGCCCAAGCAAGGCAAAGCCCCGCTGATCACCTCCCCCGGCAACATCTACCTCGTCTCAAGCGGCATGATGAGCGAGCACACCGTCTCGCACATCCTGGCCACCCAAGTCCTGCCTCACCCGAAGGATGCGATTCTCTTCGTCGGTTACAGCGACCCGGACTCCCCCGCAGGCATTCTGAAATCAGCTACCCATGGAGAAACCGTCAGACTCCAGAAAAAAGGCGGGCAAGCCTACCCTCTCAACTGCCGGCTGGAATGCTTTGACTTCTCGGGCCACGCCACGCGCGAAGCCCTGCTCGACTACGCCGTCACGCTCTCCCCGGGCACCATCCTGCTTGTCCACGGCGACGCAGAAGCCCTGGCTTGGATGCAGCAGAAACTCACATCCCTCCTGCCGGGCACCCGCGTCATCATACCCCGGCCCGGAGAAAGTTACCGCCTTGACTGACCGCCGGGCGCGGCCAAGCCCATCCAAGTCTTCCGAAGCCTCTCCATGCCAGGCTGGCCCCGACAGCCTCCGGGACCAGCTCTCACGCAGCCTCCAGTCGCGGCAAACCTGCAAGTTCCGGCAAACCTGCAGCAGGAGCGCGGCTTCCCCCCCCTTGCTTCCTCCCCTCAGCCAGACAACAGGAGAACCGAGTTGAGGAAGTTGCTCAGCTAGTCACTCAATGCCGATGCGGCGTACAATCATCCTGCACGATGTACAGGGGCCGGCGCTTCGTCTCCTTGAAGATCTTCGCGATATACAACCCCAGCACACCTGTGAAAATAAACTGAAGCGAACCGAACAAGGCAATCACCAGCACCGTCGACGTCCAGCCGGGCACCGTGTGACCTGCAGACCACTGCATCAGCGTCCACAGAATCAGAATCAAACTGACCGCAAGAGACACAGCCCCCGCCCACACCACACACAGCAGGGGAAACTCCGAGAAGTTCACCACACCATTCCACGCAAAGCGCAGCATCTTCATCAGCGGGTACTTGGATTCTCCCTGCTTGCGCTCCTTTCGGTCATAATAAACATAACCATGAGGGAATCCCAGCAAAGGGACAACCCCTCGCAAATACAAATTCACCTCTCCAAATCTGCGCAATTCGTCCACCGCCCGGCGACTCATCAGGCGGTAATCGGCATGATTGCGAATCGTATCACAACCCATCCACGCGCGCAGCGAGTAAAACATCAGCGCCGTTGTCCGCTTAAACCACGTATCAGTATCGCGTTTATCCCGGCAACCGTAGACGATGTCCTTACCCTCCAGATACAGCTGCACCATTTCCCGGATTTTCTGTTCATCGTCCTGCAGATCAGCATCAATGCTCACATAGACATCTGCCTCAGCCGTCAGCAGCCCCGCCATCAGCGCCGACTGGTGACCAAAGTTTCTGGATAAATTGATACCCCTGTACACAGGACTCTCCTCCTGCAGCCTGAGAATCTCCGTCCAGGTACCATCCCGGCTTCCATCGTTCACAAAACAAATATAACTCTCAGGACTCACCATTCCGTCCTCCATCATTCCCCGGAGCAGGTTCCCCAAAACAGGAGCCGTCACGGGGAGCGTTTCCTCTTCCCTATAGCAAGGAACCACAATAGCCAAAACAGGAGCCGCTTTCATATCGGCTTCTTATACCATATTCCCATCACCTCGTCCAGCTTCCATTATGAACAAACTTCCATTGCCCCGTCGATAGAATCGTCATGCAGCCCCCAATACAATGCCTTGTCAGGCACATCCTGCTGCGCCCGGCAGGCAAAGCAGGGAAACAGAGCGGGCACATGTGCAACGCCCCTCAAATTGATACCGAACGACACCTTGATACAGCGCGACACCTCAAGCGTAGGGAGCCCCGACAGAAGTGACGGAAAGTCTCAGAAAAGGACGGGGAAAGCAACTCACCTCTGCCGGGCCTGCGCCTGACCACAGACGAACGAAGGAACATCTGACCGGGCAGCTAACAAAGCACTTGCATGGAGCCGGGCAACCGATGCACCGGAGCAGAAGCTCAGCGTTCGTAAAGAAAGAGGTCAAACCCCTCGAACCGTTTCTGAAGCGAGCAATAAGGGAATTGCTGTTCGAAGGCGGGGAAAAAAGTGTCGGCCTCATACTCGCCCTGCACGGCGGAAACCCAGAGGCGCTGCATGCGCGGCAGCACCAGTGCGTAGATTTGAGCACCTCCGATAACCATCACTTCCTCATGCTGGAGTTCCAAATCATTCAGCTCGTCCAAGGCTCGAATCACGACAGCACCATCCGCGCGGTAGGAGGTGTCACGTGTCATAACAATGTTCTGACGGCCAGGGAGAGGACGCCCCAGAGATTCCCATGTCTTACGACCCATGAGAAGAGGGTGCCCCATCGTCAGACGTTTGAAAACACGCATATCCTCAGGCAAACGCCAAGGGATGCGCTGTTCCTTACCGATAGCCCGGTTCCCGGCCATGGCTACCACTCCTGTAAAGTAGGGCTTCATACGGAAATGGGAGCTTTAATGTGAGGGTGGGGGTCGTAATTCTCAAGGGAGAAGTCCTCGTAGGTGAAAGCATCAATCGAGGTGATGGCGGGATTGATGTGCATGACAGGCAGAGGACGGGGCTCACGGCTGAGCTGCAGGCGTGCCTGCTCGAGGTGGTTGCGGTAAAGATGCAAATCACCAAAGGTGTGAACAAACTCGCGGGCTTCATATCCGCAGACCTGAGCCACCATCATCAGCAACAGTGCATAGCTCGCGATATTGAAGGGGACTCCGAGAAAGAGGTCGCAGCTGCGCTGGTAGAGTTGCAGACTCAGGCCGTGCTTGGAGCCCTCAGTTTGCGACGGAATCACGCAAAACTGGAAAAGGCAGTGGCAAGGCGGCAACGCCATGCTGTCTACCTCCGCGACATTCCAGGCCGACACAATATGCCTACGGCTCCACGGATTGTGTTTCAATCCGTCGATGAGCTTGGCAATCTGGTCAATGGAGCCCCCCTTCCCGTCCGGCCACTTACGCCACTGCGAGCCGTACACGGGGCCGAGGTCACCGTTCTCATCGGCCCACTCGTCCCAAATCGTCACTCCGTGCTCCTGGAGGTAGCGCACATTGGTGCTTCCCTGGAGGAACCAAAGGAGCTCATAAATAATGGAACGCAGGTGCAGCTTCTTGGTGGTGAGGCAAGGAAAGCCCTCACGCAAATCAAAGCGGGCCTGACGACCAAACACCCCAATCGTTCCGGTTCCGGTGCGATCCTCGCGGCCAACGCCGTGAGTGAGCACATCATCGAGCAACTCAAGGTACTGTTTCATGACCAGGAGAACAAGACCACAACCTCATCAGGAGAACGGCCCGCTCACAACCCCACCGCCTCGCGTATGCGGGCGGCGAAATCAGCTGCCTTCTCGGCAAAGCTCAGCTCGGGATTCTTATAAAGGATTCCCCGGGAGACATTGACAACATTCGGGGCCGTGCGGTTGCTGCCGGCCAGGGCCGACACATCGCCGCCCTGGGCACCGAAGCCGGGGATCAACAGAGGAGCATCCGGCAGCGCCTGCAGCACATCATCGCCGGCGTTGGTCAAACCCATGACCATGCCTACCTCAGCGGCACTGTTCTCCGCCCGGGAGCGCAACACCATATCCCCAACCAGTTGGTAAACCCTGCGGCCATCCGCCAAAACCTGCCGTTCAATATCGGCAGCGCCCGCATTGGAAGTCACCGCCAGCAGGTACACCGCCTTGCCGGGCCGATCAAGGAAAGGGGCCAGAATATCGTAACCCATGAAAGGATTCAGCGTCACAGCATCCACATCCATGCGGTCGAAATATGCTTGGGCGTAGTATTTCTGCGTCTCGCCGATATCGCCACGCTTCGCATCCAGAATCACGGGTATGTCCTTCGGCATATCCGGCAGGAGCTCCTCGAGCACCTGCAACCCGGGCAGCCCCATCGCTTCAAAATAGGCGATATTCGGCTTGTAGCACGCAGCGTAAGGGGCGGTTTCTTCCACCACCCGGCGCAGCCAATCGGCTAGCTGCGTCATATTCTCAGTTTGCGGGCGAGGGTCCAGCCCCACGCACAATGCCGAACGGGTCTGGTTGATGCGGTTCTGAAGTTTCTCCGTGTATGTCATACGCTGGCCGATTCTAGCAAAGCACGGGCTATCATTCAAGGATAAAGGGTCGAAGAAATAGCCCGCCACGCCGCGAAGGCATGGCGGACCAGGGATGTGACTTCTGCTGTGAGAGGTTTTCGTGTGGATGCGTAACTATCGCGGGGTGAGCTTAGAAGCTCAGGCGGTAGCCCACGCTGGCGTTCAGGTTGCTGTATTCGCTGTAGAGTTCGTAGCTGGCATCCACGAAGATGGAGCCCGCTTCGCTGCCCAGCGGGACGGTGAGCCCGGCGCCCAGTTCGACACCGAAGACGCCGATCTCTGCGGACTCAACTCCGGCCAGCCCGATGCCGTTGGCAAAGCCTACGCTCGCCGCGCTCCGCCGGTCGCCGCAGTTGAACTTCGCCAGTACACGGCCTTCCACCAGTGCGCTGCGGTTGAAGACGCTGGCGCCGGTCAGGCTCTGGATGCGTGCGCCGAGGCCGAGGCTCACGCTGTCCATGCTTTGCCTGCCATAGCTCAGCGCGGCGTCACTGCCCGTCTCCGTGTAACCGTCGACTGTGGTGTGCAGGTAGCTGAGGTTCACCAGCGGCTGGATGATGGTGGTGGCGCCGCCGTTGAGCGGGATGTCGTAGGCGAGTTCATAGAGGAGGCCCAAACTCACACCATCGGTGTCGCCGCTGGTGCGGTAGCTGCCCTGGCTGTGGCTCACGGTGCGGTCAAGGCTGATGTCGCTCAGCCCCAGCGAGGCCACGAGCGTGTGCGACCACGCGCTGTGCCGGTACTGGCCGAAGGCGCTGATGTAGCAGGTGTCCAGGTCACCGCTCGCAGCGTCGCGGGCGTCGGCGTCAAGGTCACCGTAGAGAGCCGTGAGTGCAAGTCCGCAGTCGAGGTTCTTCAGCGGTGAGCCCTGCACCCCGACGGTGCCGCCCCAGCTGGTCATGCTGTAGCCGGGAGCGCTGCCGCTCTGCTCCATCGTCTGGTAGCTGCCTTCCGCATTGACCCAGGCACTCAGGGGCTTCGTCGTTTCTGGTTCGGGGCCGGTGACGGGGTCAGCTGCCGGGGCGCCGATGCTGTCCACCTTCATAGTGGCGAGCCGGTTGCGGATGCTGTTCAGATGGCGCTGCGCGTCGGCAGAGAAAGCCATGCCCAAGGTGGTGGCACTCGCACCCGAGAGCTGGGCAGCGATGGCATCCGCCGCTCCCCTGTTGCCTGTGCCAATGGCTTCATCCAGAGCCGCCAGGAGGAGCTCCATATCACCACCCGGCTGCACGGTCTGGGCTTCTGTCGCCTGATCAGCAAGCCTCAGGCCCGCGCGGCCATTCGTGCTGGCGGCCGAGCCCAGCTCGCGCTCATAATAGCCGGCCGTAGGCGTCTCCGGCGTAATGGGCTCATCCGGCGTGATGGGTTCATCCGGCGTCACCGGCGTCAGCTCGCTGAGGGTCACCAGCAGGCTCTTCCCGTCCGTGGACAGCAGGAGTTCAGCTGCGGTCTCTTCCCCCAGCAGAGAAAGCGTGGAACTGCTCAGCGAGAAGTCCGCGGTGTCGAGTTCAGAACCTGCTCCGTTGAGACTCAGCAGGGTGTACGTGCCGTTTCCGACAGCCAGAGCGCGAGAGGTCAGGTCAATGCTGATGACCCCACCTGCGGCGGCACTGCTGTACGAGCCCAGCGTCAGCGGGGCTGTACCGGTTTGCAGGAAAGTGTAGCGCAGGGTGCCCACATTCAGGCGGGAAATCTGAGCGGCAGCGCCTGTCGCACGTGTCCTGTTGCTGCTCAGCGTCAGCACATCCGTCTGCACAGTACCTGCCATGCGAGTATCACTGCCGGTAAGCGACAGTTCCAGGGTCTCCAGCCGGCTTGCCACATCATCTGACACCAAAGCGGCCACCTCCAGTTTGCCGACGGTGACGCTGGTGTTCTTTCCAGACTCGAAGCGCAGCGTCCCGAGTTTCAGGACGTCCGCATCGATGCTACTCAACGTGACCGTACCCGCCGTACGAAGCCCGACATTCTCTGCAACCGCCCCGATGCTGGCCGTCAGAGCCCCCTCGGTGCCATCGAGGGTGCCGCCTGCATCCAGCACATCGAGTTTAACCACTACCGGCCCCGGAGATGCCGCTGACACAGTGCCACCCGCCAGTTGCACCGGCGCCGCCAGTGTCTCGCCTTCGTTCAGAGCGAGGCGCAGGTTCGCACCGCTGTTCACCCGCACAGACGTATCACTCAGGGCCTCGGCATGCGCTGCTACCACCGTACCGCTGTTGATGACGGAATCACCTTCCCAGCTGTTGGCCGATGCGAGCGTCAGGGTAGCATCAAACGCCTCTGCCTGAGTACCGACGGTCAGCCCAGCGGCAGACATGATTGCGCCGCCGCTGATCTCGTAATCTGTGCTGCCCACCACGGTGACAGCCCCAGCAATCACACCACCCGCATCCACATGCACCACAGACTTCCCCACGCCTTCCTGAGTACCGAAGGTCACGCGGTCATACGCCGTGAAGTCGGAGTCTACCCCCCCGCTCTGCCACGTCAAGTCCCCTGCATTGTTCCATACGCCCTCTGCGCCACCGTTCCAGGTCAGGTCCTCCGGCGCATCCCCTTTGATCTTCAGCACCAGATCACCATTCTCCACCAGCAGCTCATACGTCGAATTCTCATCACCCGTGTAACTGAGACTGAACCATCCGGCATCGGCGGTACTGCCCACATCGCGTATCAGCACGTAGCTTTCCACCTCTCCCGAGTGAAGGATACTGCCATTCCCCAGAGTCAGCAGGACCGTTTCGCCTGCCGGCAGTGAAGAGACAAGGCTGTCCCCTGCCGTATAGCTGCAAATCGGCGTGTAACCCGCCGAGAGGCTCCCATCCATAGCGACGCAAATCGTTCCGCCCGCCGCCAGCGTCAGATTATTAAGGGAGACCTCCTGATCACCAGCTCTCAGGCTCGCGGACAGCGTCATACCCGATCCGAGGGTCAGATTCCGGATCGTACTGCCGCTTTCACCCACGATGCTGGCCGCACCGGACTCAGCCACCCGGGCACCATCCACATCCATCGTACTGCCGGCTCCAACCACCAGCGCCGCCCCGTTTTCCAACGTACCGGCAAACGAACCGCCTTCTTTCACCCGGTAGCTGCCGGTCTGCAGGCGGGAGTACTCTAAGGCCGCCAGCTTCTTCAGGGTGGTAGAACCCACACCCTCCGCCAGAGCCAAAGATGCCACGCATGAGTCGCCTCCTGTCAGACGCACCGACTCCGCATGGGACATAGCATTCGACGAGCCCAGAACAAGCGTCGCATCACTGAACTGCCACGACTCTCCAACCTGCATCAAGCCGGAAAAGTCACCATCCTCCACAATGAGGGTACCCTGACTTACCAGAGCCGTTCCGCTGCCGGTCAGCGACTTGAGGATGACATTGGGAGAGGTTGCAGTCACGTAAAACTCACCATCCACGTGAACATCCGCAGACGCACGACTTCCGGCAAAGGAGAGACCGCCGGCTCGATGCTCCGGAATAACAATATTTGCATAAGTGTCGTTATTCAGACTCACCTCGGCGTCTATGCAATCCAGGATCAAGTTATAGTTTCCTGGAGCCCGCAATGAAATCATAGACCAGGTACTCTCCCCCGTGATCCGGATGGTGCCGTCCCCCTGGTAGGAGCCACTGATATTGAGGGCAGCCATATTTGCCGCCATATCCACCGTAACCGTCCCCTCTACCGTAAGGTCTCCCCGCATCTCAAGCCAAGGGTAATATCCGGTACTGCGCATCCTGAGAATGGAGCCATCCTTCATGGTTAACGACCCGGCAAGAACCGTCATTTCATTATTCCCCGCCAACTCCAACTCAGCGGCTCCATTCCCGGTTCCCCCTAGGGTCAGGTTGAGATTGCAGTTGCAGAGGTCATCGCCCGTGCCCAGTTGCAGCTTACCACCTCCGTCAATATCCACCTGGGCTCCTTCCGGCAAGATCTGGCCTTGAGAGAACTCAGCGGTGCCGCTGCTCACTGTAAGGCTGGAAAGGGACGTGATGGAGCCTGTGCCAGTGAAGGTGTAGGTCTTACCGGCTCCTGCATCGACAATCATCTCGCCCACCTCCAATGAACCTTCTAGGTTAACCGTTTCGGTTGTATCATTCAACGGGCCAAAGGTGGCATCGCTCCCTGGTTGGAATGTTTCACCTGAACTAAAGGGCGAACCTACAGCCCAGGTCTCATTTTGAGGGTCCCAGGTTAGAGCAGCAGCGGGGGGCACAAGAGCCGCGGCAGTGAAGCAGCCAAGGAGAGCTGCGCGGAGTGGAAGGGGCAAATGGAGTTTCATACGCTTAGGATTGGTTATGTGCTTTGGAATTGTTGCCTAATCTAACAGGCAATTCTAGAGTAGCGCATGTCCTATGCGTATGTCTTTTTTCGTTTCCTCAAACTCGTTCCTCTTCGCCTTTCATCCTCAATCATGAAGCCTCTTATGAGCTCATTGGAATACTGGACGACTTTTTCCCTTATCTTGGTTTTCAGAGAAATAGACACATCGGGAGCGCAAAATGAGTCAAACCGTTAGCTGTTCTCCTTTCGCGCAGTTCTTTTGCATGAGAGTCTCCTGTCTCGCCATGGAATGATGTTGCTCCGCTGTCTCTTAGTCTTGATATTCGCGTGGTTCCATGCCATTCATAATGATGCACTGGGTATTCATCTTAAATGAGATAGATAGGATACACCGATTGTTTTAGGATTTTTTATTCAAAAAAAAGTTTGACTACGCATAGGACATGAGTATACAGGCAAGAGATCGGAAGGCGGCAGAGTTTCTGCTGAAGGAGAGCGGGCTGACACTGGCGGAGTGTGTCCGCCTGGTGCTGGATGGGCTGGATGCGCTGCCGCGCGGGTTGGATCGCGGGGAGCGGTTGCGGACGCTGCGGGAGTGCATGCGGCTGGGGGTGGAGGCGTGGTCGCGGCGCGGGGAGAGTGTGACGTTTGGTGAGGCGGTGGAGCGGTTGCTGGTGATTAAGGCGGGGCGTTCGCGGCGCACGGTGCAGGATATCCGGCAGTGTTTGCGGAAGCTGGGTGAGGGGGAGGATGGGTGGAAGGGGCGGTTGCTGGGTTCCATCACGCGGCGTGAGTGTGTGCAGCGGTTGGAGGAGCTGTTCCCTTCCCCATCGCGGCGGGTGAAGGCGCGGGCGGTGCTGGTGGGGTTGTTCAACGAGGGGATCCGCCGGGAGTGGTGCCGGGAGAATCCGGCGAGGTGGGTGGAGGTGCCGCGTATCCGCGAGCGGGAGATTTGTGCACTGCAACGCCCTGAGATTGAGCGCTTGCTGGGGGCGGCGAAGCGGTATCGGAAGGGGGTGTGTCTGCCGGCGGTGGGGCTGATGCTTTATGCGGGGATTCGCCCGCAGGAGACGGCGCGGTTGCGCTGGAGCGACATCGACCTGGCGGAGGGTGAGATTATCGTCCCGGCGCGGCACAGTAAGACGGGTGGGGGGCGGCATGTGCCTATTTGTCCTGCTCTGCGGGCGATCCTGGAAGGGGCGCAGGCGGCTGTGGGGGCCGCGCCGGAGGCGCGGATTTGCCCGGGCAATTGGGTGAGGAAATGGCGGAGTGTGCGGCTCTCAGCCGGCTTCGGGCTCTGGCAGCAGGATGTGCTGCGCCATACGTTTGCCAGCTACTTTGCGAAGTGCTACCGGGATTTGAATGCGCTGCAGCTGTTCATGGGGCATGGCAATCTGAATCTGCTGCGCACGCGCTATGTTAATTTACGCGGGGTGAGCGCGGAGGATGCGCACCGCTTCTGGCAAGGCTCCCACGGCGGCCGCAGCGCGTCCCGGACATGGTTCCTACAAGTTGGCTGAAAGGAAGAAGCAGGAAGCTCCGGAAAAGCTGTCTCTTTTCTAGTCGTCAATGAAGAATGCCTGCGTGAGCCCCCTCACAGGGGAGAAAGCAAAAACCCCCGGGACGTTGTGTCCCGAGGGCTTTCAGCTCCGGCGGTTGGGATCGAACCAACGGCCTAGTGATTAACAGTCACCCGCTCTTCCGCTGAGCTACGCCGGATTTGATTCGCATCACTCACCGTCACCGGTGAGGTGCGGCGCTATTATACAGATATATGCTGAACATGGCAAGCTTTTTTTTGCAAAAAGGTGCAAGAAATTTTTCAAAGTGGCGACATGACGGAAGAAATACTTGATTCTCAAGGCACATATGGGTATGCTGCGGTCACCTATGGATCAACTGACAATTTCTTTCCGGCTTTTTGGTATCGAGATCACGGTTCACCCCTCGATTTTTATACTGTTGCTGATACTTGGCGGCGGACTGGGCATGGATGATACGAATAGTCTCGTCTACACGCTGCTCTTTATCGCAGCGGGACTGCTTTGTCTGCTCACCCATGAGCTGGGGCATGCACTAATGGCCAAACACGGCTACGGAGCGTCTGCATCTGTCCTGCTGGCATGGACGGGAGGTTTAACCGAGGCTGTACCACCGCCGCCTTCCCGGGGACAAGCGATCGCGATGTTGCTCGCCGGACCTCTGGGCACGCTCGTGCCGGGTGTCGCGGCCGTGGTGCTGCTGGGATTGCAGCTGGGCGGGGATTTTTCCGCGGCATGGCGCATTCTGGCATATTTCAGTCTGCCGTTTACGGGGGAGGAGCTTATTCAGGGCCCGGTGAGTGCGGAGAGTCTGGCGGCGCTGGAGGCGATGTCCCCGCGGTTGTTCCAGTTCTACAGCTTACTGTGTGGTATTGGGGTGTTCTGGGCGGTGTTCAATCTGCTGCCGATTTTTCCCTTGGATGGGGGACAGATGGTGATGGTGCTGACGGAGCGTCCCCGACTCTGCGGTCTGGTGGGTGTGGCTGCTTGCCTGGTGCTGGGAACAGCTCTGACCATTTATACGGCTTCGGCGTATAACGCGATGATTTTTCTCCTTCTGGCGTGGTACAATTACCGCTTGGTGCGAGGTCGCTGATTCCCCGCACCAGCTTCCCCAACTCTACCCCGGTACGGCTCTTATCCAACTCTGGCCCGGCCGTATACGGGCAGCGAGCACGATGATGTACCCGCCTGACAGGGCCCCGCGGGATTCTTCCGCGGGATTCTGGTTGAGGCAGTGTGTGCGAACCGCCCGCCGCTTGAATGGCGGCCGGGATGAATGAGCACACCAGACGCCTGTGCCAGACGCCGGTACCTGATCAAATGCGGCAGCAGCGCTGACGCAGCAGATGGTCACAGAGAACAAGCCAGGCCATGGCTTCTACGATGGGGACGGCCCGCGGGAGGACACAGGCATCGTGCCGCCCCTTGCCGCGAAGGGTGACTTCCCGATGCGCATCGTCTACGGTGTTCTGCTCCAGCATGAGGGTAGCGGTAGGCTTGAAAGCCAGTCGCATGAGGATGGCCTCTCCGTTGGAGATACCTCCTTGGATGCCGCCGGAGTTGTTGGTACGGGTGCGGACGCGCGAGCCTTCCATGTAGAAGGGGTCGTTGTGCTCGCTGCCCCGGAAATTGGTCGCGCGGAAGCCGCTGCCGACCTCAAAGCCTTTGCAGGCGGGAATGCTGAGCATGGCGTGCCCCAGGGTGGCTTCAAGCTTGTCAAAAACGGGGTCGCCCAACCCCGGTGGACAATGACGCACCGTGCAGGCGATGATGCCGCCAAGCGAGTCGCCTTGCGAACGGGCTTCGCGGATGGCGGCGGCCATGGCGGCGGCCGTGGCGGCATCGGCCGTGCGCACGATGTTGCTTTCAACGCTGCTGCGGGTCACATCCGCGGGCGGCGTGGGGCAGATGATCGTGTGCACCTGCTGAACCCAGGCGATGACGTCGAGCTCAGGGACGATGGCTTGCGCTACGGCACGGGCAACAGCGGCGGCGGCAACGCGACCGATGGTTTCCCGGGCACTGGCGCGTCCTCCTCCGGCCCAGGCGCGGCGCCCGTACTTGGCGTCGTAGCAGTAATCCGCATGGGAGGGGCGGTAGATGTGCTGCATCTCATCGTAGGCAGAGGAGCGGTGGTCTTTGTTGCGCACGGAAAGGGCGATGGGGGTTCCCAGGGTGATGCCGTCGAGTACGCCGCTGAGGATTTCAACACGGTCTTCTTCGTTGCGGGGGGTAACGATGTCGCTCTGGCCGGGCCGGCGACGATCGAGTTCGGCCTGGATTTGCTCCGCGCTGATGGGGACGCCCGCAGGACACCCATCGATCACGACGCCTACTCCCACTCCGTGGGATTCCCCCCAGGTGCTTACGTTGAAAATGCTGCCAAATGTGCTGGACATGGTCTGAAGAACGCAGGGATTATAGCGGGACACCCCGCAGGAATCAAGTACAAAGGTGCACGCACCGGTGAAGGCCTGCGCGCTGCCGCCCGATGCCCGCGGGGCAGGCAGGCGCAAGTCTCTGCAACGCCAATGAGCCGGACACCCTCCATGGAGTGTCCGGCCCATAAAAGAGGCTCGTTGCTGGCCGCTCTTTAGCGCTTGCTGAACTGGAAGCGCTTGCGGGCACCGGGACGGCCGGCCTTCTTGCGTTCTTTCATGCGGGAGTCGCGGGTCAGAAGCCCCTGCTCGCGAAGGGCGGTGCGGTACTCCTCGTCGATCATGACAAGTGCGCGGGCGATGGCCAGGCTCATGGCGCCGGTCTGGCCGTGGATACCGCCACCCTTGGCCACAAGACGCACGTTGTACTTCTTGATGGTGTTGGTGGCGTAGAAGGGCTGCAGCACGACGTTCTGGAGGGCGTCGGTGACGAGGTATTCCTCGAAGCTGCGGCGATTGATGGTGATGGCGCCGGACTTGCCTTCCTCAGCGGGGGTCAGCCAAGCGTGAGCGACGGCTTCCTTGCGGCGGCCTGTGGCATTGTAGGGAGTGACGGAACTCATGGTGTGTTAAGTAGGTTAGGCGATCGTGACAGTTTCCGGGCTCTGGGCGGCATGAGGATGCTCGGCGCCGCAGTAGACCTTGAGACGTACGGCCTGTGCGCGGCCCTGACGGGTGTGGGGTACCATGCCGAGAATGGCTTGCTCCAGAATGCGCTCAGGATGGGTCTTGCGGAGCTTGGCGGGGGTGGTCACGACCTGGTTGCCAACGTAGCCGGTGTAGCGGGTGTAGATCTTGGCGCGCTCTTTGTTGCCGGTAAGCACAACTTTGTCGGCATTCACGACGATGACGTAGTCACCGCAGTCGACGTGGGGAGTGAAGATTGTCTTGTTCTTTCCGCGAAGCAGGTTGGCTGCTTCTACAGCGACCTGACCGAGCACCTTGTCGGCGGCGTCGATCACATACCACTTACGCTCAATATCCTGGGCTTTGGCAGAGAAGGTTTTCATATTCGTTTATGTATTCCGGTTTAGGCTTTCGCCTGCGAACCTCTTAGTTCGGGGCGGCTACTCTACCCTCAAACAGTCGTTTTGTCAATCCCATTTTGCGTTTTGGGGCTATTTTTTTGATTTTTCGGTCGGGGATAGGGAGATTTCTCTTGCCAAGTGTGCAGATGGAGTTTAAACTAGGCGCGCACCGCGCGTGGCGCGGGAAGAACGTTTCTATCATCAATGGCTAATCCTCCCAACAACCGCGGCGGTAAGCCGCAGCAACGCAATAACGGACCTCGCGGCAACGGCCGCTCTGGTGCTCGTCCCGTCACAGAAAGCTCTGCCCCTATCAGGAAAAAGAAGGCTGAGGATGACAGTGAGGCCGAGATTGAGATGGAGGGTGTCGTTTCCGCCGTGCTTGCCGGCACGATGTTCCGCGTCAAGGTGGCTAATGGGCATGAGTTCCTCGCCCACATTTCCGGCAAGATGCGCAAGCGTTTCATCCGTCTGGTGGTGGGAGACCGCGTGAAGATCGAGGTCTCACCTTACGACATGAGTAAGGCCCGCATCACGTTCCGCTTGGGTTGAGGCGCTACCCGTTCGCGTTCCGGTACGGCTCTCTGCTTTTCCCTTCTCCCTGTGTGTTACGGCACACAGGGATTTTTTGTGTCGTCGCCGGGTTTGCTCCGCTGATGCCGGGCGGAGCTGTTGCCGTGCTGTGCAGCAAACTTAGGCGAAGTTCCCGGTGCCGGGGAGGTGCCGGAGGAGTACTGTCGGGTATGGGTAATAAAATACCCCCGTGCCGCAGGATGGGACACGGGGGTATGAGGGGAGGTGATGGTCTTGACCCTTGCTCCTCTTACTGGGGGAGCTTTACCAGAAGACGATGTAGAGGGTGATGGTGGCGATGACCACCAGGGTGCCGAAGATCTTGGCACGCGGGGAGGTCTTCATTTCGATGATGCCCTTGTCTTCCAGGATGACGGCTTCTCCGCCGCGGGCTGCGTTGACGAGTGTCATGACGAGGCCGACGAGGCAGACGAAGACGAAGCAGATGGCCATGCGGTTCAGGAAGGAACCCAGCAGCATGGACATGAACTCGCTGTCACCGGTGGGGATGACCTTCAGGATGCCGAAGAGGGCTGCACCAATGGCGATGCCCAGCCAGCCGAAGATGCGCGGGCACTTCGGCACAAAGAAGCCGAAGAGGAATACCGCAAGCACACCCGGGCTCAGGAAGCCCTGGAACTCCTGGATGAAGGTGAAGATGCCGCCGAAGGCGGGGTTGTCCAGGTAGGGGGCAAGGACGGTGGCGATCAGGGCGCAGCCAATGACGGCCCAGCGACCGACGGAGACAAGTTGCTCCTGGGTGGCCGGAGAGCCACAGACTTCCTTGGTCTTGCCGTAGATGTCCATGGTGAACAGGGTGGAGGCCGAGTTGAACATGGAGGCCAGCGAGCTGACGACGGCTCCAAAGAGGGCTGCCAGCACAAACCAGGCCCAGCCGGTGCCCGGCAGCAGGCGCTTGAGCAGGGTGGCAAAGGCGGAGTCGTAGTGGTAGCCGACGAGAGCGGTGGTGACGGCGTACTGCTCGGTGTTGGCTCGGGCTGCGCCGGTGATGGCTGCGTCGACTTCGACGAGCTTCTGGGCAGCTTCGGAGCGAGCGACGGTGTCGGAGGCGTGGATCGCGTTGAGGGCGTCCGCGGCGGCGGCGAGCTCGGCTTTCTGCTCAGCGGTGGCGCCTACGGCGTCGGCGTTCCGGTTCAGCAGGGCGATGGATTCTTCAGCGACGTCGGCGCGGATGAGACGGGCGGAGGAGAGGTTGTAGATGACTTTCTTGCCCTCCTGGACGGCGCTGGCTTCAGCGGTCTGGACGATGGTCGCGGCCCGCGAGTCCGCAATGTCCTTGAGGTCGTTGCGGAAGAGGTTGTAGGCCAGGATGCCGGGGATGATCACGACAAAGGGAATGAGCAGCTTCAGGAAGGCGGCGAAGACGACGCCCAGCTGGCCTTCTTCCAGGCTCTTGGAGGCGAGGGTGCGCTGCATGATGTACTGGTTGAGGCCCCAGTAGAAGAAGTTGGGTATCCAGAGGCCCAGCAGGTAGACGGTCCAGGGAAGGACGGGGTCGTTGGCGGGGCGCATCATGTGAAGCTTGCCGGCAATGCCGTTGACGGAGGAGGATGCCTCGCCGTCATTGAGGGTCCACAGGCGGGAGATGCCGTCGCAGAGGGCGGAGCCGGTGCTCTGGAGGGAGCCGGCGATGTCGCCTTTGGCAAGTTCTGTGGCGGTGATGGTGGCGGAATCCACCATGTCATGGCTGGTCTGGGGATCGAGGTTGCCGAGGGCTGTCAGGGCGTAGTAGGCGACCAGGGCGCCGCCGGCGATGAGGCCGGATCCCCAGATGAGGTCGGTCCAGGCGCAGGCTTTCAGGCCGCCGACGTACACGTATACGGTGGCGCAGACGGCGATGATGATGCAGCCGGTGGTGACGCTGAGGTCAAAGTAAACAGATACTACGGTGGAACCGGCGTAGATGACGGCTGCGGTGGGTACGCCCACGAGGATGAGCAGGTTGGCGATGGCCATGGTGACGCGGGCCACGCCGTTGTAGCGTTCTTCCAGGAACTGCGGGATGGTGAAGACGCCGCGCTTGAGCAGCATGGGCAGGAACGAGAAGGCCACGATGACCAGTACGATGGCGGCTAGCCATTCATAACCGGCAATGGCTAGGCCAAGCCAGTCGGCTGCCTGGCCGCTCATGCCGACAAACTGTTCTGTGGAGATGTTGGCGGCGAGCAGGGAGAAGCCCACGAGCCACCAGCTCAGGCCGCGGCCGGCCAGGAAGTAGTCGGCGGCGCCTTTTTCTTTTTTCTCTTCGGCGGTTTCATTGGGGTCTCCGGATTTCCAGATGCCCAGGCCGATGACGCCTACGATGACGACGCAGAAGACGATCATCTCCCAGAGGGGAAGTACGTCTACTTTGTCGGTTTGCCCGTCGGCTGCGCTATCCGGAGTGCCGGCTACTGCTTCTGTCTCCGCGGAGACGGTGACCGCGGTATCGGGGGCGGGTGTCTCAGCTGCAGCCGGTTGCGTTGCCGGGGCGGCAGGAGCCGGGAGATCCGCTGAGGGCGCCGGGGCAGAGATGGCCACATCCGTGGTGATGATTTCCAGGGCCGGTTGGGGTGCTGTTACCTCGGTGGGGACTACCATCGGCTCTTCGGCTGCCGGTACGGGCTGGGTGGTTGAGGGCTCCTGCCCCAGGGCGCCGAACGCGAAGAGCGCGAGGGCGCTCAGGCATGTTATCGTTCGTTTCATATTTGGTGTTGTGTCGGTAAGAGAGAATCAGGCCTTGTAGAGCACGCGGGCTCCTTCGCCGGGGCGGGTGACCAGGTAAGTCGTCTCGATGCCGAGCTCTTTGCGGTAGGCTTCGAGCATTTCTTTGGCGACCTGTTCGACGCTGTCGCTCTTCACGAGGGCGACGATGCAGCCGCCGAAGCCTCCCCCTGTCATGCGGGCACCGTAGACGGCGGAAGCGGAGGGGATTTCGTCTGCCAGGCTGACGAGTTTGTCTACCTCGGCGCAAGAGACTTCAAAGTCGTCTTTAAGTGAGGCGTGGGAGCCGCGCATGGCGATGCCGGCGGATTCCCAGTCACCTTGCTGGACGGCCTCAGCAAAGGAGGCGACGCGCAGGTTCTCGCCGATGACGTGGCGGGCGCGGCGGTAGCAGAGGTCGCCGAGTTCGGCTTTTTTCTCCTCGAGCATCTCGAGCGTTGCTTCCCGCAGAGAGGGTACGCCGAGAATGGCGCAGGCGTCCTCGCAGTTTTTGCGGCGTGCTGCATAGCCGCCATCGGCCAGGGAGTGCTTGACGGCTGAATCGATGACGAGTACGCTGACGTTCGGATCTGTCATGGGGATGAGTTTGTAGGAGAGGTCTTTGCAGTCCAGCATCAGGGCGTGATCCTTGCGGCCGTTGGCGGAGATGAACTGATCCATGATGCCGCAGGGGACGTTGACGAATTCGTGCTCCGTTGCCTGACCGATCAGAGCCCGGTCGGTCGGGCTGATGTCCGCTCCACAGAAGGCGGCAAGTGCGGTGCAGGTGGCTACCTCAAAGGCGGCGCTGGAGGAGAGTCCGCCACCTCGGGGGACGTTGGAGTCGATGAGCATGTCCACCGGGGGGACTTGGACGCCGCGTCGTCCCAGCATGCAGATGACGCCGCGCACGTAGTTGCTCCAGAACGGTTCACCGGGCTTGGAGGCATCGGCCGGGTCGATTTCGATCATGGTGTCTCCCAGCGAGCCAATCCAGCGGTGCTTGCCGGTGGGAGAGGGCGCGACAGCCACAACATTGATGTTGTTGAGGGCCATCGGCAATACAAAGCCGTTGTTGTAATCCGTGTGCTCGCCAATGAGGTTCACACGGCCGGGAGAGGCGGCTACGACAGTGGGTTTGTGGCCGAAATACCGTTCGAAATAAGGAGTGATGGTCTCGGCGCTGATTTCGCGTTGCTCTAAGTCCATAGCAAGCTACTTTTAGCACAAATGATATGCCAAGTAAACCTCAAACTTGGGGTTTACGGCATTTTCATCTCCGGGCAGGTTGCCTGCACGCGGGTGGATTCCGGACGGGCTGCGGGGAGCCGGGTGAACGGGAGCCGGGCGCTCTGTATCGCTTTGGTGCCGGGATTGCAGCGAGTGGGGGGCTGCACTTGTTCCAACTGTCTGTCTCCCTTCTGACTGTACGGTCCAGGCTGTACGGTCCAGGCTGCACGGTCTCGCGTTTGGCGGTCTTTTGGGAAAGGTGTGGACAGACTCAAATGGCTCAAGGCCGGGAACCGCACCACGCTGTATTCCTGCCTGGTCCGTTGCTGAGCGGGGCATCGCTCCTCGCGTTTCCCGGGCGCGGGGTGCCTGAGCTCCCGGTGGTCCGATCTCCCGGTGGTCTGTGCGCCGGTGGCGGATGCTCCTTGACCATCCGCTCTCCGGGTCATCGGCACACTGGACGGCGGGGTACCGGCGAGGCGCACCGCGAAATGCACGGTGCGCCCTGCATCCGGTGATCAGCTGGCTGGGGAATCAGGCAGGAACCCCTTGATTTTGCCGATGCGCGTAGGATGGCGCAACTTGCGCAGTGCCTTGGCTTCAATCTGGCGGATGCGCTCGCGGGTCACGTTGAACTGCCGGCCGACCTCCTCCAGCGTGCGGGGGTTGCCGTCTGCCAGGCCGAAGCGCTGCTCGATGACGGCACGCTCGCGTTCGTTGAGTGTCTTGAGAACGCCGGTGAGCTTGTTGCGCAGGGAGGAGAATGCTGCGCCCTCCATGGGATTCTCTGCGCTTTTGTCTTCCAGGAAATCGCCGAAGGAAGTGTCGTCCGAATCACCGACGGGTTGCTGCATGGAGATAGGCTGCTGTGCCATCTTGAGTACGCTGCGCACGCGCTCTACAGCCATACCGCATTCTGCCGAGATTTCTTCGGGGGTCGGCTCACGGCCAAAGTCCTGTACGAGTTTCTTCTGCACGCGCATGAGTTTATTGATCGTCTCGATCATGTGCACCGGGATGCGGATAGTGCGGGCTTGGTCAGCAATGGAGCGCGTGATCGCCTGGCGAATCCACCAGGTGGCGTAGGTGGAGAACTTGTAGCCCCTGCGGTACTCGAATTTTTCCACGGCCTTCATGAGCCCCATGTTTCCTTCCTGAATGAGATCGAGGAAGGCCAGTCCCCGGTTGGTGTACTTTTTGGCGATGGAGATCACGAGACGCAAGTTGGCTTCGATCATCTCCTGCTTGGCAACCTGGGCCTCCTTCATGCTCTTTTTCATGGACTTGTAATTTTCCATGAAATCGGGGATGGTCATCCAGAGCTGCATTTCGTACTCTTGGAGGGCATCCTGTACCTCCTTGTTATCGGGATTGGCCTCCCGCTGCCGCTGGAGCTTGATGACTTTCTGCCGGATCTCGCGGATGCGCTGCACAAAGTTTTCGTACACTTTTCCCTTGAATGAGAACTGCTTGTAGAGCTCGCCGAGCTCCTCCAGGCACTCGTCGAAGTCCGCCTGATAAGCCGCGACCGACTTCTTGCGGCGCTGCGCGGAACGCAGTCGGGAGAAGGCAGACTTGGCCTCCATGTACTTCTCGTACACGCGGTTGATGAGGCCCTGGATTTTTTTCATGTACTTGTCGCGGGAATCGCTGTCCACAACAACACGGTCAAACCTCTCCTGGTTGTGCTGCACCTTGTCCGCCGTCTCCAAGTACAGCTCTGCAACCACGCCAAACTTGTTCAGGCATGCTTGCAGCTCAGCCTCGGCCTGGTCGATGCGGCGCGATTTTTTCACTTCATCCTGGCGGGAAAGCAGGTCTTTCTGCCCCATCTGCTTGAGGTACATCCTCACGGGGTCATCCAGAAAATCATGATCGGCTTCGGCTTTCTCCGCGTCGGTCTCCTCTCCGGAATCCACCAGACGCTGGCGATCGCTGTAGTTGTCCACATCCGACGCATCGATGATGTCGAACTGCATCCCGCGCAGACGCTCCATGATCTCCTCGTGATCCGTCGGGTCGATCATTTCGTTGGGCAGCACATCGTTGATGTCATCGTAGGTAAGATAGCCCTGCTCGCTGGCGAGAATGATCAGATCCCGGAGCTTGCTTTGCACCTCAGGCGTATCAACAATACTGCCACCCTTGCCGTTGGCTCCGCTCTTCCGGAAGTCCGTCGCACTCAGCGGCTGAATCTCAGGCGAACTGTCCCGCACCTCAACACCGATGGCGTGCAGGCGCTCAAAGAGCCTCTCCTGATCCAGTTCCTCGTACCCCTCAGACGGCAACGAGGAAAAAATATCATCATCCGTCACATAGCCGCCATTCTTCTTGGCCAGAGCCAACAGGCTCTTAAAGGCGTTCTTGAGTGTAATATCATCCGGGAAAAACTCCTGGAGCTCGCGCGCTGTCACTTTCGGGTTAAACGCACCGCGCCGCCTCGAGCCCTTTCGGGGAGTGACTTCCTCATCTTCAAACGCCAGATCAGCATCACCGTCCCCGTCCTGATCCACCACGCCGGAACTCTCCTTTCTGGGCGTCTTGGCTGACTTGGCGGACCTGGCAGGCTTCGCGTCTGCGGGGTGAGTCTGTTTGCCCTGTGCTGCGTTTTTCCCTTCGGTCTTGGTCTCCTTTGCGGTTTTGGCCTTGCTCCTGCCTGGTGTCGCCCCGGCGGATTCTTTTCCTGCGGTCCTGGCCTCAGCAGATTTGGCTGCCTTGGCGGCCTTGGGTGTCTGGCCTGTCTTTGCTGTCTTGGCAGACACTTTCTTCTCCTCAGCCTTGGCGGGCTTGGCGGCAGACGCCGACGCGGCCGATGACTTCTGCGCCTCAGGCACATCCGAAGCTGTTGCCGCTGGCCGTTTGGTTGCTTTCCGTGTGGCCGGAGTCTTCTCTTCCTGCTGACCGGCGTCGGGGGACGCCGCCTTTTCCGGCTTCTTTTTCATCTTGGCTGCCGGCTTGCCGGCTTTCTCTACCGCAGTTGTCTCGGTTTTGCTCTCCTGCTTTTTCTTAGGCGTCGACATAACTAAAAAAGAATCGGGGTATACTCCACCCATTACACCTTTTGTCAAGCATGGGGACAAAAGGTGCAGACATTTTATGCCATGCTACCCCGCTGTCAAGTAATTTTTTGCTGTTATTTTACTGATGACAGAAGAAATCCCCCAAGGCGCAGTCAGACCTCAGAGAGCAGTCAGGCATTGGCACGGCGGAGAGCGGCGAAGTAGCGTCCTGCAGCCTTGCACACCCGGCGAGCTGTCGCGAAGACGTTGGAGTGTGAGCAGTTGAGAGAGATGTGGGCTGCCGCAGCATAGGCGGGGGCCCGCTGCGCGAGCAATTCGCGCATTCTGGCTTCCGGGTCTGCCGTCTGGAGCAACGGCCGGTTGTTGCCACGCGCCGTGCGGGCCATCAGGATCGGCAGATCGACGTTAAGCCACACGACAAACCCGATACGGCGCAAAAGGCGGCGGTTTTCCTCACGCATCACAACACCGCCACCGGTGGAGATAATCGGGGGCCGCCGGTCAGTGTAGTGCTGATCCGCCAGATAACGCAGCAGAGCCGTCTCCAACGCCCGGAAATGAGGCTCGCCCAGCTCGGCAAAAATCTCCGGGATAGTCTTGCCGGTCTGCTCCTCGATAACGGCATCCATATCCAGCAACGGCATTCCCGTCTGGCGGCTGAGCTCCCGCGCAACTGTCGTTTTGCCACACCCCATGAGTCCCACCAGAATGATGGGGTGGCCATTGGTATTGAGCGGGAAACGCGGGGGCATGGACGTCTCGTGGTCATGGGCATCCCGGCAGCGGGAGGCAGCGGAGACGGGGTGGCGGCAGAATACCTGTTCTGCCCGTCCTGTCCCCTGCCCTCCCCTTACCGGGAACAGGAAATCAGTCCTCACAGACCGGCAACTCACCGCGGAACACCATCAGAGCAGGCCCGGTGAGCGTCACATCCGAGAATTCGTTCTCCCCACTGCGGATAAACGCCACGGAAAGCGTATCGCCACCCGCCACATCCAGGCTGATGGGCGAAGGCGCACCGGTCAGGGCCGCATGCAACAGAGCAGTCGCAGTCATGCCGGTACCGCAGGCGAGCGTCTCATCCTCCACGCCGCGCTCATAGGTGCGGAGCTTGAGGTGCTGGGGGGAAAGCACAGTGGCGAAGTTCGCATTGGTTCCGGCGGGGGCAAACGCCGCGTGATAACGCAGGTGGGCGCCCATCTTGCGGATATCGATACCATCCACGCTCGGGAGGTAAGCCACGGCGTGGGGCACCCCGGTGTTGAGGAAGTGGACGGGTGCCGGCACCACATCATCCGCCGGCAGGACGTTGAGCTTCAAATCCTTCGGCGTCGTCAGCTGAATCGTAACGGTATCGTCGTCATTCACAACGCCCTTGACCAGGCCCGCCTTGGTCTCAAAGGTCATCTCGCGCAGTGCGCCATCGGTCAGGAACTCGACAAACGCCGTAAAGCAGCGGGCACCATTGCCACACATTTCCGCCTCACCGCCATCGGAGTTGTAATAACGCATGCGCACATCGCCCTTGCCCTGTGCAGGCTCAACTGCAATGAGGCCATCAGCACCGATACCGAATCGGCGGTCACACAGAGCCGCGATATAATCGTGCGTGAGCACCTCACTCAGGGAGAGGTCGCGGTTATCGATCATCACGAAGTCGTTGCCCGCGCCGGTCATCTTGTAAAACTGAAGCATCATAGCACAGGCATTGTATCAAATGGCAAGCAGCGGTGCAAGCATTACCACCGCTGCTTTTCGGCATGATGGCCCTCAACCGGCCGGGGACGGGTGCAAGCTTATTCTGCCAGGACATCCGCGAGCCATTTGGCAGCCCGATCACAGCCCGATCACGGGACACGCCGGGCGAGGTGGTGATCGAGTCTCAGGCAGGCATCCGGGCAGTCCCTGGCCTTGCTGATGCTGTCAAGGATTTCACGGACGGCATTCTCCTCCTCGACTTGCTCCGCTGCGTAACCGAGCAGCAAAAACTGCGTAGCATAATCATGCGCCTCGCCGCACAGGCGGATAAGCGCATCGATGGAGGCGGTGATTTCCTGTTCTGTCTGCAAAGCCAGCCGAAACGTCTCCTCAACACTGCGGCTCCTGCTCTGCGGCTGCTCAAAAGGAGGCGGAGCAGCACCCGCACTGCGCTGCTCCAGGAAATCCATCAGCTTAAGGGCATGGCGGCATTCCTCTTCGTACTGCAATCGCAGCCAGTGTGACGCACCTCGGTATCCCTGAGAAGCCATGTCGGACGACATCGCCAGATACAGGAAGGCTGAGTGAAACTCCTTACCGATCTGGTCGCATACTGCATCAATAATGGTCTGATTCATATGGTGGTTTTGGGGGTTGCAGCCAACTTAGCACGCCGCCTTCTCCGGCGCAACACCTAATTGCCGTGTACAATCTAATTGGTTGCCCCACAGTAGCAAGGCCGGCTCCGGCAGAGGCCTGCATGCCCTCACCGGAGAACGCTCCGGCATAGGTCGCCGGAGCGTTTCCCGCTTGCCAAAACCGGCTGCTTGCGCTATAGTGTGAGCACCGTATGGAAGCAGAATACACCGAGGACGCCATTCAGACCCTGGACTGGCGCGAGCATATTCGCCTGCGCCCCGGCATGTACATCGGCAAACTGGGCAATGGCTCCATGCCTGATGATGGCCTTTATGTGCTGCTCAAAGAAGTGATCGACAACTCCATCGATGAGTTTGTCATGGGCACTGGCAAAAAAATCATCGTCACGATCTCCCCGGCGGGCCGCTGCGAGGTGCGTGACTTTGGTCGCGGTATTCCGCTGGGGAAGCTGTTTGAGTGTGCCGCGCGCATCAATACCGGCGGCAAGTACGATGGCGAGGCATTCAAGAAGTCGGTTGGCCTGAATGGCGTGGGCATCAAAGCGGTCAACGCGCTCTCCTCTGTCTTTGAGATTCAGGCGTTCCGCGATGGGCAGACACGCCGTCTGCGCTTCCACGGGGGAGAGCTGGAGGAAGGCAGCGACACCACGGAAGAGAGCAGCGAGCCGAACGGCACTCGCGTTGCGTTTGAGGTGGATCGGACGCTATTTGCGGCGGATGCAGCCTTCAACATGGAGTACGTGCACCGCATGTGCCGCTATTACTGCTACCTCAACGCCGGGTTGACCATTAATCTCAACGGCAAGAACATCACCTCGCGCAACGGCTTGCTGGATCTCCTCCGCGAGGAGCTTGCCCAGCGCAAGCAGGTGCCGCTCTACGAGCCGATTCACCTGACCGGTGAAGACATCGAAATCGCCATCACCCACGGTGACGAGTACGGGGAGGAGTATTATTCTTTTGTCAACGGCCAGTACACGACCATGGGGGGCACCCACCTCGCAGCCTTCCGCGAAGCGATTGTCAAAACACTCCAGACGTTTTACAAGAAGCCTTACGAAGCGGCGGATATCCGGACCAGCATTGAAGCCGCCATCAGCATCAAGGTGGTGGAGCCGGTGTTTGAATCGCAGACCAAGACCAAGCTCGGCAGCAACACGATGGGGCCCGGCAAAGAAACGGTCCGCACCTTCGTGCTCAATTTCCTCGGCCGGGAGCTGGACAACTTCCTGCACCGCAACCCGGACATCGCTGCGGCCATCGAGGACAAGATCAAAGAATCAGAAAAAACGCGCAAAGAAGTCGCCGGGGTCACCGGAAAAATCGCCAAGGAACGGGCCAAAAAGGCCAAGGTCCACAACAAAAAGCTGCGCGACTGCCGGGTGCACTACGACACCAAACACAAGCGGGCCAGGGAGACGATGCTCTTCATCACCGAGGGCGACTCCGCCTCAGGTTCCATCACCACGGCCAGGGATGCAGAAACCCAGGCGGTTTTCTCTCTCCGGGGCAAGCCTGCCAACAGCTATGGCATCAAACGCGCCTCGCTCTTCGAGGAGAAGCGCAATGAGGAGCTGGATTTCCTGCATCTGGCGCTCAACATCGACCGCAGCATCAGCGATTTGCGCTACAACAAGGTCATCATCGCGACGGATGCTGACGTGGACGGCATGCACATCCGCCTGCTGCTGCTCACCTTCTTCATCCAGTATTTCCGGGAGCTGATTACGGAGGGACATCTCTTCATCCTCCAGACCCCGCTCTTCCGCGTCCGCAACAAGCAGAAAACGATTTACTGCTACTCGGAGGCCGAGCGTGACCGCGCCGTCAAGCAGTTGGGCCGCTCCCCGGAGATTACCCGCTTCAAAGGCCTCGGCGAAATCTCACCGGCGGAGTTCCGCAACTTCATCGGCGAGGACATCCGCCTGCAGGAGGTCACCTTGGAAAACGCCCACAACCTGCGCGATATTCTGCGCTTCTACATGGGCGACAATACCGAAGACCGCCGCCAGTACATCATCGACAACCTCCGCATCGAAGAAGACCTCGCTTAATCACCACCGCACCGGCGGCACCTGCCGCCTCCCCTCCCCTTCCATTCTTACCGCTTATACTACCATGAGAACACTGATTATCGCACGCCACGGCAACACCTTCCGCAAGGGAGAAACACCCACCCGCGTCGGCTCCCGCACCGACCTGGAACTCGTTGAGGAAGAGCGCGGGCTTGGTATCGGCCGCTACCTGCTCAAGCTCGGGCTCCAGCCCACCCGCATCCTGGCGGCCCCACTCAAACGGACGATGGGCACCGCCCGCCTCGCCGCGCAGGCGCTCGCTTCCACGTGCGACGTACAGCCGGATGCCCGTTTCATCGAGGTGGATTACGGCCCGGACGAAAACAAGACGGAGGAGGAAGTCATGGCCCGCTTGGGAGCTGTCGCTTACCGACAGGCTGGCTCTGACCCGGACTCTCTCACCCGGCAGGAACTGGAAGCGAAAGGAGCAGAAGCAATCGAGCTGTGGAACACGCAGGCGATTGTGCCGGATTCCTGGCAGGTGGATGTGGACGCTATCCGCCGCAACTGGATGGAACTGGCCGACGAGGTGCAGGAAGGGGAGGTGCTCCTTTGCGTCTCCTCCAACGGCACCATCCGCTTCGCTCCCTGCATCACCGGTGATTACGCAGGCTTCTGCGCTACGCACGATATCAAAGTCCCTACCGGCGGCGTCTGCATCTTCACCTCCGAGGATGGCAAAACCTGGCAGTGCCGAGAGTGGGGTGTCAAAGCATTCAAACAAGCCTGAAGCCGGCCACGCACACGTGACCTCCCATCCTCCCACATGTCTCCCGCGCCCGTGACCTCCCTCTTTTCCCCTCTGCCAGGCGCACCTTTCCCGTACGCTCAGTTCCTGTTCGCGCCGCGGGTAACTCCCCAGGCGGAAAACCGGAGAACCACTCTCTTTTCATGAACAAAAAAGAGCTTACTGCCCATGTCCAGCGCGTCATGGGCCCGGGTGCTACGCGGCGGTCGGCAGTCGCAGCGGTGGACGCCGTGCTTAGTTCCATTGCACAGCTGGTATACCGGGGGCCTGTCACCATCTCCGGTTTTGGGACCTTCTGCCGGCGCCGCCATGCAGCATCGACCGGGTACGATATCACACGCGGCTGCATGCAAGCACGCCAGGCCTACAGCACACTCGAGTTCCGCGCGGCCAGAGAATTGCGCGAAGAAACAGACAAACACAGGGCGCCTCATTAACACTTCCCGCCTGGCGCCCCCTCCCCCCACGCAGCGGGGACAGCAGCAGGCACCTCCGGCAGCAGCCGGGTACAGCGCAGCTGCCCGCCAGCCATCCTGCCCTGCACGAACGCCGGGCAGCTGACTCAGATGAAATCAGATCCAGGAGGAGACAGACTCAGGAGAAAGGTCCAAACTCAGAAAAAAGATCCAAACTCAGGAGAAGAGTCTCTCCAGGATTCCCGCCGCGCTGCTGACGCACTGGCTACAGGGCACGGCAGGCTTATCGCCCTTCAGCTTGCGGCAATGTGCACCACCGCACTCTGCCACAAAGGCAGCCTGCACCTCCTCCGCCCGTTCCGGGCCGGCCAGGTACATCGCCGCATACAACGCCCCGCAGGTACCACCCTCAGCCTGACCGCCCCCGCATGTCTTCATCTGCCCGATCAGGTCCAGGCGGTCAAAAGCGGCGCAAACAGTCTGTGCGCAGTTGTACATATGGGGAGGCTGGCGAAAAGTCGAAAGAGCACGTTCTGCGGCATTCATAACTCGGGCAATGTAGCACAGCGCGTCCGTTTTGTCAACGCCGCTCCGCCCATCTCAGCCGGGCAACAGCGCAGACACACCCTGCTGAGCCAAGCGGCGCACCAACGCACAGCACAGGCTGACGCAGGCATCCAGATCGCGGTCATCCAGGATGCCGTTGTGCGAGTGAATGTAGCGAGTAGGCACTCCCAGCACAATCGCCGGGCAACCATGCCAGTGCGGGTAGCTTGCCGCGGCATCCGTTCCTCCCGAGCGGCGCACCGTGGGCTGACAGGGGATCCGGTGAGCCGCTGCCAGCTCCAGCGCCATATCAACCAAGGCGGGCGGCGTGATATGAGTCGGGTCATACAGCCGCACCTGCACCCCCTTCCCCAGCACCCCCTGGCGGCAAACGGAGCTCTGCCCATACGTATCATCAGCAGGCGGCCCTTCCAGGACAATTGCCACATCAGGCACGAAATCCAGTGCCCTGGCACCGCGGGTTCCCACCTCCTCCTGCACGCTGCCCACAGCGTACAGCGTCGCAGGCAGCGTCTCCGCGCACAGCTGCTTCATCGCCTCGATCATGCAATAGAGGCCCGCCCGGTTATCAAAAGCCTTTCCCATCCAGCGGTGCGGGACAGCCAGCGGCTGCATCTGCACGTCCGGTGTCACTGCGCAGCCAACCCTGATACCCAGCGACAGGACCTCCTCCTCGCAGGATGCCCCCACATCGACAAAAAGCGCCTCATTGGGCAGCACCTGCTTGCGCTGACTCTCCGGCAGGAGGTGCGGGGGCTTGGTACCCACCTGTCCCGGGATACGGCGCCCCGCCCTTGTATGCACCACCACCCGCTGACTCGGCAGTGTATGATTCCACCACCCGCCGAGAGGCACCATCAGTAAAAAACCATCGGCTGTGATTCCCTGGACCATGAAGCCTACCTCATCCATATGCGCCAGCAGCGCCACCCCTGGCCCACCGCTTCCCTTGCGGCATATCACATTGCCCGACACCGGGCACCGCACCGCATCACAGCAGCCCTCCAGCTCCGCGCGAACCAGTGCGCGCACTTCCCCCTCAAACCCTGACACACCGCAGACATCGCTGCACCTTCCCAGTAAATCCGTATCGGCCATGCCTCCACCATATCACGGTGAGCCCCGCGCCGCAAGCGTGAAACACCAGCGGGCGGGGCTTTCTCCAAACAAACGCAATTTCTCTCAAAAATGCATCAGATATCCCAGGCGTCCAGCCACTTGAAGGACACCACGCGGAACTTGCGTCCCATCACCTTGTTGACCTTGCTGAGGTTATACTCGCTCTTGGAACCGTCCACCTTGTATTCGGATTCGTAAGGTGCATTGGTGGCATCCACATAATCCATCGTGCGCTGCACCACAGCCTCGCACCAGGCCTGGGCGAGAATGATGTTGTTGCGGTTGCGCACGCACCCAAAGGCACGAACTACAAAGGTATCGTCGCGCACGGTCAGGATATTGCCCAGTGACATCAGCACATCGCTCTGGATCAGATACCCCGGAGCCGCCGTATGCAACGGTCCCTTTGCCGCTTCGGAGAACTTGTACAGGCTGCCCGCAGGGACGGAATCAATCCTGATCTCGTTGAAATCCATGTTAATATCCGTCGCGTCGATCGCAGCCTGAAGGGCCCCCGTAAGGGCGTGTTTCGAGCCGGCACTATCCAAACGGCGGTTGATGAAGTCGGACATGCTCAGGAACGGTCCGCGCTCCTTCACCTGCTCCACGATGCGCTCGGCGAGATTTCGGATACCATCAGAGCTCAGCTTGCGTACCTCACCCCAGGCCGAGAGCATACCGTTATTCCGGCGGAACTGGGAGGAACCCTGCATCGGGCTGTATGAACCCGTGGAATCAATGCTCTTATCCGTCGTGGAAACCATAAAGCGGGAGAAGAGCACGTCCGTATCCGCCTTATTCGGCTCGACGAGACTGAGATTGCCGTTGACATTGGAGACGAGGCGGCGCTTGGCCAAGCCCTCCAGCACCGCTGCCCACGCGTCCACCGAGGTCGAGTTCACGTTGAACCCTCCATCGATCACCAAATACTGGGCGACGTACTTCCAGCCATCGTCTGCCATCAAGCGGGAAACTACAGCACTGTCGTCATAGGGAGTAGACACCTTCTTGTAACGGGCCACAGGCAAATCGGTACTGCCACTGAGGAAATCCTGCAGCACATTCTGCGCCTTGAGCGTGCCACTGGACGTCGGCATATCCGAGATGGATGAGCAGAACCAGCGGTCCCACAACGCATCATTGATCAGCAGGCCATGATCGTAGAACTCACCAAAAATCCGCTCATTGCCGGAAAGAGGGTTCCGGTCCACAACCGCCGTAGTGGGGATGTTGGTGGCGAAATACGTGTAAACACCATTCGGCGGCAAACAGGGATCCGCAAATGAGTTACCGATTCCGACCCCCGGCACGCCACTCTGGTACTGCATGCGACGGCGTGCACTCATATCTGACCCTGTCTTGTACCAGCCAGGCTGCAAACGCATCCCCGCGAAACCGGCAAGCGAGAACGGAGGATGCATGGGGAGCTCCAGTACAGACGCAAATGACACCTGCTCTCCATCAGAAGTGATACCGAGGAAGCCATTATCGCCTATATTGTCCATTGGGGAAGCCGCCAACCCGGCGCTCACATCCATGACCGCGAGCTGGAAGGGGTGATACTGGCGCTGCTGGTCATCCGGCAAAGCCAGCGAGGAACCATAAAACGCGGGGGAAGAATGCTGCCAGATCTTGGCACGATAGTCACGGCCGGCAAACACGCGGCTATCCATGTTGGGGTTGGCGGATTTAGCCACGATACCAAGAGACGCCACATAATAGGGAACAGAGGAATCACTCTGGGTACCGTCATTCGACCAGGTGGAACCGTTGCGGTCCTCATCACACACAACGGTGTTATCCGAACCATCAGGGTCATACCATCCCAACGTCATGTACTGGGGAGAGTGAGCTCCCTTGCCCAAGCCGCCCGTCCCAGCATTTGGCGTGGAAGACATTCCACCAAACCCATGCATCGGGGTAAGGCACTCCCTGCGGCCGGGTGAAAAGTAGTACCCGTCCGTATCCATTTTCTCATACTGACTCTTCCCTAACTGAAGTCTCAGGTAGAACTTACCGCTGGACACATCTGTTGCCGCCTTTCCAGAGTAAAACAACGCCTTGTAACCTGCCACGTTGCTGGGATTGTACCCGACGACCCATGGATTCTGGGCGAATTTGCTGTAGTCCTGGGTCGTACGCGCCTTACCGGGAGAAAAGAACAGGATTTCTCCGGGACGGAACACGATATCATCACGCTCACCGGACAAAGACTTCTGGAAGTATTCACCGAAATCCAGGCCGTAGCCCTTCTCGGAACTATCCTGCTTCATCGCATAACACGACCATGAGTACTCGGTAGAACTGGCATTCCGCATGGCATATGACTGCAACCACGTCGTCTTATACGGAACGGCATGGGACCACATCTGACGCCCCCTGATGCGCATGGGCACGTTGTACGGATTCCACCACAGCACCATGGGCGCAAAGCACATCTCCAAACGGTAGACCGCTTGGCTTTCAGTTCCCCCCGTCGATCCCGTCTCCGACGTCACCAGACCGAAGTTGTTCATGAAAGCCAGCATCACCGGGGTACGGCCATAGCCCGCTGAGACCGATCCCTGCTCCAGCATAGCACGGTTATCATAGTGCGTCGTCGCGGAAGAGGAGATGGACACCGAATCAGGATCTGTAACGTACCTGGAATTGTCCGTACCATCCATCACGCTACCGCTCATACGGGTGTAGGCGTTGTTCAGCCTGCCGATCAGGCGTGCCGTGAAGTTTCGGCTGTCGTCGGCCGAGCCATCAGGCCAGGTGTTGTAGTAGGAATGCAGATTCTGCCATGAACCGATTGCGAAGTTTGCCTCCGAGCAGGTGGGAATCTGCGGGTCCTCGGCAATCGGGCAATCCTGATTGACCCGGCCCTCAAACTCCGTTCCCTTCAGGTTCGGCTTGTTGAGCAACAGACAAAGATCCTGCTTCAACCCGCCTCGGCTCACATTCGTCAGCAGGGACTGAGAACTCGTCGTCACGTCGTAGAAATACGGGGCACCCTCGCCCGTGGGGGCATCCCCGAGCAAAGGCACGGAAGCAAGCGTCAACAGCTTGGCCGGCGCCTGTTTGCTCTCAATAGAATCCAGGTAAGAACCCAACCCCTCCATTTCTCGGAAGGATGGCCCCGGCGTATTCCAGGTGCGGTGCAACACCTCGACCGGATCCGTCGTATCCTCGGGGTCGACGATACCGACCTTGGCCTTCTGGTTCTCGCCGCCGATCCACCAGGCAAAGCACGCCTTATTCTCGCCGTCAGACGGCATGGTGATCAGATCCGCATAGATGTAATGCTGCGGCCCCAGATTGCGGCCCAGCGTACCCTCACCCACGAGGCAGATACGCTCGCCAGGACTGCGGCGCGAGAGCTGCTCGGCCGCGTTGAGGTTGCGCGTGCTGTTTTTGTCGCGCGACGAAATGAGCCAGCGGCGGAACATATTGCTGCGCCCCTTATCATAGGTTGACTGGATGCTGCCGGCTTTTCCGGAGACACTGCGACCGTAGATAGGCCCATCCCAGCTGTTCCAGACACCCAGCAAATGTGTCGTGCTGGCTCCCGTGCCACTCTGCAAAATTCCGGAACTGGCCGACACTCGCTGGTCCGGGCCAAGCTCCACCTGCAGCTCAGCGATGGCGGCATCCAGCCCGACAAGAGCCTGCTGCCTTGCCTCGGCCTGCATGACAGAATACTGAGCAATACGGGTCTGCGACGAAGCCAGCGCGATGAGGCCCACCGCTATAAGCGTGAGCAACATCATGAGCGTCAGCGTCGCAATCAGGGCAAACCCTCGCTTGCGTGACCTTCGGACTTGTTTGGAAAACGGTGTGAAGTGAATGAGTTTCATACTCGACTTACGGGAATACTACTACTATACAGAAGCCCGGCCCCACGTCAAGGAAATTTACAGCCTGCTGGCGAGAAAGAACGCCATTCTTCGGCGACTGGAGGACGGGGAGCCCTGCGACAAAGCTTCGGAGGGGCGCGATCTTTGATGCGGATCCTCACATGACCAACCGCAAATCGCAGTTGAAAAGCGGGAGCAGTCATGCTATACTGCACTCGCATATGAATCTGGACGAGCTCAGGAACGGGATTGACCGCGTGGATGCACAAATCGTGAAGCTGCTGCACGAGCGGGCTTCCTATGTGCACCAGGTAGGTCAGCTGAAAAAGAACAGCCAATCCCCCACCTTTGTACCCGAGCGGGAAGCGGCGCTCATGGAAAAAATCATGACGCTCAACAAAGGAATCCTGCCGGAGAGAAGCCTGCAGAGCATCTACCGCCAGATTGTGAGCTGTTCCTTCCTGCTGGAGGGAGCGATGCGCATCGGTTACCTGGGCCCGGAGGGGACCTGGAGCCACCAGGCAGCGCGGGCCCGTTTCGGGGACAGCGTGGATCTAGTTCCCTTCTCTTCCTTCCGCGAGGTGTTCAAGGCAGTCGAAAAAGGCCTCGTCAATTACGGCGTTGTCCCGATTGAAAACAGCACCGACGGCTCTGTCTCCCAGGCAATGGACCTCTTCAGCAACAGCCCGCTGCGCATCTGTGCCCAGATCCACCAGAGCATCAACAACTGCCTCCTCTGCAACGGCATCCGCGAGCGCATCCGCGTCATCTACTCGCATCCCCAGGTGCTGGGGCAGTGCCGACTCTGGCTCCAGGAGAACTTCCCCCAGGCCGAGCAGATACCGATGGGATCCACTACGGCTGCCGCTTTGAGAGCCGTCGATGAAGCGGAGCAGGGTGCGGCCGCTCTCGGCAGTGAACTGGCGGGGCAGCTGCATGGCCTTGCCGTGCTCGAGACCCGCATCCAGGACAAAGCCTCCAACACGACGCGCTTCGCCGTCATCGGCCACCAAAGCACCCAGCCCACCGGCCATGACCGCACTACCATTTGCTTCAGGATTCCGCACACGCCGGGGTCTCTGGTCGACGTGCTCGAACATTTCAAAAAGCACCGCATCAACCTGCTCTGTTTGGACTCGCGCCCCACGCGGGACACCCCATGGGAGTATCTCTTTTACGTGGATGTCGACGGGCACGAGCAGGCGGAGCCCCTCAAAAGCTGTGTGGAAGAGCTCGCCCCGCAGTGCCCGATGTTCAAGGTTCTGGGTTCCTACCCGGAGGACAAGCCCCTGGACTGAGAGTAAAGCCGGGAACAGAGAAAGCAGAAACCAGAGCTGAAGCGCAGAACCACCTCCCATGGCATTCACCTACGAACAGGCCAGGCACCTGCTGACCAACGCACAACAAGCGGGCCGCATGCCTCACGCACTGCTGCTGACCGGCTCCCCGGAGGCTGGCACACACCGTCTGGCACTCCACCTGGCAACAGCATGCAACGGCGCTGCCGCCGAGAGCGTCGAGACGCTGCGCCACCCCATGTGCCGGGTGCTCCGCCCCGGCTCGAAAAGCCGGCGCATCCTGATCGAAGAAGTCCGCGGGGTCGAGCCCTTCCTCGCCCTGAGAGCCGCTGAGGGGGAGACCAAACTCATCATCATCCTGGAAGCCGACCGCATGGGCGAAGAAGCAGCCAATGCCTTCCTGAAAACCCTCGAAGAGCCGCCGCCTCAGACGCTGATTGTCCTCGTGACGGCACTGCCCAGCCGGCTGCTTCCCACCATTCTGTCGCGCTGCGTGCGCCTTGACCTGCGCGAGCCGTCCTCTGCGGTTCGGCTCAGCGAAGTCCAGCAACTCTTTCTCCCGGCCCTGCGGGAGGCCTTGCCCCGGCTGGGATCCGACGTCACGGCCCTCGCCTTGCGGGCCGATATGCAGGAACTGATGGCGGCGCGCCGCGAGCTCATCACCCGCCGTCTCAGCGATGCCCTCAAAGCCGAAGCCCGGGCCATCGCAGAAGGCACCGACATCCGCGACTGGGAAGCCCGGCAGAAAGACGCCACCGCAGCTCTCATCGAAACCGAGTACCTCAGCGAGCGCTCCCAGCTTCTGGAGCTGCTTTCCCTCTGCCTGGGGCAGGCGGTTCTGCTGGCCTCACACGCTCCGGACACGGTCCCGCTGGCACCGGAGGTCAGCGAATTGGCACACCGGCACCCTGTGTCTGACCTTCTGCGGCGCATGCGTGCCATTGATGCCCTGCGGACAGACCTCAACTACAACATCAACGAACCCCTCGCCCTTGATGCCCGACTGCTGGACATCATCGGCCAATCTCCTTTATGAACAGCATGACCGGATTCGGAGCCGCCACGGCTCCACTCGCCTCCTCGACCCTCCGCATAGAAATCAGCGGCGTCAACCGCAAGCAAGCAGAAGTCGCCATCTCCCTGCCCCGTGCCTGGGCCGAGCTTGAAACCCGCGTCCGCGACCTGATCACCCAAGCCATCTCCCGCGGCCGCGTCAACGTCACCATCTCCCTGCAGCAAAACACCGGCACCAGCGCCGGCCTCACCCTGCACCGCGACAAGCTCACCGCCCTGAAAACACAGCTTCAGGACGTCGAACTCACACTCGGCACCCCGGTGGAAACCACCCTGGATGCCCTGCTGCGCCTCGGCATCCTCTCCGAAGAAACCGAAGCCGACATCACCCCTGAGCAAGCTTGGGAAGCAGCCGAACCCGCCATCCGAGAAGCTCTGGATGCCTTTCTGCTCCTGCGCGCCCGGGAAGGCGCCAACCTCAAGACTGACCTGCTCGCCCGCATTGCAACCCTCCGCGGGTACCGCCACGAACTCATCGACCGAGCCTCCGGTGTCGCAGTCCGTCACCGGGACACCCTCATGAAACGCCTCGAAGAAGCGGGCCTTCCCCTGCCCCTGGATGACGAGCGTATCATTAAGGAAATCGCCCTCTACGCCGACCGCTGCGACGTAAGCGAAGAAACCACCCGCCTCGGCTCCCACCTTGACCAATTCTGCACCATCTGCGAAAAAGACGAACCCGTCGGGCGCACCCTCGACTTTCTCTGCCAGGAAATCTTCCGCGAACTCAACACCACCGGCTCGAAAGCCAACGACGCGGAGCTCGCTCAGCTCGTCGTTTCCGCCAAAACCGAACTCGAAAAAATCCGCGAGCAAGTTCAGAACGTCGAATAAACACCGTCCTTGCCGGCAGCCCCTGCAAACGCTGCGAACTCAGGCTCCACCGGCTTCATCCACCATCCCCCCACTCCTCAACCATGCTAGGCTCCCTGCTCATCGTCTCGGGCCCCTCTGGCTCCGGCAAAACAACCCTCTGCCGCCGCGCCATGGAGGCCGGTCTGACCACTTATTCCATCTCCTGCACCACCCGGGCCCCGCGCCCCGGTGAACAGGATGGCGTCGACTACCACTTTCTCACCCGTGAAGAGTTTGACCGGCGGGTAGCTGCCGGCGACTTCCTCGAGCATGCCACCGTACACGGCAACTCCTACGGCACACTGTACTCCGACATCGAGCAAAATCTGCTGGCGGGGCGCAACGTCGTGATGGACATCGACGTCCAGGGTGCGGCTTCCATCCGGGCCTGCGAGCGTCCCATCATCCGCCGCGCCTATGCCGACATCTTCATCCACGTCCCGGCCGAAGAACTGGAAACCCGCCTGCGCGGCCGCAGCACCGACTCGGAGGAAGTCATCCAGCTGCGCCTGCACAACGCAGCCATGGAAGACGCCAGGCGCGGCGAGTACCAGTTCGCTCTCGTCTCCGGCGATCGGGAGCACGACTACGCCCGCTTCACCGCACTGCTGACCACCCTCGGCATGCGCACCACCCTTCAGGACTGAGACCCCGGCAGCGGCCCTGCCTTCTCCGCTCCGGTGCGGACAGCATCCACGCGTGGGCAACGTCCGGCACGCCAGCGGGGCACCCGCAGCAATCCGCAGCCCCATCCCCCCGGCAAACGATGAGCATCCAGTATGCCAGCATCGGCGAACGCCGCCACACAGGCAATGTCAAATGGGACCTCCAGGGCCCCCTTCCCTTTGGCGTGGCGGACATGGACATCCAGTCCCCGCCCTGCCTCACGGCTGCACTCCGGCAGCGCCTGTGTCACCCGTTCTTTGGCTACGCCTACATGACCGACTCACTGCGCGGCGCCATCGTGGACTACCTTCGGCAACGCCACGGCGTGACAGCCTCCCCTGAGTGGCTCTGCGACCTGCCCGGCTGCGTCTCCGCCTTCACTCTTGTCGCGAGCGCCATCTGCGGCCCCGCCGGCCCGGCGCACGCAGCAAGGCCGGCAGACATCACAGGGCTCACCGGCAGCCCCGGCAGCATGGAGCACACCCCCGCCACTGTCCCGGGCGGCAGCGTCGCCAGCCTGATGGTGTGCACCCCGGCCTACCCACCCATGCTGCACTGCCACGAAGACGCCGGGTGTGAGCTCATCACCGTACCCCTGGCCGCACAAAGCAACGGCCGGGCCACCTTCGATTGGGACGCCATGGAGCGGGCCGTACGCCCGGACACCCGGCTTTTCCTGCTCTGCAACCCGCACAACCCGCTCGGCCGCAGCTTCAGCAGAGAAGAACTGCTGCGGCTTGGCGACTTCTGCTGCCGCCACGACCTCATCCTCTGCGCCGATGAAATCCACGGCGACCTCGTCCTCGACCCCCAAGCGCACCACACCTGCGCCCTCACCCTGCCGTCGGAGATCTGCGAGCGCACCGTCCTGCTCAGCGCCCCGAGCAAAACCTTCAACATAGCCGGCATCGGCTTCACCTTCATGGCCGTACCGAACCCCAAGCTGCGTGAGCAAATCCTCCGGGCCAAAGGCCACAGCCTACCGCCGACAAACGTCTTCGCCCACGCCGCAGCGGAAGCCTGCTACCGTGAAGGCTGGGACTGGCACCGGGAACTGATCGAAGCCCTGCGCAGCAACTGCCGCCTCGCCACCGCCTACATCGCCACGCACATGCCCATGCTGCGTCTGCAGCACCACGAAGCCACCTACCTTCTGTGGATCGACTGCTCAGCTCTCTGCCTGGACTCACCGCATCACTTCTTCCGCGAGCAGGCAGGAGTCTACCTTGACGACGGCAAAAATTTCGGCGCCCCCCAGTGCGTACGGCTCAACTTTGCCTGCTCCCCGGAAATGCTGCGCCAGGGACTGGAATCCATGGCCTCAGCCATCGCCTCGCTCAAAAATGTGTGATTTTTCGCAAATAAAGCTTGCCAACTCAGCCAGCCTCGCGTATAATGCGCCCGCAACCCGGTGTTAGCGAACGGTACCGAAGTGAGGGACCAGCCTTGCGAACGCGTTCCAAGCCGGACGATGCACACATGCGAAGTTAGCTCAGTGGTAGAGCACATCCTTCACACGGATGGGGTCATAAGTTCGAATCTTATACTTCGTACTCGGTAAAAGCCGCAGGTTCACAAGCCGCAAGTTCAAGGACTTGCGGCTTTTGTTTTCCCCCCCGCAGAAACGTCGAACGGGCAGGCATCATGACAGAAATGAACGCACCGGGTTCACCCCTTTAGGCTTGCGTCTTGAGGAAATTGTGAGATAATATCGGGCGAATACCTATGGCCGACGAGACAAATGAGTTCTATAAGGAACCTACTCGGAAAGAGTGGGTGGGGTTCTGGACGCTTGTGGCCGTACAGGCTCAAAACGCCTTCAACGAAAAGGCTGTTCAGTTTCTGCTCATCCCCTTGGGCGTCTGGCTGTGGGGTGCGGCCGACAGCACACTGGAATACATGCTGGGAGCGATTTTCGTGCTGCCCTATATTCTCTTTTCGCCGCTGGTGGGATGGCTGGCGGATTGCTTCTGCAAGACGCGCATCATCCAGGTGATGAGCATCCTGCAGTTCATCGTCATGGCGTGCATGCTGTTCTGCTTCTACCAGCACGACATGCATGCCGCCATCATCTGGTTTGCCGTTTTTGCCACGCAGGCTACGATTCTGAGCCCGGCGAAGAAAGGCATCGTCAAAGATCTGCTGGGCTCGCGCTACATCGGCTTTGGCTCCGGCATCATCGAAATGAGCATGGTATTCGTTCTGCTGCTGGCGCAAATCGGCGTCTTCTTCTGGTTCAGCTACCTGCTGGGAGAATACTCCGAGCTGCCGGATGGCGAACAGGAAGCCGGCTGGAGTTCCGTCATCCTGCCCACCTGGGTCTTTTTAGGCCTGGCAGCCCTCGTCTCGGCAGCGGCTTTCCTCCTGCCCCGCTACCCCGCGAAAAAGGCCAACCCCTTTCGCTGGAGCCTGTTCTATGAGCACTTTGTCCAGATCAAGTATCTTTGGAAAGATCGTCTGCTGCGTATCAGTGAGCTGGGTATTTCCTTCTTCTGGTGCCTGGCCGGTTCTCTTTTCCTGATTCTCATTCAAATTGCCAAAGGCATGCAGGCGCAGAATCCGGAGGTGGATTTCTCCCTGCAGTGCGGCATTCTCATGGCCTGGCTCACTGGCGGCGTTGTCATCGGTGGTGTCACGGCCTCCCAGCTGTGCAAAGGCAAAAATGAACTCGGGCTCATTCCCTTCGGTGCCATTGGCATTGCCTTGTGTACCATGATGCTCTCGATCCTGGATGCCACCAGCACCATCAGCCACGTAATGCTCGGGCTCACCGGCCTGTTCGGCGCCATGTACCTCGTGCCGCTGAATGCCTACCTGCAGGACAACTGCGACCCCGCCCAGCGCGGCAACATCATCGCCGCCGGCAATCTGATCGACAACCTGATGGGGCTGGTCGCCGTCGCTCTGATGTGGGTCATGCACGAAATCTTCGGATGCAGCCCGCAGAACCAGTACTTTGTTCTCTTCCTGATGAGTGTCTTCATCATGGTGACTTCCCTGCGTCTCATCCCGCAGGAATTCATCCGCATGGTGGGTATCTGGTGCCTGAAGTTCATCTACACACCGCGCGGCATCAACCTGGACCGCATCCCCGAACGGGGCGGAGCCCTGCTGGTGGTCAACCACGTCACCTACGCCGATGCGCTGTTCCTCATGATGGTCAGCCCGCGCACCGTACGCTTCATCGTGGCGGAGGAATTCATGGGCTACCGTCTGCTCAACTGGATACTGGAAATCTTCAATTCCCTGCCCATCTCCTCGAAAAACCCGCGTGAAGCCATCATGAATGCCGCCAAAGGCATCCGCGAAGGCGACCTCATCTGCATCTTCCCGGAAGGGCAGCTCACCCGCACCGGCTGCCTCTCCCCCATTCGCCGAGGCATGGAAATGATTGCCCGCCGCGCCCAGGCTCCCATCATACCGATCTACATGGACGGCCTCTGGGGCAGCATCTTCTCCTTCCACCGCAACCGCTTCTTCACCAAACTGCCCCGACTGCTTCCGTACCCCTTTACCGTCGCGGTTGGCGAAAAGCAAAACTATGAGACCTTTGACAGCGCGCAGACCTCACACATCATGCGCAAACTCTCCGCGACCTGTCTGGAATCCGCCGCCTGCGGCAGCAAAGACGACCTCATCAGCAAGCTGGAAGCCCGCGGCAACACCCCCCTCGTCTTCTTCAAAGGAGGCACTCTGACCGGCATCCAGCTCGCCGCCAGCATCATCAGCAAGCAAGTACCCCAGGAGCTTCCCCAAGTGGCGCAGAATTGGATTTCCCAACTGATACGCTCCACGGCCGACCTCATGGTCCTCCACCGTCTGCTGATGAACGTCAGCCAGGTACGCCGGGTCAACGCCCTCAAGGAAGGCTCGCGCCACCGCCTGCTCACCACCGTGGGGCACGACGAACCCCAGGAGCAAGTTCTGTCCGTACTCTGGCCCCTGGTGACCAACACCCCGGTACACGTGATCGATACCGCGGAGGAAAAGTTGGAAGCCGACATCTCCCAGATCGTGGGAGGCAGCCACATGCGCCGTCTCCTGCTCACCGCCATCCCGCGTCGCCAGATTCCCTTCTTCGACTTCAGCAACGGGGCCGACATCGCCACCCCGAACATGCGCTGGCGCCCCTGCTACGCCTGCATCAGCGGCATCGTCATCTCCATGAGCATGTGCAAGAGCGTCTTCAAACTCTACGACGGGACCATTCAACTGGGCTCCCGTCCGCGCACCCGCGGTCTGCTCCTGCCTGGCTTCTACACCGAAGGCAACGCGTCGGACGGCGAAGGCATCACCGTCTGCGGGCCTTCCCTCTACACACCGGTTTCACTGCCTTCCAAGATCTACCTGGACGAGAGCGGGTTCCTCGCGGAGCTCTCCTGATTGCTCTTCTGAGTCCCTACTGATTGCACTTCCGGGCCCAAAATCAGAGTGGTGCCGGCAGATGCTCGCGGTACCGGCACGGCGTATTCTCTCAGGGCTGACATTGCGTCAAACTCAGCCGAGCCCAAGAAGCTCTCCGGTACGTCGTAAGCACTCAACCAAGCACGCAGCTCCCAGCTCGTGGGAACAGGAAGGGAGCTGCGTCGGGAGAAAGCTCACCTCTCCTGCGCACGCCCCCCACCCGCAAGCGGTGCCAAAAAATCAGGGAGAGGGAGTCAGAGCTCCCCCTCCCCTTTCTTCTTCTAGGATCTCTCATGATGAGAGAAGTCTGTCCGGACTCATACGCGCCGGTCAAAGCACGCATGAGCCTCTCTACGTCGCCTTACTTGCGACGGCGGCGGGCAGCCAGACCGGCCAGAGCCAGCAGACTCAGCGTGGCCGTGGCAGGCTCGGGAACAGCAGCTGCAAGAGCCTGACTGTTCAGGCTAAGCGCGTCGTCCTTGGTCATAGCCGAATTAAAAACGTATACCTGGTCGACATAACTCGTATTCACATCCACGCTCGAATACTGTTTTTGACCTGTAGTCCACTTCAATCCCGTACTGAACCCGTACAATTCCGTAACAGATCCATCATCAAACCTCATCGTCAAATACATGGCCGACTCCGATCCGTTTGTGTATGACATGGTTAGAGCCATTCCGGAGAGAGTCTTGCCCTCCTCCCCAGAAATAAGCTGCGCCCACGTCAAAAGCGAAGGATTCGTACTGGACGTCAAACCCGTCTGGCTGATGCTATCATCATCAAATGTGCTGTAACCGCCTACAGAACCGCCATAGCCGGAAATGCTTCCACTACTCACGTTCCCCGCCTGGAATCCCTGTTGCCCGGAAACGGCCACGGCAGAAATGAAATGACTCGTGTCAGTACTAGTGGCGGGAATAGCAACAGCAAACATCACGTTCGACGATGCCGAGCCATTTACAAACAATTCACTTACGGCCGACGCATTCAGCTGAAGAGTGTAGGTAATACTCCCAGTCTGAGAGAATGTGACCTTCGACGAACCGCTCGCTACAGCGCTGGTAAGCTCGATTCCCAACGCCGGAATGCTCATCGCAGTAAGCGATAATGCAATTATAGATAGGTTTTTTTCATTGCTTTTGTTTTGTAAGTATTAGAGTTGCAAAGCAACACAGCTTCAAAGGAAGTCCCAGAACCCGATGGGGCGATCGTAAAACTTTTTAGACTCTATGTCAAGGGAGAAAATGAAAAATACCAGTATTTTTCTTTGTGCTTACTTTTAGCGATGAAATTACCCAATGATTGCCCAAACAAATCACGCTCAATGCGTGGAAATAATAACGACGCATTCCTGCATGTGAAAGGGTCAAGGCTATATGACGAGCCACAGCAGTTTTTGAACATGGGGGAAAACCCTCACGATGTCGAGCCGATGGAAGCAGAGTAAGGCTCCTTTGCCTCAGTCTCGTACACAAAGCCATGCCATGGAAGAGCGGCCGCCCGGTGCAGCCCTGCCCCCGGCTATCAGCAGCTGCCCAGGGTTTCGGCTGCGGTGCGGATGGCCATGAGGTCGCGGTACCATCGGCGATCGGAGGGCAGCAGGTACCAGGCGGAGGGCTGCATGAGCATGCCGGCGGTGCTGCGAAGGTGCCGCCAGTTTTCCGGGGTGATGGGGGTGCCTTTTTTGAGGCAGTGCTTGAGGGCGGTTTCTTCTGATGTGTTGAGGAAGAGTCGCAGGATGCGGATACCCGCTTGCTCCAGTTGCTGCTCGGCTTCGGTGAGCTCGGCGAGGCGGGTTTGCAGCTCGCAGGGGGTGGCGGGGCTGTGCAGGAGGGTGCTGTAGGGGTTCTCGGCGAGGATGATGACTTGCCCGGGCCGGGGCGCGATGGTAAGGAGACGGGAGGTCAGGGGCGCTCCCTCGGGCTGCGGTGCGGTGGTGATGATGTGCGTGCGCAGGGGGTCCAGGCAGCGGCCCAGGCGGCGCAGGCAGGGACGCAGCCCGCTTCCGGGCAGGGCCAGGGGGAGGATGAGCAGGCGCAAGCCCTGCTTCTCGGCGCGGCGCTGGAGGTCGAGGAGTTCCCGGGCGGCGTCGCTGAATTGGTACTCGGCTTCTTCTTTGCCTCCGGCGAAGAGGAAGCGGTCATCGGCGGCGGTGGCTGGGGGGGTGTTGCCCGGCGGGCTGAGGTAGCGGGTACTGCGGCAGGTGTGCAGCAGGTGCTCCTGTAGGGTACCGGGCATGAGGTGCCGGGGGAAGAAGTGCTCCAGTACCTGACGCATGACGGCTTGCTTGAAGGAGACAAACATGCCGGGCTCCAGAGTATACCAGGGTACCCAGCGGGCGGCGGCGAATTCGCTGCTGCCGGAGAGATCAACCGCGGGTTTGGTGACGGTGCAGCGGAGGACGAAGTAGGTCTGCTCCTGGCCGTCCCATACGCGGCTTTTGCGGTTTTTGTTGCGGTAGCGGTAGCGTAGGCCACCAAGGCGCGCCAGTATGGTGAGCTGCCGGGCTTGCAGTCCTACTTCTTCGCGCACCTCGCGCAGGACGGCTTCTGCCATGCTTTCGCCGCGATCGACTCCTCCCTGGGGAAAATGGACGTGGTGGCTTGCTCTGCCGGTGATGCCGAGCAGGACGTTGTCTTCGGCGTCCAGGATGATGGCGGCGACGTTGGGACGCCAGCTCTCGGCTTCTGAGGTGCTCACGTGGCGGGGTGGGAGGTGAAGGTGGGAGGTGAGAAGTGGGGTTGGGGCTGGTTTGGGGCTGATTTGAGACGGGTATGGAGGTAGGGCCGGTGCGGGAGAGGGAGGTCAGTGGGCGGTGGGCTTGCGGCGTCCGTGGGTTTCGTCGCTCCACTCGGCGCTGAGGTATTTTTCGCGGCAGAGTTGCTCAAGTTGTGAGGCAAAGCCTGTGTAGGGTTCGGCTGTATCCACGTACTCGACGGTGTCGGCCAGTTCCTGCGCAAGTCGGTGTTCCCAGCCGGGGCGGGGGACGCACCCCTGGATGAGCCCCTGATGGAGCACGGCACCTTTGTGCCGCCGCTGTCCGGCGCCGGCCAATTTGTGTCCGGCGGGGTCGACGATGTCGCTTTCCACGGGGCTGGCCCAGCAGGCCCGGCCTCCGTCCGGGGCGTCGGACTGGAGAAGTTCGCAGTCTACCCCGCTGGCTTGCAATGCCCGCGCGAGGGCACTATGAATCCAGCGGTAGAGCTCGCAGCTGGGCGGGTACAGGGTTCCGTCGGGGAGAGCCGGCAGGGTGAGGGTGTAGGTGTAGCCCTGGCGGTGATCGACGATGCCGCCGCCGGTCCAGCGGCGGATGTACTCGACCCCCTCTCCCGGGAAAAGTGAGGCGGCGACCCGGGCGGTATCAAAGTAGCCAAAGCTGACAGCGGGCCTGGCCCAGCCGTACACGCGCAGCCATGCTTCCGGACGGCGGCTCAGGAGCTCATCGGCTGCCATGTTGTGATAGCCGTCTCTCAGCACGGGATCGACCCAGAGCCGCAGCTGCGACAGGTGCGGGGGCAGTTCACTGATGGTCCGGGGGTGTAGCGCGATGATGGTTTGCATGTTGCGGACTTGACGCTGGAGGATGGAACGGAAGGGTGAAGCAGGTGCGCTCGGCTTCTGACCGGCCGGGGGAGTGTGAATGACTGAGGTGTGCGAACCGCTGCGGCATGCGAGCGGCTGAGTCGCTCGGACTGTTGCGGCATGCGAACCGCAGATGGCGCCGGCTCATGACGGTTTGCAGCGATCGGCGGACTAGAGCGGCTGGGGCACGGCCACGCTGCGACTGAAGGAGCGTGTGTACTTCTCGAAGAACTCCGCGGGTTTGGGGGCTCGGCGGCGACCCAGGCGCACCTGCTCGGCCAGCATGGCACCTTCCTCGGTTACGACGGTGATGGAGACATTGGCCGAGACGATGCGGGCATTGGAGTAGGTGGTTCCCCCGGCTACGATGCGGTCGCCATAGACTTCGACGCGCTTTTCGTTGCCGCTCTTTGAGGTGGTGATGACGGGGACGGTTTCAGAAGCATAGGCGACGAGGCCTTTGGCTGCGTCGGCTTTGCTGGCAGCGTACTGGATGTTGAACATCAGGTTCATCTCCAGGACGTTTTCACAGAGGAAGAAGTTCTCGTCTTCCTGCTCGTAGCGCACGTAGGAGGACCCCAGATCTGTGGAGCCCAGCAGCTGCCGGAAGGTCTCGCGCGGGACAATGACGTGACGGTACAGGGAGAACAGCGGGTAGGCGCCCTCCGAATCCCGGGCATCGCCCGGTACCTGAAGAATCTGGTCGCGGTACATGAGCCGGTAGCCTACGGCACTGACGTCGCCCTGCGTGTCGATGTTCTGGGCACGGGCGTTGCGGTAATTTCTGCGCAGGCTCGGGCTGCTGCTCACCGCGGGGTTGCGGTCAGGAGCACAGACGAAGAAGACGCACTGCACGGACTTGGGGATTTTAATGCCTTTCGGGCCGGTGATTTTGTTTTTGTCGGCCTTGGCGAGAAGCCACTGGTATTTGTTGTTGCCAGCGCGCATCTGCATGGATTCCAAGTCATGGCACATGGTTTCGAGCGCAACGCGGGCGTTGTTGGTCGTGCTGATGTCCTCGCGCACGCCTTTCCACAAATCCATCCCCTGGGTGGTGATCTGCATGATGCCGTAGACCAGGATCGAGGTGATGGCCATGGCCACCATCAGTTCCACCAGGGTGAAGCCGCGATGTGCGGCGCGGACGAGTTTTGGGGTGTTAAGCCTGTTTTTCATAGTCATGTTGGAAAATCCGGGTATCAAGAGCGGCTGCGCCTGGCTGAGATGACTTCAGTGGGGAAAAATCAAAACTTTGTGTGAAGGGGCGGGAGTGGCGAAAAAGCGGGAGAAGGAAAGAGCAGTCAAAACTCAACGGCGGAAGGAGAGATTGGCGGAGAAGCATGGCTCTCCCAGCTGCTTCCATGTGCGGTTGCGGTAGCGCGCCGGATTGGCCGGGCGCATCAGATAAAAGTCGGCACGGTAAAACACAGCTCCGCCCCAGGCCTCGCGGTCTTTTTCGTTGGAGACATATGCGGACGGATCCGAGGCTTCCTGGATGATGCCGGGACTGCCGGCCACCCTGAAGCCGCCGGTCATCGGATCCGGAATAAGCTGGGTCATGCGCACGATGAAGACCGAGCCAATGGCGTCCCGGATGTCATCCTTGTGCAGGGGGTCATCCATCGGGCAGGCGATGGAGATGAGCTGGCTGTTGTAGTTGGGCGCGCTTTTGCCCAAAGGCAGCGCCGGATAGGTGCCGTCAGGCCTCGGGGCTTTGCTGGTATCTGCCCGATAGGAGAAAATGACAATGGCGCGCGAAGGCCGGTTGCTGCGCTGCAGCCACATGAAGGCCTTGTCAAAGGAGCTGACATACTGCCCCACCGACGAGCGAGTCGCTCCGGCGGAGGCGATTTCGTTCGGTTTCAGGGTGCTCATTTCAGTGCGCAGAATACTGGTGATGCGCTCTGCGTCCTGCTTGCTGAGGGCATTGAGCACGGCCGCCCGGGCCGGCAAAAACACCGTGATGAACATGGACACCAGCACACCAACCAATGCAATGGCCAGCAAGGTCTCCATCAGCGTGAAACCTTTCCCAACACTTGAAAAGCGAGACGTCTTCATGAAACAAAGAAAAAATAAAGGAGAATGCAGATACGTAAGGGTTCGTCAGTGCTCGATCTGGTCAATCGTGCGCAGCCGCACTGTATTGCCCGAGGGGTACACCACCAGCCCGCGAGCGCCCACAGGCCGCTTGCGGGAGTCCAAATCAGCAGGCAGCACTCCGTCCTTTGCCCGGCGGCTGCTCTCACTCAAGCGTCCGGGAATCAGCACCATGCGCTGCGGCAGAGTCGTGCTGTCCGGGCCGGCCTGGGGGTGCATGAAACGCCCCTTCTCATCGAACTCCGCGTACAGGATGCGGGTATAGCCCTTGTTGGAAAGGCGAGCAGTATCGTCACCCAGCATCGTATCCAGCGAGTCACCGTCCAGCGGCCGGCTGTAGTGCGGACTGAAGAAAATACCCGGCGGCAGCAGCACGCCTGTTGACACCGTCGTCCACCGGCCCTCCGGCGCGACATCCGTTCCATCATAGCTCTTGTCGCTCTTGGACAGCAGCTGGATGGTCATATAGCGCAGGTGCCGCTCCCTGTCGCGGGGCTCATTGACGACGACCAGGCGGGTGCAAGTCTCATTGCCCATAGCCATCGCGCGGGCTTCATGTACCATACTCTCAAGCTGAATCACGGCAGACTCCATACCCCGCCCCTTGCCCGTGTCCCGCAGCACCGAGCCTGCCATCGTCATCATGACACCCAAAATAAAAATAACGACCAGGAGCTCGATGAGCGTAAACCCTCTGTGGTGAATCCGGCGGAAAGTTTTCATACTAGCTGAGCAATAAGTTGTGCCTGCAATGCAAGACTATACTTAGCATGTTTCACCGCCGGCTTCAACCTTTTTTTGCTCCAAGGCCGGCCATGACGTGCTTTTTTTTATTTGTCGTTGACCTTTTTTGCGTACTTGAATATACTCGCGGGGCATGACTATCTTAGACTCCATCATTCTGGGCATTGTAGAGGGCCTGACGGAATACCTGCCGATCAGCTCCACCGGACACCTGATCGTCACACGTTATCTTCTGGGACTCGGCAGCTCCGATGCGTTGAAAGCCTTTGAAGTCTGCATCCAGGGCGGGGCCATTCTGGCTGTGCTTGGCCTGTACCGCAACCGCGTTCTGCAACTCTTCGAAGGGCTGCTGGGCAAGAGTGAGGTCGGGCGCCGCCTCCTCATCAACGTCATCGTTGCTTTTCTCCCCGCCGCCATTCTCGGACTCCTGTTCGAGGGAATGATCAAGCACTACCTGTTTAACGAAAAGACCGTCATGATCATGTGGGCCGTGGGAGGCCTGGTCATTTTGCTCTACAGCAACTACCGCGACAAAAAAGGACTCACCAAAAGCGGCGTAACACTCGAAGAACTCAGCCCGAAGGGCGCACTCGGCATCGGATTGCTGCAATGCATCGCCATGTGCCCCGGCACCAGCCGCAGCCTCATGACCATGCTGGGCGGACTTTTCGTCGGGCTCAACATGGCAGCTACCGTGGAATTCAGCTTCCTGCTCGGCGTCGTCACTCTGGGAGCCGCCACCGTCTGGGACAGCATCCAATACGGCCCTGAAATGGTCGAACACATCGGGTGGGCTCCCATCATCGTGGGCACCACCGTAGCGTGGGCGGCGGCCATCGTCTCGGTACGCTGGATGGTCTCCTACCTCAACCGCCATGGCCTGATGTTTTTCGGTTGGTATCGCCTTGCGGCTGCGGTCGTGATGCTGATGCTCATCTTCACGGGACTCTCCTTCAATGACGAAGACGAAGACCCCGCGCCAGACACTCACCCGGTAGCCCAACTGGACACTAGCGCCAACTGATTTCCCCGCCCTCACCCGGCGGCCCGGCTCCAGGCGCCGCTCCTGCGCACAATCTCCCGGAAACTCCGAGCTCCGCCACCTGCCACCTGCCACCGCACCACCGGCCGCAGCCACCTCCCTCCACAGCACCGGCCGCAGCGCCGACTTCATCTCCGCCGCTACCGTCACTGCTTTTTGAGCTTTTCTTTCCGGTGGATCGGAGTAAAATACACCCGTAACTTATGACTCTGCTGAAACGCTTCCTCAACCTCCTGGCAGACAACGCCCTCGCCTGGTTCATGCCCAAATGGCGCCGCCGCGGGTGCGAGATAATCTCGGCGCTCGTGCGCTACATCAACTACTACCGCCCGCGCATCAAGCCCGACACCATGCAAGAGCTGGAGGACTACCGCCGCCGGCTCGATGACGCCCTGCTCCACTGGAAACGCGAAGAAACCGAACGCGTCACCAACCTCATCGCCAACGGCCCCTACGAAAGCCTCAAAGGCATGAAGCGCAACCCCCTGGCCGAATCCGTCGAATCGCTTTTTGTCATTCTCGTTGTCTTTCTGGGCATCCGCACCTACTATGCCCAGCCTTTCCGCATCCCCACCGGGTCGATGCAACCCACCCTCAACGGCATCATCATCCACCCCGTCGATGAACTCCCCGGCCTGCCTCAGCGCATGTGGGACGCCGTAACCCTCGGCAGCTCCTATGTGGACGCCGTCTCCGACACCACCAAACGCATCAAAAACATCGAGCAGCGCACCAAATACCTCCTCTTCACTGAAACAGTCGTCACCTTCACTGACAACAGCACCCTGTCCATTCCCTGCGCCAGCGGCGTCGTCTACGAGTACTTCCGCTCACGCAACAAAATCCTCGACACCCCGCTGGGCGTGCCCATCATGCGCAACTTCCACCCCGGCGAAACCATCATCCGTGCGCGCGTCGACGCCGGCGACATGATTGTCGTCAACCGCATGGCCTACCACTTCCGCGCTCCCCGGCGGGGCGAGCCCTTCGTCTTCGACACCCGCGGCATCAACACACGCGGCACCACCAGCGCCATGACCGAGCAAAGTGCGGGCACCCACTACATCAAGCGCCTCTGCGGGCTTCCCGGCGACTCCATCTCCATCAGCCAGCCCCAGCTCATCATCAACGGCGCCCCTGCCACCGAGCCGGGCATCGCCCGCGTCGAGGACTGCCGCCCCCCCTACAACGCCACAGGCTACAACCCGGCGGAAACCTCCCAGCGCACCGTCTACCTGGGCAAAGGCGATACCATCACCCTGCGGTCCCCGTCCTCCACCCCCAACCTGCGCGAATACCTGGCCCTGGGCGACAACACCGTCAACTCCCTGGACTCCCGCTACTGGGGGCCAGTGCGGCAGTTCAACATCATCGGGCCGGCCGGCTTTACCCTGTGGCCCTTCACCTCCCACTGGGGCAGCATCGACTAACCGACCCGCCCCGCCATCTCTCCCGCCTTTGGGGCACCCTGCTCCCATCGTCTGTCCTTCCTCCTCATTTGCGCCGTCACCGGACACCCCGCCACCTCTGCTTCTCCTTCCATCCCGCATCCCATCATGGCTGAATCCGACACCATCACCCGCAACGCCAAATCCAATCTTGCCTTTACTCTCATGGACCTCCCGGAGGAAAAGCGGGTGCACATGGCGCAGTTCTATGCCTTCTGCCGCCTCATTGACGACATTGTCGACGAACCAGGCATGACCTCCGACGCCCGTCATGCAGCCCTCACCCGCTGGGAACAGGTCATCACCTGCGCGGTTGAGCCCACGCACGGCATCGAGGAGGAGGTGCACAGCCTTGTCACCTCCCTGCAACTGGACACCGCCCCGATGCTGGAACTCATCCATGGATGCCGAAGCGACATCGACCCTGTGCAGCCTGCCACCCGGCAGGATCTGCTCAACTACGCCTACAAGGTTGCGGCCTGCGTCGGCATCACCAGTGCCACCGTCATGGGGGCCTCTGATGCGGCCCGGGACTATGCCATGGCGCTGGGCTACGCCCTGCAGCTGGTCAACATCATGCGCGACGTTGCCGAGGACTGCCGCAAGTATGGCCGTTTCTACCTGCCGTTGGACGACATGGCTCTCTTCGGCGTCACGCACGAAGACATCCGCGAGCAGCGCTACAACTACCGCATGCGCCAACTGCTCGCCTACGAGGCAGCCCTGGCCGAGAAGTTCTTCTGCGAAGCCGAAGAACTCTACCAGCAACTCAGCGTCGAAGACCGCAACTGCCTCATCCCCGCCCAGGCGATGAGCCTCATTTACCACACGATCCTGGAAAAAATGCAGGCGGACGAGTATCGCGTCTTTGAGCGCCGCTACAGCGTTGGCAACTTCCGCAAGCTCTGGTTCCTGCTCAGGGCACGGTTTGAAACCGTCTCCATGCCTTCCCTCCCCACCATTTCCGAATGGGGCTTTTTCAAAAACAACAAAACAGAGTAACGCTTCCCTCACACCCCTCCCCTGCCTCTCATCTCCCTCCCCCCTGCCTCTCTCGTCCCTTCCTCCGCTGTCCCAAGCCCGCTGTCCCAAGCGAGCAGGCACCTCTCTGCGGGCCGACACCCCGGACAGCCCCCCCCCGGACAGGCGGGCATCCTATGCGGGCAGTCAGTCCCTGCGGGCGGGCTGATGCTGCGCGGGCAGGTGTTGCTGACAGCCTTCTCCGGAGAATGAGCGCGTGTGCAGGACAATCAAGCGATAAGACACGATCACGGCTTGACACCAAGCCCGACCTCATGCAGAATAGGAGCGATTCCGGCGGTGCCGCCAATCTTCTATTGATTATGAAACTTCGTCACTCACTGACCATACTGATAGCAGGCGCTTCGGCGCTTTACCTTACCTCCTGCGGCGATGAAGGAAGTGACCAGGCGCCGCCGTCCGGCAACGGTGATCAGGCAGCAGCCCCGGAGCAGTCCGGAGCCCCTGCCCAGGTATCCGCCGCACCGGCTCAAGCTTCCTCCACTTTCTCAACGGCGGACATCACGCCATGGCTTGTTTCGAAGCTCGGCGTTGAGAAGTACGCCCAGATCACCGATCTCGATCTTGGCAAAGCAGACGATAAAGGCCTCTACCACGGCAACGCCACGATCAGCCTCAACGACGATCTCTACCGCAAAGACTTCCCCCCCGCCGAGTTCAATGAGGAACGCAAACTCATCAACAGCGCCGCCAACCGGGCCAATGCGCCGGAATCCTTTTACATGATGCAGGTAGGGGCGCCTCTGGAATACATCACGGAGGAAGACCGCGCAGCCAAGCCCCTGCCGGAGAATCTGACCAACCAGCTCAACGCCCTCACCGAGCTGGCACAGGCTCCGGTCTACGTCCTTCACTTGGCCGCCAACACGACCAAGCGCGTTCCCATCAGCTACCGGGCTGAGTTCAAAGACAACGCGTGGCAGTTCTCGGAGTTCTCGTTTGACGGTGCGGACATGACCCAGGAGCTCAATTTCACCAGCTTCATTCCCAAGGCTGAGCTGCCGGAGGGCGCTGCTGTACTCACTCCGGAGTTCTCCGCCTCCCGCAAGGACGAAATCCGCCGGCTGGCCGACGCCTTTAATACCGAGGCGACCGCCTACATCCAAACACGCGAAGAAGCTGCCCGGGCCAGTTTGGTGCAGCGCGAGGCCAAGTCTGAGGAAGAGGCGCGTGCCGTTGCTGAGCAGGCTGCCGCCGAGGAGGCAGGCAAGCAGGAGTGGAAAGAGTACTGCACCAAGGCCTTCGCCAAGGGTGCCCTTTTCCGCGGTGAGTGGGTACGGGGTGACCGCTTTGGTCAGCTCAGCCTCCTGGTCGCCGATGTCAGTGTACTTGACCAGTCCATCCAGTTCTTCGGCTCCATCTTCGACACCAAGCTCCCGGCGGCCAGCCTCCAGGTTGAAGGCCGCTGCGATCTCACCAAAGACGAAAACGGCGCCTCCACGGTCCGCATCACCATCTACGATGGCATGTACGACCCCGATCAGCCTACAGCGGAAGTATACGACGCCAAGGACGGCTACCTTGAGCTGAAACTCATGCCCGACGGCAAGCTGGAGGGCTCCATGGGCTGCCTCTCCTGGCAGCAGGATGCCGCCAAACTCTTCAACATCAAACTGAGCGCCCAGGAGCCGGAAAAGAAAGCGTCCGGGAAATAACCTCCTCCCCTGGGGCCACAGCCGTATGTCACCGGGGTGCAAACGGATTGCATCCCGGTTTCCGTTTCAAGACCCCGGAAATTCCGTTCCGGGCCCCGTGAAAAAAGGATTGAAAAGCAACCGCATTTCGTATAGAATGCCCTCACTTCTACCATGGCCAAAAAAGCATTAGGAAAAGGACTTAGCGCACTAATCTCCCAGAAGGCCCAGCAGAAACCGGCCTCTCAGGTACCCCCCAACTCCGACCGCGTCATTCAGACCAATCCGGAGGAAATTCTGCCGTCCCCTTTCCAGCCGCGCCGCCGCTTTGACGAGCAGCAGATCAGCGAGCTTGCTGATTCCATCCGCGAGAGCGGCCTCATCCAGCCATTGGTTGTCCGCATCGTCGACGGCCGGTATGAGCTTATCGCCGGTGAGCGCCGTCTGAGGGCTGTCAAATCCCTCGGGCATACGACGGTTTCAGTGGTTGTGAGAGAAGCGACCGACCAGGAAGTTGCCGAGCTCACCCTCATTGAGAACCTCCAGCGCGAAGACCTCACCCCGCTGGAAGAAGCCGAGCAGTACCAGGTACTCCAGCAGCGCTTCAACATGAAGCAGGAAACCATCGCCCAGCACGTCGGCAAATCCCGTGCAGCCGTGGCGAACATGATCCGCCTGCTTGAGCTCGAGCAAGGCGTCAAAGACATGCTCGAAGCCTCGGCCATCACCATCGGCCATGCGAAAGTTCTTCTCCAGCTCAAGAACCCTGAGCAGCAGGTCAACGCCGCCCGCAAAGTCGTGCGCAACACCCTCACGGTCAGGCAGACCGAGCAACTCGTGCGCGAACTCCTCAACCCCGAGCCCAAGCCCGAGCCCAAGCCAAGCACCCTTCCTGAGGCCTATCAGAGCATCTGCAACGACCTTTCCCGCGAATTCGGCACGCGCGTCAACATCACCCTCAAAGGCAAGAGCAACGGCGTCATCGAAATCCCCTACACTGGCCGCGAGGACCTCGAGCGCATTCTCCAGCTTTGCGGCATCAGCTCCCGCTTCTGATGAAACGTTCCGCCCTGCTGCACCCGGGGAAGCTCCTGCCGGCTTTGCTGGCCTGCGGCATTCTCGCCACCGCCTGCAACGACGAAACCGGTAACGGCACCGCCCCCGCCCGCCGCCCCGGCGGTGCCCAGGCAGCCGCACCATCCTCCGCCCCCTCGGCCACATCCACCGCCACAGCAGCGGCCACAGCCCCTGCAGGTGCCACCACCGCGCCGGCTTCCGATTTCTCAGGAGACACAGCCTACATCCACTGTGCCCGGCTCTGCGACCTGGGCCCCCGTCCCAGCGGCTCCCCGGCCTACGCGCGTCAGCTGGACTACCTCACCCAGCAACTTCGGGACGCCGGCTGGCAAACCCGCCGCCAAACCTTCCCGAGCCCACGCGCCGGTATCAACTTCACCAATCTTCACGCCTTCTACTCCCCCGCGTCCGACTCCTGCGCTCCGGCAGCCGAAGCCCAACCATCGCCCGCAGACCAACCCGCATCCACTGCCGGGAGCACCACCCCAAGCCCGGCTTCCCCCCCCGGCGAGCCCCACATCCCGGAGCGCCCCATGCTGCTCACCTGCCACATCGACACGAAGACCGGCATCCCACGCTTCGTCGGAGCGGATGACGGAGCCAGCGGGGCTGCCGTCCTCCTCGAACTCGCCCGCGTCCTTGCCGCCCGCCATCCCGGACTTGCCTCCCGCATCGAGCTTGTTTTCTTTGACGGCGAAGAATCCTTCGCCCCTCGCATGACCTTGCAGGACGGTCTCTACGGCTCGCGCTACGACCTCGCCCGTCGCGGCGCCAAACTCCCCCGCTGGATGATCAACCTTGATATGGTCGGCGGGCGCGATAAAGTCATTGCCATCCCCATGGCGGACACCTCTGAAGCCATGCTCATGCACTACGACACTGCCGTCAACGCTCTCGGGCTCTCCCCCAAGCACTGGACTGTCTACCCCGGCAGCTACCTGGATGACCACCTTCCCTTTGCCCAGGCCGGAGTGCACACCCTCAACCTCATCGCCTACTTCCAGCACGGCAACTGGTGGCACACCGAGCGGGATAACCTCAGCCGCATCTCCCCGGACTCACTCCGCGAAACCGGCCGCCTCGTCCTCCGCCTCCTGAAGCAGATCATGGAATGAGAGCCTTCGGCTCTCGCGCCCTTCTCTTGCTGAAAACTGCGACTTAAAACCATTGCCCGACCTGCCCGCCGGCATACACAGCAAGGCAGTAAACCGCATCCACCGCGTGCGACCTATACCGATCTTTGCGGCACACTCTAACTTAGCTCATAGGATTGGCAAAGTCAACCTCCGGGCCCGTTTGTAACCCTGCCATCGAGCAACACACCTTACCGGCAACTTCTAAGCAGAAAGGGGAGCATCTCATTAATGCATTCCCAACAAAACAAACTGGATTGCCTGCCTGCTGCTGAGGGATGATTATCCGGCTTCCGAGGTGGTGTTGCTCCATATCAAACCCCATGGCAATAACAGCTCCAATAAACCGCACAAGCACGGCTGGCAGTACGGGGCCGGATGCTACTGCGGGCATGATGTCCCATCAGGGTGCGGTTTTGAACGCATAGCAAAAAGCCGTTGCCCAATTAAGAGCAACGGCTTGGTTCTCAAATCAACGAATAGACAACTTATTTGCGGCGGCGACGTGCAGCCAGACCAGCCAATGCCAGTAGGGAGAATGCGGCAGCGGTCGGTTCAGGGACCGTCTGGACAACAACAGAATCTGCATACTTCAGGCTGATGTTGGAGAACTGTTCATTACCAGAATTTGTCCACAATTTACTATTGTCGCCCTTAACAAAAACGGTATTAGCATCGGAAGTAACATCATAGGTGCCGGTCTCACCACCTACAGTAAGAGTGAAACGGCCACTCTGAAACGTACCTTCTGTATCAACAAATTTTACGAATTGCAGGGTAATCGCAACAGCAGAGTCATCGGCGGTGTATGTACCTACAGTCAACAGCTCCGTTGACTTATTCGAATTCAGGCGTATTTTTCCTGCATTCGTAATCTGTAGAGTGTAGCTAGCTGCACCAGTGCCGCTGGAAGTTGTGCCGAAGAGATACTGGTTCGAAAGACGAGAAGGATCGAGAGTAAAACTCAATTCCCAGCTGTTCACCAAATTTTCCACCGAATCACTCCAATTGATTGCAGAATTACTGGTGGTAAGCGAAGCTCCCGCGGGAGTAGTAATAGTAAGATCCGTCCAAGTAAGCTCCTCCGGAGTTGTCGCGGTATCCGCCGCAGCGACACCGGCCAAAGCCATGAGGGCAATAAGTGTTCTTTTCATAATTGTATGATTTGAATTTTGAGATTTTCGAGCAGCCTGAGCTGAGATACCGTTCCCACGGCACCGAGGAACTGATAGACCTGTTCCCAAGCCGCCGATTGGAGTGTACAGCATTCACAATGCTGATGCAAGTAAAAAGTAGGAACTTGTTGAAAAATGATGTACTTTTATCGGCCTCTGAAAGTCGTGCTGATACATATTCGATTCCCGGTTTCACGCTAACTGGTTGAATCATGAAAGTTATTCGTAACTTCAGCATTGTGAATGCTGATATCCAACCCGCTTTTGACATCCGTCCCCTGATATGGAAATCTTTATCAACGCAGACAAAAAAACGACTCCGTTACAGGCCAAGTATGCAGGCTTCTCGTTGACCACACTACGCGTAAAGCGAGGCGCCATAGTGTCGTTGCATGAGACGGGGCTGCTCACTCGAGACCCCATCGCCTACCTGCTCAAGGAACTCATTGACATGCGTTGCGGTATATTCTGCCGCGAGTGGCAATCCTCCACACGATGCTGAGGAAAGGCCGGAGGGAGGAGGTGGACAGTCTTGTGCGGAAAACCACGTTTGCGACGTTGGCGATGACCAAGTCTCCGCTTACCGCGTCACAAAAGCCGGCGTCACGGTCGCCGTAGGGAGCGGTCAGCTTGACTCCACCGCCCGGGAGCCGGCGATGGGAACTGACGCAGGCGTCCCCAGCGTGATCGATTCATCCGGTGCAACTGCCGACACAGCTTCGCCCCCCACCCGCAACAAGGGAGAAGACGCGTTGTTTTTTTCGGCTCCTCTATATGGTATGACACACTTTTGATATGTTATACTATACTTATACTTGATTGAGTGCACTTTTACATGTCTAATACATACGGACACAACAACCCGACATGAGCATGATGAAGTCAGTCAAACACACAACAACCATAGAGAACCGATACTTCCCTTGCCTGCATCTAAGCTGCGGGAATGACGAGGAAGCCGAAGCCGCCTGCGCTGCCCTCGGGGTACCGGACGAAACTATTTGCCACGCTTGCGACAGGCTCCTGGTGCCGGTTCAGTGGCATACATTCCGGGATTATGTTGCTCAGCGCATTCCCTGGTATGATGAAGAGGGCTGGCAGCGTGCCTTTCTCATGTTCCTGAGCCATCACCCCATCCTGCGCAGCGCAAATGAAATGCTGGAGCGCTACAACGTCGATCGCACCAAGTGCTTCTTCCGACGGCCGGCCACTGACGAAAGTGCGGATGTTCCCTTCCGGGCAGAAATCCTCGACTACGCCTCCGGCACCACGCTGCACATCCAGTCAGGCTCAGCAGTCGTGGAAATCGCCCTGGAGAAAACGCGCAATGACGATTACCGCCCCAAGCACGTGGAGGGCAGTTTTGCAGCATTCTTTCCTTTTGAAGCAGATCTGCGAACGCTGTGGGCAGATCACGGGTATGCAGCCACGCGCGAGGCCATACGCAACATCATGGCTACCATGAAAGAATCCGACTGGATGCCTATCGCCGGTACGATGACTTGGCAGGAAGGCGACCTCATCGTCTTCCATCTCCGATAACCCCTTTCTGCACGGCTTGAAAGAAAAATCAAGCCACAGACGGACGCGGCACTTCACCGGGGAAGAGTAGTAGCCGCACGGGTAGGGAGGAAGTACCCCTCCCTACCCGCAAGCCGCCAGCGACACCCTCCCATCTTGCTCTCAAAGAAACAGAGGGTCCGTCCGCCATCTGCACCGGTGAACATCAGAGCTTGCAAAGGGCCATAGTGCTCCTGTTCGCAATTTTGCCGGTGAGGGCCGCATCGCAGCCTCTTTTATCTTGACCAATCGACTTTTCCTACATAAAATGTATGGGCAATGAAGCTAATCATGTTCCTTCTTCGATATCTTTGCCTCATGGCCCTAATCCTTGTAGTGGTGTATGCCCCGGATGCCCTTCTGTATGGGAACTCGGGGGCGGCGGAACAGTTACCCTGCTACGAGGCAGTAGGAAGGGTCTGGAGCCAGTGGCTGCAGGGTAATTGGTACCAGGAATCATGGTTTCTCATCACCGCCGGCGTCCTGCTGATTCTGGCCTTTGCACGCGGAGTCACCGCCATATGGAACGTACTCTACGCCCTGAGTCTGATCCTGATGCTGGCCGCAGGCTCCATTTTCTTCATCAACCTGCCGCTGGCACTACCTTCAGCCATTGGCAGTATGCCAGAGCTGCAATTCCTGCCGACACTCTACCGCACAGAAGCCGCGCTCGTATCCTTCATTCCGGTCGTCTTCCTTCTCGGCCTTTTGTTGAGCAATGCCCGCGTACGCATTTTTATCTACTCTGTCGTCTGCTATGTGCTGTGGTACGGTCTCAGCGAGCTCTTTACCTACCTGCTTAGCCTCTGGCAACAGGCAGAAACGCCTGTCTTGCCGGAACTTCTGGCATTCCTGTACGATACACGCTGGCTACTCGTGGCCCTGATCGGAGCTTTCCTCCTCGTCTATGATCTGATTCTCTCATTCAGTGAGACCTTTGCCACTCCGCCACGCAAAGCTGATGCCGGCCAGGCAGGCAAGAAAGACTCAGACGGCTCAGCTGCCAATGCCAGCGCGACAGCCCCGGCAAAAGCAACAGCCGCGACGGCAACGCCTGCCACTACGGCCGCTTCCCTTGCAGGCAAACCGGCAGGCTCCACCCCCGCTGCTCCCAAACCGGCACCGTCGGTGAAAGCCCAGGTGTCCCCTGCATCAGCAACCGCCTCCAAACCGTTAACCGCCAAGACCGGCACCACTGCACCGACACCCAAGGCGGCACCTGCACCGCATGCGGCGCCCACCTCCACGAGCCCGACACCAAAACCGGCTACAGCTCCTGCCGGAGCCCTCAAACCCGCCACTGCGACCATGCCCGCTGTCATCACCATCCACAAAACCGCTTCCACGCCCCAGGCAACACAATCCCAAAAAACACAGACAGGCCAGCCGTCTCCTTCGGCAAACGCGTCAGCACACAAAGCAACGCCCGATACCCAGCCTCCGGCATCGGCAGCAGAGGCATCGCCTGCTCCGTCTGCGCCCAAGCCGACGGCAACTCCGCCCCCTGCGCCTATGCCGATCGCCAAACCCTTTGCCCCGACGGACGAGAAACTGGATGAGCCAGATGCCGCCGATATGAGTGCGCCAGCCGAGCGCTCCGAGAACGTCGGGCAGGAAACTAGTGTAAAGCCCTCCCCCGACACCGCCTCTGTCCCGGCAGACTCAACGCCGGCGCGAGCTTCCGAACCGGCATCGGCATCCGCCGCTCCATCGGCATCAGCAACTCCGGACTCATCGGCGGCTGCTCCGTCCTCTGCGGATAAATAACACCACCTCAGCAAGCAAAGCCTCCCTGCCCCGCAGGGTGCTGGAGACGCCTCCACTCTGCACCAACGAACGCGAGGCAGGAGGAGGACCAGGGAACTGTTTCTAATCTCCCCAACAGCAAGACATGGCAGCCGCACTCCCCAGCCACACGGGTTCTGCTGCCCTTTCCCCTCCCGACTGCATTCCTCCCTCTTGCGCCTCTAACGGCCGGGAAGCGACCGCCACAGAGTGGAAAGAGCAACAAGCAGCGAGGAAGGCCCGGGCAGAGTTTGGAGAGGCGTATGGCCGCCCTGTTTTTCTGCGCATCATCAAAGAAAACAACCTGCTTGAACTTTGGATCCAGGATTCCTCGGGCACTTGGGGAATGACACGCGGTTACCCCGTTGCGGCGTGGAGTGGCACTCTCGGGCCCAAACTGCGCGAGGGCGACAAGCAATCGCCCGAAGGATTTTATGGAGTAACGCCTGCGAGCCTCAACCCACACAGTTCCTTTCACCTCTCCTTCAACATCGGCTATCCCAATGCCTACGACCGAATGCTCGGACGCACCGGCTCCTACATCATGGTGCATGGCGGGGAGGTCTCCGTCGGCTGCTATGCCATGACCGATCCGCTGATAGAAGAAATCTACGGCATGGTTGAGGCTGCTCTGCGGCGTGGTCAGCTCTGGGTTCCTGTCCAAATCTACCCCTTCGTCATGACACCGGAACGCATGCGGAGGGAGGAGGGAAGCCCACACATCTGTCACTGGCGCTACCTGTACTGCGGCTGGCAATACACTGAAGCAAACAAAGCTCCCTATCCCCCCACACACCAGCCGCTCTGCCCCTTCACCTCTGAGCCTGGCGTTTCCCCTTGACTTAACCGCAGCCTTTGCCTATGCTGAGTTCATGAGAACCTGGCAACTGCGCAACAGCACACTGCAACTTCCCCGGGCTGGCAGCATCATGGGAATCCTCAACGTCACCCCTGATTCATTCTCGGATGGAGGGCTTTACGACACCCCCGACGCGGCACTCTGCCACGCTGAAAACCTCATTGCCGAGGGAGCCCTCATTCTCGACATCGGCGGGGAATCTACCCGCCCCGGCGCAGAAGAAACAGATGAGCAGACAGAAGCAGCCCGCACCATCCCCGTCATTCGCACCTTGCGGCACCGTCACCCGGACCTGATTCTCTCCATCGACACCCGCCATCCCTCCGTTGCCGCACAAGCACTTGACGCCGGAGCCGACATCATCAACGACATCACAGGGCTGTCCTCCCCCCAAATGCGGGCACTCTGCGCCACCCGCCCATGCGGTATCATTGTGATGCACATGCAAGGTGAGCCCCGCACCATGCAACAAGCTCCCCACTATGAAGACGTGGTTGCTGAGGTCCGAAGCTTCTTCGCCCAGCGTGTCGCTCTCGCGGAAGCCGAGGGCATTTCCCCCGCCCGTCTCTGCCTCGACCCCGGCATTGGATTTGGCAAGACAGTAGAGCACAACTTGCTTCTCATCAAGCATCTCGAGCATCTTCGCATTCGCAATCTGCCAATCCTCATGGCCCTCTCCCGAAAGCGTTTCATGGGTGCCCTTCTCCACGACGCTGACATACCCAAACGAACACCACTCCCCACCGTCACCATGAGTCTTTTCGCAGCAGATGCCGGGGCTGACATCCACCGCGTACACGACGTTGCCCCCCTCCGGCAAGCCCTCGCCCTACGCTCCGCCTACAACTCCATCTGACTATCAAAGCAGACGCAAGCACACGCAAGACAACACGGACAGTGCAGCGGAGAGAAGTTTCCCGATAGATGCGCGATCACCATCCACCACTCGGATCCCGCGGAGCATTTCAAACAACGGGAAGGTGTGCATTCCGCCATGACCCGGGGGCTTGAGTGTTCCCATACCTGCCGTTCGACGAGACAATTTAACATAGATTCTTAAGCATTTATGTCCGCCGGATTGCATCACAGCAACGCAGCAGCACGGCAACATCAACCTGAGGAAAAATATACTTGTCAGCCCATCACGCATCGGATAGAATAGCGGCGCATCCCATGTTGAACCTCCCGAACAGCATCACGCTCCTTCGCATCCTCTGTGTCATTATTCTTACCATTGCCCTGCAAGCGGCACCTCTTGGTCAAACCCTCAGCACAGATCCAATTGAAAGCGAAGGACTCGTAGCCTCTACCGCGCGCATCGTTGCCTTCTGGGCCTTCGTGATAGGGGCCATTTCTGACTTTTTTGACGGCTATCTGGCTCGCCGGATGAACCTCGTCACCAACTTTGGCAAACTCATTGACCCGCTGGCTGATAAAATTCTGGTCTGCACCGCCTTCATCTACCTGTCAGTCGTCGGGCTCTGTCCGTACTGGATCACCATCGTCATCGTCACCCGGGAATTCCTCGTCACCGGCATCAGGCAACTGGCAGCAGCACAAGGCTATGTCATGGCTGCCGACAAAAGCGGCAAGTGGAAAACCGGGTTTCAACTGGCTTTCTGCATCGACGGCCTCATGCTGGTAGCGTATGGCCCCCATCTGCCGGAGCCCTTCCCCACCCTTCTTTTCGGCGAAACAGGCTTCTGGCTGCGCAACGCCCTGCTGTGGCTCAGTCTCCTGCTGACCATCTGGAGCGGCCTCCACTACTGCATCCAAGGCAGCAAGTTCATTCGCGGGTAAGTCATACCCCCGCAGCCACAGCAGAAGCGGCCCTCACTACCCCGACTCGAGGCAGATCTGCCCACGCGGCAAACAGCAAGCACGCCATACTAAGCGACTCTGGCATCTCCGCCCTCCGCATCCGGCAGCCCGGCCTTTCCTGCGCCCCCCGTCGGTGCACGACAGGGACTTTCATCAGCACAGACTACAGCATAAGCTAAGCAATAAAACCGGCGGAAGGGCAACATAACGCAGCGCAAATCAATGAATTCTGGCGGCGGGGGAACCACAGCACAACTCAACGGGCAGAACGCAGGCCGCACCGAGTTTCCCGCATACCTACCCGGAAGGATACACAGCGGGAACTTCGAAGCAGAAACTGACGAACTAACGGGCCCGCGCCAACTCCGCCACCCCTCAGCCCCGGCGCGCCCTTCGGATAAAATACAACCCCGTATACACACGAGGATCCACGGCGATACCCGCCCTCATCTGAGCCTCCAGCCAAGAGTCAACCTCATCCAACGCCACCTCCCGCACCGTGATTTTTTCATTCTCCACGCCGCCGCCCTCGCTGATGCGCTTTAAATCGCCGGCCAAATAAAACGAGAGCGTCTCGGAAGTCAACCCGGGTGAAGACGGTCCGTCAAAGAGCCATTCCATGCGCCCGGCAGCGTAGCCAGCCTCCTCTTCCAGCTCGCGGCTAGCGGCATCCTCCGGTCTCTCCGCATGCTCATCCCCGATCAGCCCGGCAGGAAAGCACAAACAGCGCTGACCAATCGGCGGCCTAAACTCCTCCACCAGGATCACCCTACCCTCAGGCGAGCAGGCAAAAATCATCGCAGCACGCGTATTCCGCACTCGCTCGCAGTACTCCCAATGCCCTTCGCGCACCATTGAGAGGAACTTCCCTTCATACAAATACTCCTTCATATAAATACTACTTCATATAAAACAACTCATGTGCAATTGCACTCTCTCTAAATCGCCCCTTCTCCAAAAAGGGGCGAAGCGTCCAAACGCTCCGCCCCGCCCTGGAAATGTAATCTCTCTTCGCGCCGGAAACATATCCGGGGCTCAGATTTACTCGCGCACCATCTGCTTGTAGCGGTCAAGGATGCGCAGAGTAATCGGGCCGGCATGCCCGGTGCCAATCTTGCGTCCATCCAGCGTCGACACCGCGATCACCTCAGCAGCCGTGCCTGTGAGGAAGCACTCATCCGCACTCAGAATATCGTAACGGTTCATTACCCGCTCCTCACAGGGGATACCAAGCTCGGTGCAGATATCCATGACGGCGTGGCGTGTGATACCACCTAGGGCACACTCCGTCAGCGGCGGAGTCACAACCACACCCTTGGTCACAATGAAAATGTTATCTCCCGTGCACTCAGCCACATTACCACGCTTGTTCAGCATGAGAGCCTCACCGGCACCCTGCTGCACAGCCTCGAGCTTAGCCGTAATGCTGTTGAGGTAGTTCAGGCTCTTCACCTGCTGGCAAATTGCATCGGGGTCAGGACGGCGAACCGTGCTGGTAATCACGGAGAGGCCGTTCTCATACATCTCCTTGGGGTAGAGAGCAATATCCTCCACGATGATGAACATGCTCGGGGTGGCACAGTTGCGGGGATTCAACCCGAGATCTCCCTTGCCACGGGTCACCACCAGGCGGATATAGCCATCCTCCATGCCACTCGCTGCCACGGTCTCTTTCGTCGCCTCGCAGACCTGCTCAAAAGTCCACGGCAGATCAAGCATCAGATAGCGCATACCGTTGAAGAGGCGCTCAATATGCTCCTCCAAACGGAAAACCTTACCGGAATAAAAACGGATACCCTCAAAGATACCGTCACCATACAACACAGCATGATCAAAGACCGAAACCTTGGCCTCCTCACGCTCCACCAACTGTCCATCAAGCCAGATTTTCATGAGAACTAAAATGCAGTAGAACAACGCCATTATAAACCGATTTCGCCGTATGTGAAGCAGAAAAAAACGGCAAAGCGCACTTTTTGCAAGTCCGTGCTGATTTGCCGGAACTGTTTTCTCTGCGGAGGAAGAACAAAACCGTTTTCCCCTGGCTTTATACTCCTCCATGCTCGCCGCGCAGATGCAGGTATGTCGCGCAAAACTGTCACACACAAGCGCCGTATGCACATTCTGTGCTTGACGCCAACCCCGTCCGCATGCTACTCTCCCACCAGAGCAGTATCATTTTGCCTTGCTCACACCTATCATCATGAAACCAGCAACATTCAACTGCACAGTACTTCGTGACGGCCACCAATCCCTGGCAGCCACCCGTATGTCCACCGAGCAGATGCTCGAGATTGCCCCGATTCTTGACACGATGGGCTTCTCCGCCCTGGAGACCTGGGGCGGTGCATCCATTGACGCCGGTCTGCGTTTCCTGGGCGAACTTCCGTTCAACCGCCTCGACACACTCAAGCGACTGGCCCCGAAAACCCCGCACATGATGCTCCTGCGCGGCCAGAACATGGTTGGCTACACCAACTACGCCGACGACGTCGTGGAAGCCTTCGTCAAGATGAGCGCCAAGCACGGCATGAACATCTTCCGCATCTTTGACTGCCTGAACGACCCGGAGAACATGCGCACCTCCATCCGCGCCGCCAAAGAAGCCGGCGGCATCGCCCATGGCACCATCTGCTACACCACATCGCCCGTCCACAACCTCGAGTTCTTCGCCAAGCTTGGCAAGCAGATTGCGGATATGGGAGCGGACGGCATCGTCATCAAAGACATGGCCGGCCTCATCCCCCCGAGTGAAACCGCAGCCCTCGTCACAGCACTCAAAGCCAAAGTCGGCCTGCCCGTCTGGATCCACACCCACGAGACAGCCGGCCTGGGAGCTGCCACCTACGTCGCAGGCATCAACGCCGGCGCCGATGCCGTGGACTGCTCCATCGCCCCCTTTGCCAACGGCACCGGCCAGCCGGACTGCATGCGCATGCTTGCCCTGCTGAAAGGCTACGACCGCTGCCCCGTCGTCGCAGACGACTTCCGCGAGAAACTCACCAAGATCTCCGCCATGCTGCAGCCGATCTACGAAAGCCTCTCGCGCTTCACCAGCCACAAGAACGAAGTAGTCAACAGCGACACCCTGCGCTACCAGGTACCCGGCGGCATGCTCTCCAACTTCCGCAGCCAGCTCAAGGAGATGAACATGGCTGACAAGTTCGAGGAAGTCTTCGCAGAAATCCCCGTCGTACGCAAAGCTCTTGGCTGGATTCCGCTCGTGACCCCCACCTCCCAGATCGTCGGCGTCCAAGCCATGATGAACGTCAAGTTCGGCCGCTGGAAGAACATCACCCCCCAGTGTGCCGACGTCGCACTCGGCTACTACGGCCACACCCCGGCGCCCGTCGACCCGGAAGTTCAGGCCCTCTGCGCCAAAAAGATGGGCAAAGACCCCATCACCTGCCGCCCGGCCGACCTCATCAAACCCGGCATGCAAGACCTGCGCGACAAGCTCACCGCCAAGAACATCCCCGCCACCGATGAGAACTGCGTCATCTACGCCATGTTCCCGCAGCAGCTGGAGGACTACTACGCCGGCAAGCGCCCCGAGCCGCCCACTGCCAAGCCCAAGCAGGAGAGCTACGGCGCACCCATCGCGCTCACCAGCGTCGGCGTCGCCGCTTCCATCTCCGGCCATGACATGAAGCTCAACATCATGGGCCGCGAGTACGACGTACACATCGAGGAGAAATAACACGGCGTACCCCACCGGCCGCATCGCCGGGTGGGGGGCATCCGCTTCCCCTCCCTCCATTTTCTTCTCTTCTTTCCCGCCATCCCGTTCGCGAGATGGCGGGAAATTGTTTTTGAGTGTGGCTTGGCAGATGTTATAGGAATACAGCCGTTTTTGCCAACAGACCCCGGGAAAAGCGCAACAAACTCCTCATTTTGCTAATTCTTGCAGCTGAAACTCAGCTTTCTGCTTGACGGGGGGCGGAATATGCGGTAAAAGTAGCAGTGAATCATGCCACATCGTCTGGAGATCAGACGATGCCTTGGCGGAAGTATTTCAACTCCATCACATCATGAAATTACATCTCCCGAATCGACTTCGCGCAGCAGTTTTGGCTTGCATGACTGTGAGTGTTTCACTCAGCGCACCTCTCGCCACAGGTACCCTCGCGGCAGGCTCTTTGGCTGTGGTAATCGCCGCATCATCCCAGGCCAGCGCCGCAAATAATGAGTACACCGGAGACGGAACGCAAAGCAGCCCGCGTTTGTACGGCAATGCAGACGGAACACCTGCAGTAGTGCAGCAAATTGACTTCTCCGGTCTCGGGTCTGATGGATACGTCAAGCTGAATGTGACATCAACGTCGACGGGGGCCTCGGCCTCCTCGCAGCAGAGTTATTTTGCACAGGGAAATAAGACATTCGCGGCGGATGTCGAAATCATCAATGCCGAACTGACTAACGGCTGGGGTAACACCTACACTTTCAGTGGAAAGGTTCACGGCGAGGGAGATCTCACCTTTGTAACCCAGGCCACTCCTTCCCAGACGTACATCTTCACTGGCAACATTGAGGAGTGGACCGGTGCAATCCTCATTAAAGGCAGCAACAGAAACACTGACAAAGCAGCCTCTTATGGCGTGAGTCTGACGGGAGGAGGCACCATCAATCTGTCTGCTGTAACAATGGCCAATTTTGCAGGAACCGAGAAGAGGGGAACGCTCAGCGTAGGCAAAGCCGGCAGCGAGACAAACCTGGCTAATACTGCAGTTGATGTACACACGGTGAAGGTCCTGCAAAATGTGGGAAATGTAACCTTTGGCGGTGCCGTGAGCAGCACAGCTCTCGTTGTGCAGGATGGCAGCAGCGCGACATTCTCATCCGGGTTGACGACGTCAACTCTCTCGGTGGGGACAGGCTCTTCGGTAGTGTTAGGCGAGGGCTCCTCCGCGGTGACGGGCGGGGGAACGGTCAATGGCTCCGTCACAGCCGGGAGCACGACCGCACTGACCTTGGGCGGCACGCTGGATCTGGGAACCAGCAGCACACTGACCGTGGCAGGTGAGCTGACACTCGCGGGGTTGACGCTGACTGGGACTGGTACGGTCAATCTTCAGAATCTCACCTCTCTGGACGCAAATATTACTGGTCTCGAATTTACGAGTACCGAGCAACCCGATGGGAGTGCCATTAATAGCTACACCGTATTAACCATCGATAATTCGGTAAGTTTGGTGGGAGGCGACAGGATTTCCGAATTGATTTCCGAGCTGGACCCCTCGGTCTGGGAGTGGGATAGCGATAATAAAACGCTGAATTACCTTGTCACCACGCCGCCTCCCTCGTGGGATCCCAACTGGGGTGAAGCCGGTGTGGAAGGCGGCCCCGCCATCATCTCGATGCCCAAGTCTTCCGAAGTAATATCCGGCATGACTTACGTGAGTTTTGCGGGCGTGGATTCGTTCTTCCTCGGTAGCCAGACAGGAGCTGTCAATGTAGATGGCAGCACTTGCCTCAACGTGGACAGTGTGCCGTCCGGCAGTAACAAAATGGTGTTTGGCGGCGTGTTGGATGGTGTATTTGGCTCAACCCTGACGCCGGTTGATTCGTGGATCGTGTATAACAATCCCGGCACATCGCCCAGCTGGAAACTTCTTGTGGGCGGTAACGGATCCAACGAAGCCGGCAAGACCTGCTCATTCTATGGAGACAGCCACATCATGATGATGCAGGGCGAGGTAGAGAACATCATCGGCGGCAACTTCCGGACGAATAGCGACACACTCTTTAGCGGCAACTCCTACATCTCCATCTATGATGGTGAGGTGCGCGGGTATGTTGTGGGTGCAGGTACATTGGGGAATGGCACCAACACATCCACCTTTGTCGGCACCACCAATATCTTCGTCTACACCATCCTCTCCAACAGCACCAGCGCATGGCTGGATCCCAGCTCCGATAATCTGACAGATGCCAACGCATCCGTCATCGGTGGCGCAGCCCAGGGAAATGGCGGCGGCAAGATTGACTTCCGTGGCAACACGAACATTACCGTTGACTTGGTGGGCGTAACTCCAGCAGACAGCAACGATGTGTTCAACAAGAAGCTGGTCGGCGGCTCCTACTCTGCGGGAGGTACGATTACCATCACCCACACTGGCAGCACCAACATCACAGTGAATGCCGAAGAAGAACACAGCTTCATCAAGGATATCATCGGCGGTTCAGTCGTGGGCAGCAACGCTACTGCTACCCATGGAGGTGACATCAACGTCACACTCAACGGCGGCTCCTACTCCGGCTCTGTCTACCTGGGTGGCTACATGTCCGGAAGCAACCGCACGATCACGAATTCCGGTCTCTCCACGCTGACCGTCACCGACGGCCGATTCACAGGAGCCGTCGTCGGCGGCATCTATGAGGGCTCCGGAACCTCCACCGTCGTCTCCAAGGGTATTACCATGGACCTGAAGGGTGGAGAATATACCCGTACTGTGGTTGGCGGGCACGTTATTACCGGTACAGGAACATCGGCCATATCGCAATGCTCAACCGGCGACATCACGATTAAACTCGGCAGCGCCTCTTCGATTCTGGGCACCGTTATAGGCGGCTCGATCTCCCAGCGCACAGACGGAGGTGCAACGCCGTTCCAGCAGGGCAACATTACGATAGAAATCGCAGATGGAGCTACGGTAAACGGCAGCATCTACGCCGCGGGCGGTGCCCTTAACATAGATGGCACATCGTCTGCGTCCACCTCCAAGATTATTACCGAAAGCACGCGGGTGGCCATAGCAAGCGGTGCAACATTGTCCACAGGTACAATCAGTGGCGGATACAAAGCCGGCACAGCCGCGGAAGGCGTGGGCCTGGCGTCAGTATCGACAGTGACGGGGTCCAAGGTACTTGCCCTGACAAGCGAGGGCTCCAATCTTCAGGACGTCTTGAAGAACGCGGTGCTTGAAAGTTTCGATACCATCGAAATAACCAGCGCCAACGGTACCGCCACGCTGACCTCGGGTATGATTGATGCCGGCATCACCACGAAGACAGGTGCCGGCACCCTGGCGCTCGACGGGACCAGTGCATCGACACTTTCCGTGGCGGAAGGAACCCTCAGCGTTGGCGGCAGCCCCTCGACCATTTCAAACTCTCTGACGATGGCGGAGGGTACGGTACTCGCCTTTACGCAAAGCGATGCACTTACGCTTGGCACGCTCGATTGCACAAGCGGCACCGTCACCATTGACCTTTCCGGACTGGGCTACCTGAGTCTTGGTACCCATATGACATTAGCGACGGTCAATGAGCTGACCGGCTGGGATAACCTCGTCGTGCAGGGACTGGATCCTGACTTTGAAGACGGCTTGGCGTGGCAGAACACCCTGCTGACGATTACCATTACCGCTAAGCCCGGTGTCTACGTGTGGGACGCTGCCATAGCGGGTAATGTGTGGCAGAACGGTCACGCATTTAGCGCTGATGGTTCGGCATACAGCAACACTGACGCTACAAAGGTTCGCTTTGACGGCATTGACGGAGAGAATGCCTCGGAGACCGTTACCATGCGCGGGAACCTCGTCGTGAATGGACGCTTGGCCATCAATCCCGGCGCCACCAACACGTACATCTTCAGCGCAGATCCCGACCAGGGAGGCACCTTGACAAAAGTTCAGGAGATAGACATCCAGAGCGGAACCGCCGAATTTGGAGCGGGCACACTTGCCTTGTCCGGCGACTCGATGGCTGCGATAGGTGTCGCAGGAGGAGCTGAGCTTGTGCTTGCCGATGCGGGCGGCGGCCAGTTTGACCTTACCCTTGGCAGCGAGGAAGCCGGAGCGACCTTCAGGTGGCAAGGCGTTAACCCGGAAAAATCCACCATCAACGGAGTCGTGAAGGCACTGGGCAGCTCGACCATCCTTTTGGAAGGCGGCAGCCTCGCCCTGGCAGGAAGCGGCAATACGCTCAGCAGTGTCACACTCTCCAACGACGCCACATTAGACCTGCAAGGGGATACCACGCTGACAGGCACACTTTCCTCTGCTGCCGGCAATCAGGTCACGGTCGGCGGCACGTCGGAGACGACCCTCACACTGGGTGGTTCGGCTCGCCTTCAAAACATCTCTCTGTCTGGGCGTGATGGAGCCATCCTGAACGTTACGGGCAGCAACGTCACGATTGCAGGAGATGCGCAGATTGCAGGGATGTTGCTCAGCGTCCAGAAGGGAGGCAAGATTACCTTTGAAGCGTCCAATGTCCGGACTCTCGGGGGCGAGTCAACATGGAGCGGCATTTCCAGTGCAGGAGATATTGCTGGAGTAGAGAACCTCCGGGTAGTAATGAACGGCGGCGAGACCTACACCTGCGGTGGCTCTCTTGCAGATCTGCAGGGCACGATCACCGTTTCCGGCAACGGAACGCAGGTGATTGATGCCACTGTCGCGGCTGCAGCCGAGCCTGCGACTCTTTCCTTTGCCGTTGAGAACCGGGCAACCTTGGTGCTCAGCCCGAAGGTTACGAACATCATCGATCTGAGCGTAGGCAATGGAGGTAAAGCCAACATTATCGTCAGCAAGGGAGACGGCTCCAATGCAACCACCTCAATCGAGACTTTGTCCGTTGATTCAGGAGGCATGCTGACACTTTCGGCTGACCTCACCCAGACCATGGTCGTTGATCGGACCGCAGGCGAAGGCGCCGTACACGTCAGTGAGACGATCAACTATGGCTCAGGCAGCAAGGTGATGCTCGATGTGACGGGAATCGGTACCGGACTGGACCTGACGGGCGGCAATGTGGTGACGCTTATTGTGATGGAAGGCGACAGCGTCCTGGGGAAAGCTGAGCTTTCAACCAACGGAACCAGCGACAAACTTCTGTCGAAGTATTTCGGCAATACCGCTCAATTCAAACAGGATGGGAACGCACTCGTGGTCACGGGCACTACAGTCACCTCCCAAACTGCCAACTTCTACAAGAGCGCAGCCTCATCCGGGAATGGACGGGTAGGAGCAATCATGCTTGACGGGCTCTACAGCACACTGAATCCCCAAGCAAAGGATCCGGACAGCGATGCCGCTGCGATCCTCTCGGATATTGACCAGATGATCCTCTCCGACAACAATGCCGCGGCAGATCAGAAGATGGCAGCGGTCTCCGGAGCGAGCGTCACCGCCTTGGGCTCAGCCTTCGCCGCAGATATGCAGCGTCAGTTGACTGCCATTCGCAACCGCACCACCACCATGGGTGTAGGCGACGCATATGAGACTCCGGATATGCCCTATTTCAATGCTTGGGTCAACGCAGAAGCCAACTTCCGTGAGATGAACGATGACGGAACCATGCCCGGCTACGAGCTCAACAGCTGGGGCGCCACTGTTGGTGTGGACGCGGACGTCACGCCGTATCTTACCTGCGGACTTGCCCTCACCGCCATGTATGGGGACTTCACCGCCAAGACACCTGACTCTGCCGACGGCGATCTGGACATCTACTACGTCACCGCCTTTGCCCGCTACGCACCCTCCGCTTGGGTACACACCTTCGTGGCCTCAGTTGGCATGGCGGATGCATCGATGGATCGGACCGTGTTCTGCTCGGATGGCAGCTACCGGACCTCTGGCGACACAAACGGCGTGAGCTTCGGTCTCATGTACGAGGTCGGGTACACGATCCCCATGAACGAGGATGCCACCGTGGCCTTGCAGCCGGTAGCCAACATCATCTATGCCCACAGCAGCTTGGATGGTTACAACGAATCCGGCAGCGACATGGCTGTGCGCTACGGCGACCAGACCCTGGACACGTTCACCATTGGCGTAGGCTTACGGGCTCAGGCTGTCGTTGGCGAGAACGTTTACAACCGCAGCTCCCTGCTGGAAGGCCGCGTGCTGGCGAAGTTCGACATTGGCGATCGCAGCAGCAGCACCGACGCACACCTGGCCTCTCTGCCCGCCTTTGGCGGCAGTGTTGAGTCAGCTGAGACCGGCGCCTTTGGCGTTGAGATTGGTGCGGGCGTGACCATCCCGATCAGCAAAGACAGCGGCTCGATCTTCCTGGATGCCGCACTTGAGCTGCGCTCGGACTACAGCAACATCAACGGCACGGTCGGCTACCGCATCAACTTCTAAGGCAGCCAACCGAAATCTTCCCTGCAATGGCTGAGTCAGCCTTGCAGGCGAAAGAACCAAAAGGGGGAGGGGTAAACAGCCCTTCCCCCTTTTGCTGTACGGTATATAGAAGCGCGGGGAAAAACGTCGCAAGAGACCCGGAACGTAAGTAAGCACTCAACCAAAACCATTGTAGGCAGGCGTGCGAAAATAGAGGCCTATGTTTACATTGCCTCAAAACACC
>CALXRG010000002.1 GCA_944390825.1 uncultured Akkermansia sp.
TTCTCCGGCTCGGCTTTCACTTCCTCCGGCAGCAGTTCATGCCACACGCGGCGCGTCACGTGCACCTTGAGGCGCGGCTTGCGTTCCGTTTCCCCTTCCGCTTTCTTCCCGGTCTCTGTTGCCTTCCTGGGCTCCTCTTTAGACTCTTCAGGCAGGGGCGGTTCCTCCACCGTGACCATCCAGTCGCCTTTTCCCATCTTCTCGCTCAGCAGGAGCGAATACAACTCTGTAGTATGTTTTACTGTTCATCAGATATCAGCTTTATATCAGCTTTTACACCTGATGTTCTCAAGTTTTCCTGCAATTCTTTTACCAAATCTTCGCTTACTCCGCAGGTCGACGGGGAGAAAGCATTCTCAACCCACCAATCGTTCCGGGGTGCCTTCTGGGTTGAGCCGGCCCTCCATTCCGCTACTGTTTGATACGGGAGACGGCGACAACCGGCCGCTATATTCAGATTTTTCGCATCGACCAGATGGCAACAGATGCAATGGAAGGCGCCTTCTACTTCTTTTCCGACCGCGAGCCACTGGCAGAGAGAATGATAGAAATCCTTGGTCTCAATGATTTGCTGTTTCGATTGATCGTGGCGGACGGAGCACCACGTCAAATCCGTGTTCTTTTTGAGAACTTCCTTCCACAATACGATGGGCAAGTGCAAACAGGGCGGCGCGCAGGAAGCCTCGGGCAAGTCATTAATCGCCTGAATCAAGTCATCCAGAGGCAAGGTATCAAACAAGCGCTGAATCATGGCAGCGAAGCGCTTGTTTACCACAACGATATAGGAGGCCAGATACCCTTCGTATTCACTTCTGTGTATATTTGCTGTGCTTTGGTGCAGTCTGAAAGGTCGTTCAGCTTTATAGACCTCTGCGTCTTCCCAGCCGAAATACTCTCTCTTATCCTGAGCTTCGGAATAGCAGAAATCATCTTCGGGAGATATACCATCACCCTTCGGTACGCCGATATAGCAATCATGCTTTTCCCTGTTGCGGCGGTAATAGAGTATCTGCCTGTTGGGCAACGATTCCCGGAACAAAACCTCTTCCGGCTGCAGCAGCCACCACCGAGACTGCGGTACAATGTGGTCAACATCCCAAGGGCGGTTCATGGCTTCACCCCAAGTAGCTGTTTCGTGCGGATAAAAACCGCACGCCTCTTGCAGCATCTTGTGCATATATGACCGTTGCAGGAAATGCAGCAAGGGTTCATTGTTTTCATTGCATAAAACGTGCAACCACTCCTTATCATAAGGATATTCTCGTTTAATTTCCGGCGTTTCATGCGGGTTGGGTTTGGATAAGGGATACATGCCGGTCTCCATCGAATAGCATGCGGCATATGCAACACCAATGGCTAACAAATTTATTAAGCTTGTGGGTCGAGCGTCCTTTAACGCCTCATAAAAACGATTGCAAAATTTAGCGTGCCAGCCGGGATCCCGGCACACGACATAGGGTAGCATACAGAGTAAGTTTTGATGTGAACGATCTCCCCCCTGAATCATGTCAGGGAAAATATCAGGAAAACGCCGCCGGCACCAAGTTACTACCGTTAACCATTCATCTCCGCCGGCTTGCAGATAAACCGTCTGCGGTATACCGCACGGTGAAGGTGAATACATTGATTTGGCATTCTCAATGGCATCGATAATGGCATCGCCTATCTCGGCATCGTATTCCCGGCCACCCCAATAAGAAGAATGGGGCGGTTCGCGAAGCAGACTTGAGGTTTTTGATTCTTCTGATTCTTCGGCATACTTCAGGCGGGCATACAGACGCGCCACTCGATTGGGGGGTATGAAACCTTTAGCTATGCGATTGATTTTATTCTTAAAATCTATGCCCAGATATGAGCAGAGGGTTGAATAGGTATAGTCAACATTAGAAATGGGCGTCCCTCCCTTATTTATCCGGGTAAACAGTTCATGGATCCTGTTTTTGCCGGCTTCCACTTTTCCTTGTAAATTAAAACGAATCAATGGAATAGAAGTGCTCTGAACGCGTTCTCGCCAAGCGTCGACCTGAGTTTTAACATTATCATCGGTTCTGAAATCCTCAGACAAAAGCTCATACAGATCTTCAGACAAAAGCTCATACAGCGGAATCCATTTGCTGCATTCGCCGGACTGACGCAGGTAATTTTCTGCGTCTTTTAATGTTGGAAGTACAAAGGGGGCGTTTTTCTTTTCCTGTGGCAGCATATTATTCCATTTTTCTACCATTTCACCGTGCGGCAAGCGTTCCAAGCAGTCACCCTGTTTATTCCAGACGAACCCCCAGGGATGTCGGCGCGTGCTGACCATCAAATGCTTAAACGTCCATTTACCGAGCTCCTTTTCCCACACGGTCCACAGAATGGTCATGGCCCTCTGACTTTCATCAGGGTTCAAGCCCATCTTGATAGCATGCCAACGTTGCTGACCATCAATCAGCTGCCATTTTTCGTCCTGCCTGTATACTGTCAGTGCTCCAATAGGGTAGCCATCGAAAATCGACTTCCATAGTTCAGCAATCTGCGTTGGGTTCCATACCAGCCCACGTTGCACATCCGGTATATCGATTTCAGCAGATTTCGCCAGTTTCCACGGCGAAACAAGACTCGCCACGGCATTATCAGGCATCAACTCATCACCCATAGCGTCCATGTTTACAACGTCATTTTACATTAATTAACAATCTTTTCAAGTTAAAGTATTCATCCCGTGCAATCCGAGGGTCTGTTTCCAATTTGCTGGTAGCAGCTGTGGGAGGTTTTGTGGAGTTTTTGAGGGTGTGTGAAGTGGGTTTGACGCATCTTCAGGTGCTGGCGGATGCTCCGTGTCGAAAAGACCGCACGCCTTGGATTCGTTTGATCGCAGCATGGGTTGATTCTACCCGCGCAGAATGGAGCCTGCAGCGTATCCCGTTGATGATCCTATTGAACTTTTCGCTGATGCCCTTGGCAAAGCGTTTCAACCGGCTTTCCGTCGAAAAACGCAGCGTGAATCAGTTTGAGATGGATGTCTTCCATGATCCCTTCGTATTGTTTGCTGTTCTCATACGATATGGCAACGCAGCGTTGAACTCTTTATTCCGTGCATGAGCAGTGGACGCAATGTTGTACCACGGCCGCGATTTCTGCCTCCGATACCCGGGCTCCCTGAACTCGCCGCAAGGCTCCCTGCGGCGGAGCAAAAAGAGAGTCCCCCGCCCCGAGCAGTTCCTCCGCCACGGTCGTGCCGAGAACGATGCAGATGTCCAGCGAACTGGCAACTCTGAGGGCCTGGCGGCAGGGAATGTGCGCCTTGATGGCGTTTGTCAGGACATTGCTGTGTGGCACCAGCGTGGCAGACGCTCCAGGCGGAGCCGGTTATAGTCCTCAATGTTCCGCACACCCGCATGCCCGAAGAGGCAGAAGCGACGTTTCTTCCGCGACTCGCTGCAGCACGCGAAGGAAATCGGCCGCCGTGGTGGGCAACGGGCATGTGAGGTGAGGCAGGGCTGCATAGGGGCGCAGATCCTGCCCCGTGGGGGCAATGAGGATGAGGCGCAATTCCTCCGGGCGGAGCTGCATGAGCAGAGAAAGAAGAGCACTGTGGAGAAAGTCGGATTTGCCCGAGCCGAAGCAACCCGCCACCAGCAGGTGAGGCAGGGTCGCGAGGTCGGCGAGGTGCACTTTTTCCTCCACATCCTTGCCGAGGGCAATGGGAAGCCGCAGCATCCCGGATGATTTGTCTCTTCCCCGTTCTGCCAGCAGTTTTCGCAGAGTAACGGTATCAGCCTCGCGGTTTGGCAGCTCAATCCCTACCGTCTTCTTACCCGGCACAGGAGTGAGGAAGCGCATGGCATGCGCGCCGGTAGTCAGCTGGAGCCTGGCATGGAGGTTGCGGATGCGCTGTTCGGAGAGGTCGCTTTTGAGATGCGTGGCGCTACCCCGGGCAAGTGCTCTGTAGACTGGAGCGGCGATGACGCCCCAGCAGGGTTGCGATGGCGCTGACAGAAAGTTCCCGGCGTCTTCAGCGCTCCATTTGCTGGCATCCGGGATAGGGAAGCGGGTATGCTTTTTTCTCGCTTTTCCGTTTGGTGCTCCTTCCGGTGTGTTGCATGTGATTTTACCCTTCGCGCTGATCAGTTCTTTTTTCAACCGCTGTTGACCTTTGGTGTTCCATGGCGTGGTTTCAGCATGTTCCGTTTCAGTCAAAGGCGTTACCGATGTCTTGGCACTTCTGTAACCTATGTCCTGATACTTTTTTGTAACCTATGTCTTGAGACGGTACCTGTGCCGGGTGGGAAGGGCCGGGGGGGTGGAGGTTGAGTGCCCGAGGCTGGAGGGTTGGGATGGTTGGGCGAGATTTCATTTGCAGCCGCCCGATCGTTTCTGCTCCTCTATCAGTTCTTGAGCGGTCGTGCCCTGGCTGTTGCGGATTCCGGGATCTGCTCCCGCGGCCAGCAGGATGCGGATGCAGGTGGTGTGGCCCGTTCTGGTGGCATCGGTCAGCGGGGTGTTGCCTGCTGAGTCTTGCTTGGCAGGAGAGGCCCCGGCTGTCAGCAGAAGGTCAAGGCAGACCGTGTGTCCCATTTCTGCTGCTTCATGCATGGGCGTTTCGCTGGAGATGTCCTGCGCATTGGGATCAGCACCGGCGCTTAGCAGGGCTCGAAGGCAGTCCGCATGCCCGCTCTGTGCAGCGGCATGTGCAGGAGTGCGGCAGGCGTTGTCCGCTGCCCGGGCGTCGGCTCCAGCGGAAAGAAGCAGTTGCACCGCAGCGGAGTGTCCCCGTGAGGCCGCTGCATGCAGTGGGGTTCTCCCGAAGGTGTCTGCTGTGTTCGCTCCGGCTCCTTCGTCGAGGCTTTGGCGTATCCTCGCGATGTCCCCTTGTTTGGCTGCCTGCTGCAGGGCGGTGTTGGGTTCGTTTTTCGGGGTAAGGTCGGCTGGGATTAACCCTCTGCTATTTCTGGCAGAGGGGGCGGCTCCCGGAGTTTGGAGAAGCTCTACCATATCGGCAAAGCCTGCGGCCGCTGCCCGGTGCATGGGGGTGTTGCCTTCGTGATCGCGGGCTTCGGGATTGGCATGGCCAGCTTGCAGGAGAAGTCGGACGATGTCGGCAGAGCCGTTTTCAGCCGCGGTGTGGAGAGGTGTGGCACCTGTGGCATCCTGGGCGGTGGTGTTGGCTCCGGCGTTCAGCAGAGCCTGTGCGCTATCCCGGCTGCCCCATGCCGCGGCGATGTGCATGGGTGTTTGCCCGGTGGCATTGAGGGCCTCCATCTTCGCACCGGCAGCGAGCAAAAGCCGCACACAGGTCGCATCCTGATGTGCCGCAGCCAGGTGCAGGGGGGATTCCCCCGCATCATTCACAAGATCCGGCTTTGCGCCCGCATCCAGCAAGGCTTCGACACAGGCTGAAGCACCCCGCTGGGCCGCCAGGTGCAGGGGAGTATTCCCCCGTTCATCGGCTGCATTCTTCTCTGCTCCGGCCTGCAGCAGAAGACGCGTGTTTTCCGCATGTCCGAACGTCACTGCCCCATGCAGGGGCGTTGCACATCGCCACTCAGGTGTGGGATGAGGATGTGCTCCCGCAGCGAGAAGTTTCTGCACACAAGCGGGACACCCGCTTTCCGCAGCCACGTAGAGAAGGGGCATTCCCTTGACCGTGGTATTCACATCGGCCCCATCGGCGATCAGCTGATCCACCAGATCTTCCCGATGAGCTGCGATGGCTTCATACAGGGCATGTTCCGGGCTGCTTTTCCCTGTGAGCAGGATGACGCCTGCCGCCAGGGTAAGGGCGGCAGACAGGCACAACAGCACGAGTGTTGGTCGTTGGCGTATCATGTGCGGAAAACGGGTTGCAGGGCTTTCAGGTGTTGGATAAAACCGGCAGTCAGGCGTTTGTATTCTTCTGGCGATTCCAGAAGCTCCGGGTACAGGATTCCTTCCTCATCCGCCAGAGCCTGAACGGACTGTCCCCGCTTTAGCATCTCTTTCCGGCATGCGCTGTAAAGGAGCGGATCGTACAGGAGCTCCTCCGGCAGCACGCGCTGCTGCACAAGAGCGGCAAGCCAATCTTCAAGCTCCTGCGGATGGCGGGTTTGCCCGCTGCGCTGGTTTCTCACGTAGTCGAGGAAAGCCAGGGCGTACAATTGACGGATGCAGAATCCCAGCATCCGCGAGCTATTGTGTCTCAGGTCAAAGGGGTGCTCCGCAGGGATTGCGTCCGGCGAGCGCAGCGGCGCTGCATACGCAGGATCGGTCAGGATTGCCAGCAGCATTCCGACGCATTGCTCCGGCGGGACGCCGCGGGATTCCTCCCGCACGCGTCGCGCGAATTCTCCCTGCCCGTGTTTCGCGATGATCTGCACCAGCGACGCCGCTTCTTTCCGGACGGTGTCGGGTGAGGTTTCTTCCTGCCGTTCCGAGCATCCGCACATCAGCACGGCCAGCACGGCGGCGGTGTATCCCCACACGATGCCGAGTGCTACAGGGCTTTTTTTCACTCCTGGCCTCCTTTCATCGCCCTAGTTTTTCGGTGTTCCGCTTTTCGCTCTGTTTTTTTGACTCCGGTATTCATTTGCATATCTTTTCTCGGGTCGCAGTGTTTCGTGGAGCTTGAGATGAGGGTGCTGTAGTTGCGTGGGAGGCAGGACTGACGGTCTGTACCCATGCCTCAGGATGGACAAGCAGGATGAGGGGATACCGGTGGCTTCTGAGGGGGAAAGCAGCGTGCCGGCATCGGTGCGATTCGGCAAGGCCAAGCTGATCAGTAAGAAGAAGAACCGCCTGGGAGGTTACGATTATGAGATTGCTGTCGAAGAAGAAAGCTGAGATCAATGTGTCTGCCATACGGGCCGCGCAAAGAACATTCATTCAGCAGGTGCTCCGGGGTCTTGGGAGGTATGTGGCTCGGCCACTTGGCATTGCGAAAGCGTTCCTGCAAGCGACGATCGCGCTCCATCTCACGCTTCCACTCTTCGGTGGAGCGCACTTTCTCGGCCTCGGCGAATTCGGCCGGGGTTTGGTGGAGCTGCTTTTTCCTTTTCTTCACGGTTTCAGGGTAGCATGATTCAACGGGTTAAGCAAGAATGATTTTGGCGCTTGCAGCAATGGCGCCGCCAGATTTTTTCGCGTTTTTTCGCGCGGGTGCGATGGTGCTGCTCTGCATGGCTTGTGCGGCGGACGGGAAGGCACAAGGGTGTCAGGGCTGGCGTTCTGGGGGGATTGGGCCTGCTTGCCCTGTTGCTCATGCGGAGATCTCCAGCGCAAACCCGATGACAGGAGGCGATGTGAAAGCTGTTTGCCGGGATGTGCACGACGGCTCGTGAGGCTGGAAAACCCCGGTCAGGAACCGGGGTCTACCGACAGGTAACACGGCGCACGTGCCCAGTTTACTTGCAGCAGATCTTGGCCCCACTGCTGCAGGGTGCTGTCGGGATCTGTATGTTATCTCAGAGGAAGGGGAATGTCAACCGTGAGCCGAGAGGAATACGCAAAATCGCCGGCAGCCAGCCGTGCAGAGATGACGCAGGGCTTTGTACGCAGGGGCTGCGATGCCGTGGTGCCGCGGCGATCCCAGCCGTCGCAGGACTGACGGTCTGTACCCATGCCTCAGGATGGACAAGCAGGATGAGGGGATACCCGTGGCTTCTGAGGGGGAAAGCAGCGTGCCGGCATCGGTGCGCTTCGGCAATGCGAAGCTGATCAGTAAGAAGAATCGCCCAGGAGGTAACGATTATGTTTTCGAAGTTGATGAACTCTAGATTAGCGTACTTTCATCCATTTTTCCACCATTGTCAATGGACGCTGGTGGGCAGGCATGGTGCGTTCATGATCCCGCTTCGCTCGACGAAGGGCGCGCTCCATGCGCTGCTTCCACTCTTCGGTGGCGCGCACTTTCTCGGCCTCGGCGAATTCGGCCGGGGTTTGGTGGAACTGCTTTTTCCTTTTCTTCACGGTTTCAGGGTAGCATGATTCAACGGGTTAAGCAAGAATGATTTTGGCGCTTGAAGCAATGGTGCCGCCAGATTTTTCGCGTTCTTTCGCGCGGGTGCGGTGGTGAGCGACTGATGGTGGTGCGCGAGGGGATTGCCCGCTGCGCGGCGACGGAGCCGGAGAGTACGGTGAGCGGCCTTTTGACGGGATGCCGGGGCGTGAGTTCCGCTACCGTTCGGATCCGCGTGTTCTGGTGGTGCCGCTGTGCCGGAGAAATTTACGGTTTGACAGGTGATGGATTTCTATCATATACTTTGGTAGTTGTATGACGGCGCGGGTGTTCAGCGGGTGCAGTCGCCACGCTTTTGGCCCCACAGGTGGGGCAGGGAAGGAGTGTGCCTCTCAGGTGCCCCGGCGCGGCAACCGGAGTGCCCGCGGGGCGGCGGTGGCCGCTGCATTCTGCCTTCTCATGCACAAGGAACAGACAGAAGGGGAGGCGGCTGCATCCGCCGCGATGACCGGACGCGACGACACGATGATGTCCGCTCGCAGGGGGAGCTGTTACAGGATAGCTGATATGTTGACGAAATACGAATGAACCACGCCCTGAAAAACAATCAATACGTTCACCTCATTTTGAGCATTCTGTTCTCAGGCGTGCTGGCCGCCTGTTCGACGGCAGATTATTCTCAAAAACAAAGCAGGGAGCCCCAGCGCTATACCATCGGGGATCCTGACGATGAGTTGTTACTCATTGTGTCCGAGGGGGCTTCTGCTCTGGGCGGTCCCCATGTGGTCCTGAAAGAAAACCGGAAAGTCAATCTCTTCGGCGTTGACTTTGTTTTCAGCAAAGGCGTTTTAACCGCCACGAAGAACGGCGAGGAGGAAAGTTTCACGTCCCCGGGCTCCTACTATATGTACGTCACGCCTGAAACAGGGAAATGGAAGTCGGGCAGGAGTATGCCTTCCTTCGAGGGTATCGTTCATTCCAGCCCGAATCAGGACGACGCGGCGCGCAGGAAACTCGAGGACTCTTTGCCTGAGCTCACCCGGGCCGTGAAGGCGAACAGCATGGAACGCGTCAACGAGTTGCTCGCTAAGGGAGAGAACGTGAATGTACGGGATGAGAACGGCTACACCCCGCTGCACGAGGCCGCGCGCGCCGGGCTCACCGACATGGCTCGTTTGCTCATCGCGAAGGGCGCCCGTGTGCGCGACGACGGCCCGGGCGGTCTGACCCCGCTGCACTTGGCTGCGGAGCATGGCGTTACTGATACGGTTCGCCTGCTCCTTGAGAACGGGGCGGACGTCAATGTCAAAGCTCCCGATGGCCGAACGCCGCTGTACGAGGCCGCGGCGCAGGGTCACGCTGAAACCGTCCGCCTGCTCCTCAGGAAGGGCGCGGACGTCAACGTCAGGGAGCGCCTCGGCGAGACTCCTTTGAGCCGGGCGGTTCGCACCCGAAGCGTTGAGACGGTCCGCCTGCTCCTCGAAAAAGGCGCTGACGTGAAGGTCGTGGATTTAGATGGTAAATCCCTTCTGCACTGGGCCGGTCATGCTGATATTGCACGCTTGCTCATCGACAGAGGACTGGACGTGAATGCCGGAGCTCGAGCCGGTAGTACGCCGCTGCACACGGCTGTCGGGCAGGATTTCTACGATGTGGCTGAACTTCTTCTCGAAAAGGGGGCGGATGCGAAGGCCAGGGATATGACTGGTGTTACCCCGCTGCACGAGGCTCGGTCGGTTGCCGTTGCCCGCCTGCTCATCAAGCACGGAGCTGATGTGAATGCAAGGGATGAGCGGGGCAGCACCCCACTGCACTGGGCGGAGACGGCAGGCCTCGCCAGTCTGCTCATTAGGCAAGGAGCCGCAGTGGAAGCAAGGGATGTGGACGGCTGCACCCCGCTGCATGTAGCTGCGCGTGCCGGGCGTCCGGACGTTGTGCGCCTGCTGATTGCCCGGGGGGCGGATGTGAAGGCCAAAGGCGACGGCGGCACCCCGCTGGATTGTGCGGAAAGGAACGCTGATGATGGGGAACTCCCGGAATCCATGCGAAGGATCGCCCGCGAGTGCGCCTTGCTCCTGCGTGATGTCATGAAAAAGCAGTCCTAACCCCCTGACACATCCGGCTCCTGGCCATGAGTTACAACCCAACCTGCGCAGAATGAAATACCCCGAGGGAGATGAGGTTCGTGTGGGCGATATCATATGGACGAATGGTGGATGCCATGTCCGCAGGGTCGTTCAAGTATTATCTGCTGAGGAAGCGCTGAAATGGGGCATTGAAGATGACTCTGGTCTCATGTGGGCTCGTAATATTAACCCGCACAGTCCGATAGACATGAGGGGATTCGAGTCAGAATCAGACTTTTCCTATGAAGGAATAGGCAAGTTGTCCCCGGAAGAACTGCAATATGTCGAATATTTGGTTCATGTGTTGGAGGCCCAGTTGAAGGAAAAAATATGGCATCATCCATATGCCTTGTACTATCCTGTTTTTTATCGATTAAATGACTAATTCAGTTGGTATATTTTTTATTCTGTTTCCCATGCTGGTAAAGAACGGTGTTATGAATTCCGGGAGCACGAAGGGAAATTTTATTTGATTGATGATGAAGCAGTTTGCCGTCGGGTGCGCGTGTTGTAGCTTTCTCCCTCCCCGCCGAGTTGACAGGGAAAAAAGCCTCTCGGGGGTGGATATGTGGGTTCCGGCAGGGTTTCAGTTTTATGCATGCGTGGCTGCCGCGGCACTGCTCGGGAGAAAGGGAAGGGGCTGTGCACGCGCTCTCCAATCCCCCGCTCGCGGCAAGGTGTCGATGGCATCCGGGATAGGGAAACAGGTGGGCTTTTCTGTTGCGTTTCCGTTTGATGCTCCTTCCGGCGTGTTTACCATGCACGTCTGCCCTGGTGGTTTGCGGCGGCTTGACAGGGGGCGGAATCCTGAGGTAGAACGCGGACGGTCATATGGGCGGTGTATGGGCGGTGGAGTAACAGCAGGCACCAGTGCGATGTTCAGAGCTGCCCGGATGGGGCTTGGGGCAGTTGTGCTGTCGGGTATTCCCGCCGCGCTGCGTGGCAAGCCGGCTCATGCCGCACCTGCCCGACGCCGAAGACCACATGACCAGGAAGCAATACAACCACGGCCGCCGGGTAAATGGCAGAGTCCGATGCCAGCCACTTTTGCGTTGCTCTGCACCGGGCAGCCTGCTATAATGATCCCGTCAGACAGAAACCTGAACCACTATGCAAATCAACTACGAAGTTCTGGAAAAAAAGGGGCTGCAGCTTTATCCCGCACCGCAGCCGGTGGGTTCCTACGTCCAGTGCCTGCGCACCGGTAATTATTTGCACCTTTCCGGCGGCATATCCGTGAATGGGCCGGATGCCTATTACGGTAAACTCGGCGAGACCGTCAGTGTCGAAGAAGGCCAGAAGGCCGCCGCTGCGGCCATCCTGAACCGCCTGGCAGTCATCGAGGCAGAGCTCGGAGGCTTTGAGCGCCTGTCCAAGATCGTGGCGGTGAATGGCTTTGTGAATTGCACACCCGACTTCACGGAACAGGCCAAGGTGCTCAACGGAGCATCCGATCTGCTCGTTGAGCTCTTCGGGCCGGAAGCGGCCCACTCGCGTTCTGCCGTGGGAGTGGTCAGCCTGCCGCTGGGTGTCGCTGTCGAAATCAACATGATTGTCGAGATCGAGCCCGAGAACTGCGGGCACTGACACCGCGAACCCGGCTCGACCCCAAACACTCAGCAGAAAGCAGAGGAGAAAACAGCCATGGCGTGTGTGGTATTGGGAGTGTGCGGCTCCATTGCGGCGTACAAGGCCGCAGATGTCGCTTCCTGGCTCGTGAAGCAGGGACATGAGGTGCATTGCGTGTGCACCCCGGCAGCACTGCGCTTTGTGACACCACTGACACTCATGACGCTCTCACGCAACCCGGTGATCAGCTCGTTCGAGGACGAGGTGGACTCATGGGTGCCGGTGCATATCGCACTGGCACAACGCGCCGATCTGCTGGTGGTCCTGGCCGCGACTGCCAACACACTGGCCTGCATGGCACACGGCCAGGCACCGAATGCCCTCACTAGCCTGTACCTGGCCAACCGGGCCCCCGTCCTGATCTTCCCCGCAATGAACGGCCGGATGTGGGAACACCCCGCCACGCGGGAAAACGTGGCGTGCCTGGCCGCCCGGCCACACCACCATATCTGCGGCCCCGCAGAGTCCGGTATGCTGGCCTGCGGCGATGAAGGCAAGGGCCGGTTACTCCCGGTGCCCGAGATCTGTGAAACCATCACCCGGCACCTCAGCCGGGCGTGAGCTCCCGCACAGCACAAACAGCCCCCGGGACAGGCAGCAACCCAAGATACACCAATTGCTACACAACAAATGACATCGATGAATACCTACAACATTGCAGTACTGGCGGGCGACGGCATCGGCCCGGAAGTGATGGATGAGGCACTGCGCGTACTTGATGCCGTGGAAGCCCGGTTTGGTTTCCGCACTAACCGGACAGCCTGTTACGTCGGCGGGGCAGCGATCGACCACTGCGGCAAAGCACTGCCGGACGAAACCCTGAAAACCTGCGAGCAATCCTGTGCTATATTGTTTGGCTCAGTCGGAGGCCCGAAGTGGGACACCCTGCCGCCGGCAGAACGCCCCGAGCGCGGCGCCCTCCTCCCCCTGCGCAAACACTTCGGCCTGTACGCCAACCTGCGCCCCGGCATCTGCCTGCCGGAACTCGTGGATGCTTCCCCGGTGAAGAACACCCTCATCCCCGGAGGCTTTGATATCCTGTGCGTACGCGAGCTCACCGGCGGCATGTATTTCGGCGAGCCCAAATTCTACGGGCAGCGCGACGGCGAGACCATCGCACTCGACACGCTCATCTACAAGAAGAGCGAAGTCGAGCGCATCGCCCGCGTCGCATTCGAGGCAGCCCAGGGCCGCCGCAAAAAGCTGTGCAGTGTCGATAAGGCCAACGTACTGACTTCTTCGGTGATGTGGCGCGAGGTCATGAATGCGATTGCGCCCGAATACCCGGACGTCGAGCTCTCCCACATGTACGTGGACAACGCCGCGATGCAGCTGGTGCGCAATCCGAAGCAGTTCGACGTGATCGTAACAGAGAACACCTTCGGCGATATTCTCACCGACGAAATGGCCATTGTTTGTGGTTCGCTGGGCATGCTGCCCAGTGCATCGCTCTGCCAGAGCAGCGATTCCTTCTTCGGGCTATACGAACCCTCCGGCGGCTCGGCCCCCGACATCGCGGGCAAGGGAATCGCCAACCCCATCGCCCAGATTCTTTCCATGGCCATGCTGCTGCGTTACTCCTGCCGGGAAACAGCAGCGGCCGATGCCGTGGAAGGTGCCGTACGCCGCGTGATTGCCCAAGGCTACCGCACCGGGGATCTGGCCACCGGCGCAGGGGACGAAATCCGCGTAAACACCCGCGGTATGGGCGACGCCATTATCGCCGCTCTCTGACGTTTCCCAACCGGGAGGCGGCACAAGGGCGGATCTCATCGCGGACGCGCACGCACGGAGGGAAGCCTGCCCTGCCGGCGACCCGGTCGTGGCGGCCCCGCAACGAAACGGCTGCCCCGCAACGAAACGGCTGCCCCGTCATGGCGGAGATCCCACCGTGCCCGCCCCGCAGGAGCACCATTCAGTCCCGCCGCCCGAAGCAAAAGAAAATCCCCGCCGGCCCAACACCGGCGGGGATTTCCATACGCAGCAAGCTCAGCACCGAACCGGTCGGGGGAGAGCCCGCAGTCAGAAACTCATTGCGCCTCAATAGCCTTGAGCATCAGCTCAGCGACCTTCTTGCCACTCATCAGCATACCGCCGAAAATTGGCCCCATGCGGAAACTGCCGCTTACGCCGTTGGCCGCCATACCCGAGACGAAAAGACCGGGATAAATCTCCTTGGTATTGTCTATCGTCGTACGCTCGCCCTCGGCCGCGTCCATACTCATCTCACCGGCCACACCACCGGTAGGAGTCTTAAGCCGGACCCCGTTCTTACGGGCCACCGTACGGGCAATTTCGCAATCGTGGCCCGTTGCATCCAGAACAGTCTTGGAAATCAGCGTCAGCGGATCCACATGGAGACCCTCCCGCAGCACCGGCGTCCAGTTCACCACCACGCCACCGACGCGTCCCTGCTTGTACACAACATCCTCCACCGAGTAACAGTTGAAAATAGTAGCACCCGCCTGAGTAGCCTTAAAAAGAAGACCAGCCGTTGCATGCACCGAATCAATGATATAAGTACCCTCCCGGTACTGCCTGTAGCTGAGCCCAAGCTCCCGGACAATCGGCATCGCCTCCTCCTGCACAACGATATCATTAAACATCATTGCACCGCCCCACATACCGCCGCCCGGCGACAGCTTGCGATCCAGCAGCGCCACCTTGCGCCCGGCCTTCGCCAGATAATACGCTGCCACGATACCCGAGGGACCGCCGCCCACAATAGCGGCATCCAGCTCAAGGCAGGAGTTCAACTTTGCGAAATACGACTCAATAATACCACGTGATACCAGTGTTTCCATAATGCGGGTTCTGATTAGCTGTCCCACATGCTACTCTATTCACGCGCCGCTGTCAATCCTTCTCAACAAAAGCCTACCAATATGCTATGAAATCAGGCGCACCAGCAACAGAAACACCTCCTGGCCACAAAAAACGCCTTCGTTCAACACAAAACACCACCCCAAAAACAACCCATCCCCCGCCGCAGACAAGCCCGCAGCGCGAATCCTGCAAACCACGCAGGAAGCGCAGCGACACCACTGCCGGAAAAAGACACCGGCGCCATTTCCGTGCTTGGAATGAACGCAGAAAAATGGTAACCTGAACCATCGTGAACAGAACACTATTGATGGCCTTGGGAATCACCCTGCTGCCGCTGAGCAACTGCACCCTCATCTCCCAGCAACAACACGCCATGCAACGCGCCGACGCCGAAGAACGCTGGGCAGAAGCCCTCGACTTTGCCCACGGCCAGGAAGGCAGCCACGCCTACTACCGCGACAAAAGCGAGCAACTGGCAAGCCAGCACAGCTACCCCCTGGCCCTGGCCGCCGCCGCCTACGCCAACAACACCCCCCTCATCCGAGACATCATCGCCCGTGGCGGCATCGATATCAACACCCCCACCGGCCCCCTGATGCGCACCCCCCTCCACTACGCCGCCCTCGGCAACAGCCAGGAAGCCATCGACCTCCTGCTGCAAGCCGGCGCCCGCACCAACGAAACCGACTACCTCGACCTCTCCCCCTACTCCTACGCGCGCCACTACCACCCCGGCACCGACGCCGGCAAACTCCTCACCCGCGGCCTCATCAGCACAGATGAACTCACCTACGCCGCCCAATGGAAACGCGAACAATACCAAAGCCACCTCGGCACCGGCGGCCTCCCCCGGAGCGCCATCCGGCACCTCGACGAAGTCCGCGCCCACCACACCGCGCAGCGCATCACCCAAACCCTTGAGCCCCCCACCGGCAGCAGCGACTCCAGCCCGGAATCCCCCACCGCTGGAGCCCGCGCCTGGTGGGCCCAACTCAACGCCAGCGGCTGGAGCAGCCAAAGCCACACCGACCAACTGCTCACCGCCTATGCCTGCCTGCCCGAAGAACAGCAGGAAACCATTCGCGCCGGCCTGCGCGTCCACTGCTGGGACGCCCTCGGGCAAGACGTCCGCTACCGCAGCACCCAAGACCTCGCCACCTGCGCCTGCATCCTCGACGACAGCGAACTGCTGCAATTCCTCGCCCGCAACCGTGGCCTGACCACCATCATCAACACCCCCATCACCACCGTCCCCCCGGCAACCACCAGCAGCTCCCCCCACCAGGCACCCGGCACCACCAGCGCACCCACCACCTCACAACCCACCACCCTCCTGCACATTGCCCGCACCTGCGGCTCCACCAACGCCGAGCGCACCCTCCTCGCCCTCGGCGCGCGGTCCAGCGAGCCCCCAGCACCCGCCACCGCCCCGGCAAGCACCCCCACCCCCGGCAGCACCGGAAGCGGCACCCCGCCATGGACGGTCAACGCAAACGCCAGCGCCAGCAACGGAGCCGTTGCCCTGGCTCGCCATTTGTGATAGAATAGCGGCGTGAAAAAGGGGGGGCTTTTTTCCCGAAAACGCGAAAAAAGGAATCCTAACTCATTGAAAACGTAGAGTTGTCCCCGCACACGCGGGGATGGTCCGCGGTTTATTTGTGGTAGGTAAGAGCGTTTTTGGTTGTCCCCGCACACGCGGGGATGGTCCGATGAAAACGACGAATTTGGCGGTGTATGCCGGGTTGTCCCCGCATACGCGGGGATGGTCCGGATTTTCCGGTCTGCCGGCCGAAGCAGGCGGCGTTGTCCCCGCACGCGCGGGGATGGTCCGTATCATAGTCATCCACCGACATGGCGAGAAGCGTTGTCCCCGCACGCGCGGGGATGGTCCGTTCCGTCACCCCACCGAACGGCTAAGTAGGACGTTGTCCTCTCGCATGCAGGGACAGGAGGGTCAGAAGGGGTAGTCGGCCGGGTTGCTTTGGGGGGCGGCGATGAGGTAGAAACCTTCGTGCCGGAAGAGGCTGCGGTCCGGGTCGTTGATTTGTTCGATGATGAAGCCTTGGGCGTTGGAGGCGCTGTGGATAATGAGGAGGCGGATGCCCTGGGCGTTCTGCCGGATGTAGTCGATGACCTGGCTGCGGACGGAGCGGTTGATGCTGCCGACGAAGACCTGGGGCTTGGGCTCGATGAACCATCGCTTGAGAATGCCGCGGATGGCGTCGGGGCTGTCTTGGGCAATGATGACGGTCATGGGGTGTCAGGTTCGAAGAGCCGGGTGAGGTCGGCGGGCATGCGTTTGAGAAGCCCGGTGGTTTCGATGCGTGTTTTGAGGGCCTCACGGACCGCGGATTCGATGTCCGGCGGGGCGGCCGCGGCGGTTTCGAAGGCGGCGGGAATGCTGGTCTCGTGTTTGTAGAGGTCGGCAATGTCGTAGATGAAGGGCAGGGTGCCGGCGGCATGCACGAAGCCAAGGGAGGGGATGTAGCCCATGGAGAGGCAGACGGAGGCGGTGAGCGCATAGAGAGAGGCGTTGGCCGCGGAAACAGCGCGATTGATGGCGTCGGAGAGGTTCCAGTTGCTGGTGTTGTAGTCGCGCCCTTTCCACGTGACGCCGTAGTCGCGTCCCATTTGGGCGTAGAGTGCGCGCACGCGGATGCCCTCCATGCCGCGCAGTTCGTTTACGCTGTGGCGGAAGACGTCGATGTCGGCAAAGCGCTGGCGGAACATGCGGCGTGCGACGAGGGTGTGGCGTTTTTTATCGGCCCAGCAGGCAGCGTGGAGTCGGGCGTTGGCGTTGTCGTGGGTGGGAGTGATGCTGTAGGCGTAGAAGCGCAGGTTGTTTTCGCCGACCCAGGCGATGGGGGTATTCGAGTCGGCGCAGGATTTGATGGCGGCGTGGGTGGTGGAGACACCGGGGCCGAGCAGGAGGCAGGAGAGGGTGGCGACGGGGAGGTGGCAGACGGTGCCGTCGGCCCCGATCCATTTGACACTGGAGTCATCCACTTCGAGTCTTCCGTGCTCGAGGTAGAGCGGCGTCCAGCGCTCCCGGGCCGGAGGCAGGCTGGCCAGGGGCGGGGTAGCGAAGAGGGGCATGGGCGGGCGGTAGGAGGGGTACGCGGAGGGGTGGAAGCGGGCGGTGCTCAGAATTGGAAGTAGTCTTCGCTGGCGACGCCGAGGGCTGCGATGTGGTTGATGCGCCGTGGGCCGTAGGTGCGCCCGCTGCGGCCGGAGTGAGCGGGAGAGCCGAAGCCGAGGGGTTCATCCTGCCAGGTGTCGGTGCCGGTGTGGTGGTCTTCGACTTCGATGAAGAGTTCACGCTGGTTTTCCGGGATGTGGTGTAGGGCATGTTCCCGAGCATCGGCTGCGGGCATGATGTCTTCCTGGATGAGGGGCTCGGAGGGGATGCAGCTTTTGCGGCCCAGCCAGATGCCCCACTGCGGGTCGAGCAGGGCTTGGCGCATGCGGCGCAGGAGGGGTTCGTCTTTGCTGTTGAGCAGGACGATGAAGCGGCTGTCGTGCCAGTAGTGACGGTAGGATTGCACGGCGGTTTTGTTGTCGATGCTGCCGTTGGCTTTCCGGGTACCTTGGACGGTGTGGTAGTCGCGCAGGATGATTCCTTGCTTGCGGCAGACGGAGGTCATGCGGATGCGGTGGAAGGCTTCGATGATTTCCCGCTCGAGTGGGGATTGCCTGGCCGCGCCCATGGCCGCACAGATCATGCCGCAGATGGAGCTTTTGGATGGCGCAGGGCCTGCGCCGCGGTGCTCGAAGCGGCTGGAGTTCCCCCATGATTGCATGGGGGAACTGAGGTGGAGGATGAGAGTGGAGATCATGCGATCGGTTGCGTGAGAGCGCTGATGAAGTCGGTGAGGGGGATATCCGGCAGGCAGGCGGTGACCGCGGGCTTGATGCCCCAGGTGCTTTCGAGTTTGTGGAGCTCGGCAGTGAGGGCTTTCCGGGAGGCAGCCAGGTACCCGGAGTTGGATTTGATGGGTGCCTCGAAGGCGTTGACGAGTTGAAGCGGTTGCCCTGTGGCGCGGTAGGTGCCGAGGACATAGCCGGGGACAGTGGCGCCGTTCATGGAGTTTTTGCGTGCCGACGGGACGGAAGTCAGAGCCGTGCGGACGAAGGCTGACACGATGGTTTGAAGCTCTTCCGGGGTGAGAGTGGGCATGTTCTGCCGCAGGAGGGTGAGGTTGATGCCGATGTAGCGGTAGTAGCAGGCGGAGTTGTACTCGAGAATACCGGTCATGCCGGCGCCGCTGCTGTCATCCCCTTGGGCATCGTCCACGGCGGCGTAGAAGTCCATCTCCGGCTCGGCGCGGTGGGTGGAAAGCGCGTGGGAGAACATCGCGGCGCCTTCGACATTTAATGCGGGTTCGCTTGCCACCATGCGGCCGAATAGAGCGATGTCGGCGGCGTCATGGAGGTTTGTTTGTTTGATGGCTTTGAGGAAGGCTTTGGAGACGAGGGAGCTTTTTTTCTTGGCGTCCACGCCCGGGTCTTGCAGGATTTGGAGTGCCGCCTCGGCGGTGGCTGCCACCTCGGCGGTGGAGAGGTAGGTGAGGGTGGAGGCGCGGTCAAGTCCTTCCGCGTCTTTTTTCTTGGCGTCGAGCTTGCCCCAGAGTTCCGCGAGTTGTTTGGGAAGATCGGGGTAGGTCTCGAGAATGCCCTCTTTTTGCGAAAGGTAATCCTGATAGAGTTTAACCAGGAGCTTGGTGCGGACACCCTGGCTGAATGCAGGCAGTTCCTCACTGAAAAGTTCGCGGTGGGCGCGTTTGAGGCATTGACTGGAGATGCGGGCGCGGGGAGTGCCCCCGAAAACGGCGCTTTTGGGGGAGCCGAGGTCGTCACGGTTGAGACAGGTGACGGGGAAGGACTGGAGGATGTGCAGTTCGATGAGTTCCATGATATTGTGTTGGGTTAAAAGTGACGTGTTGGGGGTGGAATGGGTGATGGGGGGATGAACAATCAGGAGATGGGTTGCAGCATGAGAAGGCCGAATCCGAAGGCTTTGGCAGGACCGATGCCGGTTTCAACGCATTGGCGGAAGGCAACCGGATCCTGGACGTCGAGAATCCCGCGGAACTCGACAGAGGCATGGTGCGCCGGCTCCAGACCTTTTTTGCGGAAGGAGCGCCGCCCTTCTCTGCTGATCGTCAGGGGGCAGGAGAGATCAGGCCAAGCGTCTGCATGGGCGATGGTGAAACCGTGCTGTTGCCCCTTGCGGATGAGCCAGTGGGCGAGTTCGTGCTCATCAGTGATAGGAGCCCGCAGGCCGCGCTTGCGCTGCTCACCCGTCACCTTGTCAAGCTTGCGGCAGCGGATGGGGTTGGCCCTCAGGCAGAAGCGGTAGCGCTGGTGCTGAAGAAAGGATTCCGGAATTTCCTTGCAGCGGAAGATGCGCGGCGGCAGAGTGGTGGGCGGGGTGGGCTCTGTGGCCGAGAGCACAAGGATTTTGAGGGCTCCGGTGTGTTGCTCGACGCGGTACAGAAAGTCCCGTTGCTCTTGCCCGGGAAAGAAGGTCCAGAGCACCTTGTGCCAGCCGTAGTTATCTCTCGGAATGAGGCGGGCCGCCTCAGCATCCCTCAGCAGCAGTTCACTCAGGTACATTGGCGGCTCCTTTCTGTTGAGTGTGAAGAGAGCCTGGCGCCCAGTACTGCTGTGCCCAGCGTTCACGAACCCGATCGCCCCAATAGATGAGATCCGCCGCCAAACTGGCGTAGTTGACGGGAATCTCTTCCGCCTTGAGCCCGAGAATGATGGACACCAGGCGCGTGCAGAGGGCCGGCCTGTCTGCGGAGAGCAGCCTGCGGAAGCGGACATCCAGCGGGGATTCTGCTTTGCTTTCGCTGGCCGTCGATTTCTGGCGGCAGATGGCGAGACGGCGGCAGGCCGTACCAAAATGATAGTCCGGCTGGTTGCTGTCGAGCGGGTGCGTGGCAAAAAGCCCGGCGATAGTCTCCTTCACGGGGTCGCCGATGCCCCCCACGGGAGCGATCGCCTGCCATCCCCGGGCCCGCAGATGGCGGTTGAGCAGGCAGCGAAGCTCGGCCATGGTACCCCGGTCGTCGCGGTGCGCCCGGAGGTATTGCATCAAAGGTGTTATGTCTGTTGGATCCATTGGATGAGTTTGTTGGGAGTGGGTAAGAGAGCCCCGGCGCAAGTGTGAGCCTTGAGCTGGCGGGGGGTGTCCCGGGGAGCCAGCTGACGGAAAGCCTCACGGGCAGCCCGTTGGATTTCCTGCAACCAGGGGAGAATGACACGGCCGTTTTCACTGCCCGCCTGCGCCCATGCCGCAGCCAGACTGACGTAGGAACTCTTGACGGCAAGCATCTGTCCCCAGAAAAGCTCTTCCGCCCGGGCAAAGACGTTGGCTTTGTTGTCAAAAGCACCATCACCAATACCGAACTGGGCACTGATGTGGTAGGTGCTGATAGCCAGCTTCAGCAGAGAACAGCCCTGGTTCGCCAGACGCAGCAGCTGCTCCATGGCATTGACACACGCTTGTTGCATTTGATCTCTGGTGACGTCCGTGTAGTATTCTTCCATGCTGCCGATAACCTTCGCCTTATCAACAACAAGCGCGCCGGTCCAGAGACTGAAGCGCTCCGGCAGACACTCGCACTCCAGGGCGGCAGGCTGATTGTGGATATGCTGGCTTGCGTTGTTAAGCAGAAGCGCGGACAGATTGCGCCAAAGAGAGCGTGAAAAAACGGCTCCGAGCAATTTACGCTTGTCGTCCTTGTCCAGCCGGATGCCGCACGTCGGTTCGTAAAATTCCAGATTCCCCTCCTTATTGTAAGTGCGGTAATCCGCCCCACGGGCCAGGAGGCAGCCGCTATCCGCAGGAGTGATCACAAGCCGGATACTCCGGCTCACGGGAACCAGCCGGCCGAAAAGCGTTTCCGTCGCATTGCGGACAGCAGGTGCATCATCAGCTGACCGGGGCATCATCTCCCAGACCGGTACGCCGACAGCAATGCGTGAGCGATGTATCGGTACCAGGTTGAGATGCACTGTATCCAACAGGTTATCCGCCAGAATCAGCGTGTGAATCGCGGAGGCCGCAACACAAGGACCCCCCGGGGCGGAATCCGGAGATTTGGGCGCCGTTTGTTTCCCGCTCCAACGCAGAACACCAATCGTGCCACCGGGCGCAAAATTCTGGAACGTAAGCAGATCAATCGCCACCTGAGGCAGGAAATAAGCTCGGGAAACTCCCCCCTCGTTGTCAAAAAGCGTACTGTTGTTACCCGCGGCACAGCTGAAATTGAGCTTGCTGAGATCCTGCAGCTCAGCTTCCCCGCAAGGTTCCAGATCAGCAAACTGAAGGAAGGCCCCATTCTCTCCCACCAGATCAAACGCATGGCTCCACTGCCGGAGGTAGGGAATAACAGCCGGCACAATGCGATCCCGGCACTCTTCGAGCTCCTCCAGATCTGCGGGGCCATTGATGGCCCGCTGGGTGATGCAGATAAGCAGACGCATGACAGCGATACGCTCCTGAGGTTGCAGCACGAGATCACGGAGCTCTTCCGCCTGTTCGAAAAGCTGAATGAGGCTTACAAGCCTGAGCTGACCGCTCTGGTCTTGGACAGGAAGCCAAGGATCAGTACATAAATTCAGATTCGTCGGGGAACTCTGGTTCATTGTTGGGACGGTGAAAGAGTGTGGTAGTCTCGATGCCGGTGGTAGCGTTCCAGCATAAACTTGTTACATTGTGAGGATAGACCATGGCCTGCCCGCTGTCAAGCACAATCAGGCAGAAAATGCGCCCCGTGCCATAGTGGCTGAGATGGGGATCGGGCGAGGCGTCCCGCAGCATCCAGAGGGGGACACGCACCACATTGGCAGCGATCGCCTTGGCGCAGCGGAAATCCCAGGAAAACTCCTGCACCGTAAAAGCATCCCCATGCAGCGGCGTAAAGAGCCACTGACCGCCGGGCCCGGCTTCAGGAACCTGGCGGAGCAAAAGCACATCCGCCGTCTCGATGCCACCATAACGGGTACGGCACCCTTCGAGATCCCTGGCAGTACCGGCCTTGGAATTGATGTTGAGAGCCGCCTGCCGTTGCATGGAATCACGCACCCGCACCAGATCATCGTAACTCTCCCGGGCAATTCCGGAACCCGGCACTTCCTCGCGGTACGTCTCCTCAATCAGCGGCCGGATATCCTTCGGCAGCAAGAGCTCCCGCACCGCTGCCCACAGCAAACCCGTGCGCAGCAGAACATAGGGGCTGTACACCTTGCCACTGCCGCCCAGAGCCGCAGCGAAAGCTCGCGGATCATCCGCATCGAGCGCCGACTTCCAACCCGGAGGAAACACCAGCATCATCAGCGGCTCCGCACCATGGCGCTCCGCCACCGGCCGCTCATGCCGCCAAAGCCGCCCCATCCGCTGGAGCAGCATATCGGTAGGAGCGAGATCCGTGATCAGCACATCCGCATCAATATCAATACTCTGCTCCACCACCTGCGTCGCCACCAGCACACAGCCATGAGGGCGGTTGCAAGCCCCCCTCCCGAGGCGGTCAATCCAGCACGCCTCCAACTCCTCGCGGCGCCAAAGCGGAAAGCGGGCATGCAGCAGGCCAATCTCCGGCCCGTCCTCACACCGCTCCCCCATCAGAGCCCGGTACGTCCTCTGAGCCTCACCCACGGTATTGCGGATCCAAAGAACACACTGCCCCTGTCCGGCGCGGCAGAGCGCCTGCATGACAAGCTCCTCCTCTGTATACTCACCCGCCTTCACCACATAAGACCGCTGCATCGCCGGGGGAAAAGACCGGCAAAAAAAGCCCTCCTCCGACCTCCCGCTCACCAAAGGATACTCCCGCAAAGCCTCGTGCAGAGCACCCCCATCCGCCACCGGCGCGTAACCCAGCAGCTCCTCCGTCCGCAGGCGCGTCAGCGTCGCAGAGAGGATAATCACACTCGCCCCATTGCGCTCCAAACACCGGATCAGCTCCGTAATCAGCGACCCCGTATACACATCATAACTGTGCACCTCATCCAAAATCACCACCTTACCAGCCAAAGCAAAACGGCGCACATCACTGTGCCTGACCGCCACCACCCCCATCAGCGCCTGATCCACCGTCCCCACACCGAAAGGCGTCAGCAGCGCACGCTTCGACGAAGCCAGCCAGTGGTGGAGCTCACGGGACGACTCCGGCTCACCCCGCAACCCCTCGCCCTCACGGCAAAGCGAACACCCCGCAAAAAGCGCATCGCGCATCAGCCAGGAATGAGCATGCGCCAGATGCAGCGTCTGCTCATTCACCTCAACACCACTGCGCTGCAAAAAATCCCGCACACGGAAAAAAATACGATTCGAAGTCGTCTGCGTAGGCAACGCAAAATAAATCCCGCAAGCCTTACCCCGCTCCAGCAAATGATACGCCAGCGCCAGCGCCGCCTCCGTCTTGCCCCCACCCATCGCATCCTCAACCACGTACACACCCCGTCCGGCAGCCAGCTCCCACATATACCGCTGCAAAGGACGCGGCACCGGACCATGAGGAAAAAGCACCCTCCAGCTGAGCCCCCGGTCAGGATGACGCAACGGCAGCAACCCGATTCGTTCCAACGCACGGCGAGCCAGCTTCACCGAATCCCGGGCACCGCGAACCACAGGAAAGCAATGCTCGTTGGAAGCAATCCAATCCGCCACAATCATCAGACCCGTCACCAGCTTCTGGAAATTCGGCAGGGCACTCTTATCCCCGTCACTCGGCGGCGGCATCGGGAGCTGACCATAGCGGGTCTCCATCGCGTGAATCAGCTCCATCATATCCACCTCCCACGAAGGAGGCACACCATACTGCTTACGCATCCTGGATGTGTTCCACTCGCACCAAAAACCATGGTGAGCCCCTGCACATGCCGGCCAAAAGCGAAAATCCCCGCATCCCCTCTCCCTGTAACAGCGCCGCAACCCCCATTCCGAAAAAATCGGGTGCGCCGTCAGCTCCGCACCATACATGCCAGCCCTCCCCCGGACAGATTCCCCACTGTCATCCACCCCATCCCACGCAGGGCATTTTAACTGAAAATTGCATGAAATCTTCCCCAGATCATGCAGCGCCACCAAAGTACAGACACCGGGCGGAAACAGCCCCCGGGCCTCCTCCGGCAACAACCCCAGAAGCACCGCAGCCACCTCCGCCGCATCCACCCCATGCTCCTCCACACTGGTACCGGGCTCCCCCGCAGACGTCGTCTTTGCCCAATAATAATTCCCGGTCCCCATACCCAGCCATTATCCCCACGCACATGGCTCAAGTCAACCATTCTTTCCGGAGAAATGAATTTTTTGCGCTATCATATTGCCTGTGCCTGTGAGACGTGTTACGATACTGAGCGGGAAGTAAGCTCTCAAAATTCCGGAAAACGGGATTTTTTAAGCCGTAACTCATTGAAAACTTAGTGTTGTCCCCGCACACGCGGGGATGGTCCGGGTATCCATACCTCGCGCTCCAGGCGCACCACGTTGTCCCCGCACACGCGGGGATGGTCCGGATGATTGCTTGCTGATGTGCGTTTGCTTTCGGTTGTCCCCGCACACGCGGGGATGGTCCGGCGTTCACGCTCAGCATCTGAGGCATCATCCGGTTGTCCCCGCACACGCGGGGATGGTCCGAGGATACCATGGCAACAAAAAATTGCATTCGCGTTGTCCCCGCACACGCGGGGATGGTCCGCGGCGGTCCGTTTGTCCGAGACGACAAAACGCGTTGTCCCCGCACACGCGGGGATGGTCCGGGAAAACAATACGATCTTAAACCCTATTGGGAGTTGTCCCGCGTACATGCGGGATGACTTTCCTCCGTGAGCGCGCGGACGCACCAGGCACTTGATGCCGCAGCCCTATCTTACCGTGCCATTGGCAGTGCCGCCTGACACGGGAACGGGGCGACGCTATTGTCGCATTCGGCAGTAAACATGTCAATCACAAATTATTACTCCACGTACGCATTAAGGCGGGGATGGTCTGTTGTTTTCTTGCTTGGGCACGCTGGATGCTTGTGCTGACGGGGCTGAATTCTTCGTTTGTTGCGAGGGATGAGCGCGAATGGGAGGAATGGTGCGGCCGTGCAGAGAGTGTTCCAGCAGGGAGGGGGTTAGAGGAAGAGTTGGTTGGGTTTGCGGGTGGTGCAGACGGGGGCGAGGGCTTGGGTGAGGTGGCTGCAGTCGGTGTCGGGCCGGGTGAGGTCGATGTCGTGCAGGGGGGCGTCGGTTGTCCAGGTGCTGGTGAGGGCGTCGGCTGCGCGCTGGGTGCCGCCGGTGGGGCTGAAGATGAGGCGGTGGATGCTCATGGGTTGTTTTGGTGTGTTGTTGCTATTCTAGTTGTTGGCGGGTGGGGTGTCAAGTTGTTGCTGGCTGGAGGGGTGGTTGTGCGTGTGTTGTGTGTGTGCTGGGGGCGGGGTGGCGGTACGGGGCTTGGGGGATGTTGTGTGTTGGTGGGCGCACGGCTGAATGTGTTTTTTTTGTCGGAAATGGCTCAAAACCGGTTGACTTGCTGCGGGGAATATGTTACATGTGGCTTTGTTGGACGCTACCCTGATGGGGAGGCCGGGTTGACCTGCTTCTCTGATACTACCCGATGGCGTACATCGTTATGCTTATATGAATTAATATACCTATATGAATATTTGTATGAATACGAATACCGATACGAAGAAAAGGAGGACGGAGCTGGTTTTTATTCTGGATAAGAGCGGTTCTATGCATGGATTGGAAAAGGATACGATTGGTGGTTACAATGCGATGCTGGAGAAGCAGCGGCTGATGGAGGATGAGTGCGTGATTACGACGGTGCTGTTTTGTGATCAGTATGAGTTGCTGCATGACCGTATTGATGCGCGGGCTATCAGTCCCATCACGGAGGAGGAATACAGTGTGGGAGGTGCGACGGCTTTGCTGGATGCGATCGGCAGGACGCTCCATAAGATTGAGAGCGCTCTGGCGCATACGGCGGAGGAGTTCCGCGCGGATAAGGTGATGGTGGTGATCATCACGGATGGTTATGAGAATGCGAGCCGGGAGTATAGTGGCGCTGCTGTCCGCCAGATGATTGGCCGGCTCAAGGAGCAGGGCTGGGAGTTTGTGTTCCTGGGGGCGAATATTGATGCGGTGGGGACGGCTGAACAGTTCGGTATTGATGCAAAATGTGCGGTGGACTACGTGCCGGACAGTCAGGGGACGGAGCTTAATTTCGCGACGGTGTGCGACGTGGTTTCGTCTTTCCGCGCGTGCGGTGTGATGGAGACGTCCCGGCTGGATGATATCCGCCGCGATATGAAGCGCCGCGGGCGCCGCCGATGAGGCGGGTGCCTGGTTGGTTGCGTGCCCGGCTCTCCCTGTTCGGGTGTTGCTGCCTCTGCGCGGCGTTTGCCGCGCAGGGGTGTTTTAGCTATGCAGGGGGGGGAGTGTGGACTCAAGCTGTTTCCTTTTACTCGCAGTGCTTCTATCAATAAGGTCGCACATTCGAATGCGCAAAATCGTGTCCCTTCAATCTCATCTGCGTGGGTAACAACGCTTTCTTGTGAAACAGCACAGCTGCGTTGATGCCTTCCTGCTGTTTCGGTTGTGTCTTATCCCGGTGCGTTGTATGGGATGTTGCAATTCCTTTTTTCCCCGGACTACGTAAAAAATCTGGCTTTCAGTTAAGGATTTAGCTATGAGTGAGAGTGTTGCGGTCGATGGTGTTCCCTTTGGGACGATTCGCTTGTATTTGATTGTAAAAAGTAGTATCCTGCCATGAAAATAGAAGTGTGTGAACAGCTGGCTTGTGCATGGCTCCGCTATGTCAAGGAGTGTCAGGTGGTGCAGACAAATTGGACGCCTTCGCCTGATGAGGGTTTGTATGTTGGACATTCCAAGATTGAAGAGATTGTTAATCTTTGTCAGGACGCATTGGGCGAGGATTACGAGAGGAATTTTAAAAAGTCGACACCGACGCAGATTTTTAACCAGTGCGAGATTGATGTTATAGGTGTTCGGTTGGAAGGCAAGACTGTGGAGAGCGTGTATTTGGTGGATACGGCTTTCCATGTGGGAGGGTTGGGGTATCGTGACAATGAGGCGCGTGTGACGAAGAAAATCCTTCGTGCCGCTCTTGTTGCGGCAGTTGTTTTTCCTGATTCTCCTTTGCATATTATTTTCGCTACGCCAAAGGCTCATCCCAAGGATGTAAGTGATTTGAATAAGGTTGGCGATGTGTTGCGCACGTTGTTTAGTGAGCGTTCCATGGATGTGGAAATAAGCATTTTTATGAATGAAAGCTTTGCGTCTGAAATGCTTTCGCCTTTGGTGCAGAAGAGTTCCCGTATTTCGGACAGTAATATGCTTTTCCTGAGGGCGCTTCAGCTTTGCCATTTGTCGCACTTCCTGACAGATCCGTCTGACGGGGGTGCTGTCGGGGCGGCGGCGCGTTGCGCAGTTGCTCCAGGCCAGTTGGCGGCCGGAGGTGCTGGAGAACCGCGATGAGGTGCCGGAACGTGAGGAGGAACCAGTGGATGACGACGGCGAGGAGCTGACGCCGGAGGAGCTGGAGGCACTGCGCTCACTGGCGGAGGTCAAGCTTGATGATTTGGTCGCGCAGGATACGGAGACGGCAGAGGCCGCACTCACGGAGGCTGTGGAGGGCGCATCGGATGAGGATGCAGCTGCGGATGATGAATGGGCGAACCGCACGTACAAGAGAGACCGTAACGGTCAGTTCGCGTCCACTGGAGCGGCTCAGCATCGTCCGCGCCACAGCCGGGCAAGCAAGGGGAATCCGAAGAATCCGACGACTCAGAGCAACACGCCGCTGAAGGCTGCACCCGGTGCCAGGCCTCAGGAGAAAGTTGACGCTATGGCCAGATCCATCAAGCGAACGGCAGAACACGGTGGAACTGTGCGCGATGTCGCGAAGGTTGGTGACAAAATGATGACCGTGCCACACGGAAGAGCCGGGCGCAAAAACGACCGGTACGCCGGAGGCTACGGAACCGCCCACCAACAGAGCAAGCACGGAAAAAAAGAAGGTGTCACTCCGCGGAAAGTGGCAAAGGCAATGGTGTACGGCCAGAAACGCAAAGATACAGAGACAGGTAACGTTATCTCTGAACGCGAGAGAATAAACGCCGTATACAAGCCACTGAAAGACAAGAAAGCAGAGCTGATCACAGCATTGAAAAGAAAAACGCCCAAGTCATGAACTCGGGCCTACTGACAGGTAACACGGCGCATGTGCCCAGTTTACTTGCAGAAGATCCAGGTCCCACCGCTGCAAGGTGCTGTCAGGAACTTCAAGGTATATCAGAATGACGAGAATGTCAACAGAGAATCGACAGAGAGCCGGCAAAAATCGCCGGGTCATCGGCTGCGGGGACAAAACGCAGGAAATGCCCGTAAAACGCGCGAGGGGTGCGAATGGGGAGATGCAGGGCTTATGAGGTAAAGCCCCCCTGCAAAGTGTATGCAAAACTCGGCAAGAGGCCATTTTGAGTATGAAGGCAAAGACAATCACACGAAACGAGCTGGTGAACCCGGATGAGCCGGGGGATGGCTGGTATATTATCGAGGCGGCCGGGCAGCACCCGTACCGCCGGGAGGTGGATGACAGGGTGCTGGCCTTGGTGCAGGATTTGCGCCCGGGGGTGCTGGAGCGGATTGCTGCGGCGGGTGTGCCGCCGGAGGGGCTGCTGGTGGACAAGGACCACTTCAGCCTGGATGATGATCACCCGAGTGAGGCGATGGGCTGGCTGCGTGAGCTGGCGCTCTGCGAGGGTGATTTGGCCGGCTACATTCAGTGGACCTCCGTTGGGTTGCCGCTGATCAAGGGCCGCGTGTGGAGGAGCGTGAGATTCGGCCGCTTTCTGTGGCGGAGGTGCGGCGGTTGCAGGAGGTGGTGAGACAGCCGAAGCATGAGGCGATGCGCTTGTCGCTGCATTTGATGCTGTACTGCGGGATTCGCCCGGCGGAGGTGCGGCGGCTTCGCTTTTGATGGCGGCGATGGCGCTCATGGTGGCCGTGCTCCGCTCCAGCCAGCATCTGGCGGCGGGGACGAGCACGTTCCAGACGCTTGCCAGGAGGGTCGCAGGTATCAGCAGGCGGAAGATGCCGGCGGCTGTGTTCCGGATGATGTTCGTGGTTCCGGATTTGATGATTTAAGTGTTGACTTTGTTCTTTTGTCTGGCTATCTTGAGGTTCCGGACGGCACCCTCGGCAGCGCAGATGTATCAGCTTCCGTGCGTAATCTGGGACGTAAACGTCCGTGATGCTCATCCGTAGAACCTCCGATCCTGTCGGGGGTTTCTTTTTTTACGCGTTTTGCCTGCTAATCTTTGGGTCGCTTTCTTGGGTCCCTGTTTTTCTCCCGGAGCAATGGATGGCTGGTTTTCTGGGGCCAGAATCGCTGCATTTTTCTTCTTTGTCATCGCCACCCCGTTTCTGCGGTCATTGTGTCGCTCACTATGCAGAACGCTCATTATGCAGAACGGTTTCAGCCAAACGCTCGGAACTTATTTTTTGAGAGTGCGCGGGTGTTTCTGCATGATGCGTTCCTTTATGCTTTGTATCGCCAGGGGCCAAGATCCCTTCATGGCGGCCAGGTTGTACGCCTGGGGTCACTTTTTTACCTTTCTTCATCATGCTCAGCAGGTGCATGAGGGGCAGCTCCGGCACGCAAGGCTTGCTCCACCTCAGTGCGGTGCTGCTCCATGCGCTCGGGGTTCGGTTCGCCAGGTAGCGGAAGGCGGTGAGCTCGGCGTCGTTGCGGGGGTCGAGTTGGCTGCTTCAGGGGGGCGGGCTTCTGACGATTCCCCGTAACTGGGAGCGCCGCTGGGGTGCGTTGCGGCGTGAGGTTGGTTTCCGGGGCTGGCCAGCGGATGTGCTGCGCCATACGTTTGCGAGTAATCATGCGGCGTATTCCGCAATTTGCCGGCGTTGCAGTTGGAGATGGGGCACCGGGATTTGTCGCTGCTGAGTTTGCGTTACGTTAATCCGTTGCTCGGGTCGCGCCGGGAGGTGAGGGAGTTTTGGCGGGCAATCGGGGAGTGAGGTTCTGGTGCCTGGGCGGGAGGGTGCTTTTTGGGTGCGTTTTATGTTGAGGCCATGTGTGAGAGGATGGATGACAGATGCCCGCCTTGACAGGTGCGCGGATCCTGTGCTAGGGTGCGTTGCAGGTTCCTGTACAGGAGGAAGTGTGTGTGATCTTGCTGTTCAAACGATGCGTGTTTTATGAGTTGGTTTGTTCTCATTATCGCGGGGTTGTTCGAGACTGCTTTTGCTTATTGTTTGGGGCGTATGCGGGGGCTTACCGGTACGGAATATTATGGCTGGGGTGCTGCTTTTCTTGTTTGTTTGCTTTTGAGTATGTTTCTGCTTTCCCGGGCGACGCAGGTGATTCCGATCGGTACGGCGTATCCTGTCTGGACCGGTATTGGTGCTGTCGGTACGGTGCTGCTGGGTATCGTGTGTTTCCATGAGCCGGCATCCGCGCTCCGGCTTTTCTTTATCGTGTTGTTGATTGCTTCTATTGTGGGGCTAAAGGTGGTTTCTCATTGATGGGCTGGCGAGGCTGCTTGCTGCTTGTGCTGCGGATGGTGCGTACGGGGCGTACGAGGTTGTAGACGCGCTGCTGGTCGCCTTGCGGCCCCCTGTAGCCGGGGAGATTCGGGAGGTGTGCGGCGGTTTTGGGGTCGCTGCGCTGGGCTCCCGCTCCGTGGACGTTTAGGAGGGTTCCTCTGATGCGGCCGAGGGCTCGCCCAAAGGCGATGTAGCAGGCGCTGCGCTCGGGTCGGGGGCCGTCGAGGTGGGTGGTGCTGCTCCAGTAGTAGCCAAACTCGGGCGCGGCTCCGGCGGGGGCGATGTTGGTGCTGTGAAAGATGGAGGCAGGGCAGAAAAAAGCCCGGGGCACGTGGGGTGCTCCGGGCTTGGTGGGGGAGGGTGCTGTGGGGAGGCTGCGCGTTGCGGTCGGCTGTGTTCCGCTGTGCGTGGGGCGTTGGCCGGGGCGCGTTGCGGTGTGGCGCCTCCGGTGGAAGTGCCTTTAGCGGAAGCGCAGGTCGGGGATTTTGGCGGCGAGGGTGTCGAGTACTTGCTTGTGGGCGGCGTCGACTTCGGCCGCGGTGAGGGTTTTCTTCGCGTCGCGGTAGAGGAAGGTGTAGGTCATGGCTTTGCGGTCGGCGGCGATTTTTTCGCCGGTGGGGTCGCAGAAGATGTCTTTGAGTTTGCAGGCGACGAGGAGTTTTTGCTTGGCGGCTTCCACGGCTTTGAGGATGGTGGCGTTGCTCAGGTTGGCCGGGACTTCCATGGAGGAGTCGCGGCTGGAGCCCGGGAATTGCGGCAGATCGGCTGCTTTGAAGGGGGCGGTGGCGATTTGCTGCAGTTTGCGCAGGTCGAGTTCGGCGTAGTAGCTTTCCAGCGGCAGGCCGAGTTCGCGGCAGGTGGCCAGGGCGATGCGGGTGAAGACGCCGCAGGCTTGCCCGTTGATTTGGACGTCGGCGACGAGGGCTGCGGCGGGTCGTGCAACTTTGGCCGGGCTCAGGGTGATGGTGGCTTTGGGTACCAGGATGTCGAGTACGGCGCGCAGGTGGGCAAATTGGACGTCGGCGGGTTTGGTGTCGGCCCAGCTGGCGGGGTTGAGTTTGCCGGCCATGAGGATGCCGAGGACTTCGGTTTCGATGTCTTTGCCTTTGCCGCCGCCGGTGTTGCGGAAGACGCGGCCGCTTTCAAAGAAGCGCAGGACTTCCATGCCCTGGTTGATGTTGCGCGCGGCAACGGCCAGCAGCCCGGGGGCCAGGGAGGGGCGCAGGGTGGAGTGGTCCTCCGAGATGGGCAGGGAGACGCGGATGATGTCGCCCTCCATCAGGGGCTTGGTCGGCAGGGCGTTTTTGACGCTGGCGATGGTCGGGTCGATGCTTTCGGCGGCGATGAGTTTGAAGGTTTGGACTTCCAGGAAGCCGGCGCCGGCGAGTTTGTGCGAGAGGGCCATGCGATAGTCGTGCGCGCGGTCGGTGGCGGTTTCTTCGACGAAGATGGCGGTGTTGGTGGCCGGGATGTTGTCGATGCCGTAGACGCGGACGATTTCTTCCAGCAGGTCGCAGCTGCGCTTGAGGTCAAGGCGCCAGGGCGGGCAGTCCCAGTTGCCTTTGCCGTCGGTGTCGCGCAGGCCGAGGTTTTTGAGGATGCGGGCGGCTTCCAGGTGGGGGATGCTGCCGCGGGTCATGATGTCGAGTTCTTTCCAGTCGAGTTTGACCTGGTCGAGGGCGTAGTAGATTTTGGCGTCGGTGCCTTGCTCGAGGACGGTGGCGGTGGGGGCGCTTTCCTCGGGGACGAGGCAGGGGGCTTGGCCGCCGACCATGATGGGTTCGGCGGTGCCACCGGCGCATTCGAGGATGAGTTGGGTGGCGCGTGCGGCGGCGCGCAGGACGTTCCACGGGGAGGTGCCGCGCTCAAAGCGGTAGGAGGAGTCGGAGCTCAGGCCGAGGCGGCGGCTGGTGAAGCGGATGCTGCTGCGCTGGAACCAGGCGGATTCGAGCACGATGTCGGTGGTGGTTTCGGTGACGCCGGAGCTGAGGCCGCCCATGATGCCGCCGATGGAGAGGGCGCGGCCGCTGGCGTCGGAAATGACGGCGTCGTCGCTCTTGAGCGTGTAGGTGTCGCCCATGAGGCTGGTGAAGGATTCGCCTTCTGCGGCGCGGCGGATGTCGAGCGGGCCGGTGAGTTTGGCGGCGTCGAAGGCGTGCAGGGGATGTCCGAGCTCGAAGAGGCAGTAGTTGGTGATGTCCACCACGTTGTTGATGGGGCGCAGGCCGATGGCGATGAGGCGCTCGGCAAGCCACTCCGGGGAGGGGCCGACTTTGACCCCGCTGATGCGGGTGGCGGTGTAGAGGGGGCAGATCTCCGGGGCGGAGAGGCGGATGAAGTCGCCGGCGGGTAGGGTGGCGGCGGTGTCGCCAATGGCGCCGGGGTCGGCTTTGAGGGAGCGGCCGGTGATGCCGGCCAGTTCGCGGGCCATGCCCCAGTGGCTCAGCAGGTCCGGGCGGTTCGGGGTGATTTCCAGCTCGAAGATGGTGTCGGTCTCGATGAAGCTGCGTACGGGGGTGCCGATGGTGTAGTCCTGCGGGAGAATCCAGAGGCCGTGTTCTTTGTCCGGCAGGCCAAGCTCGGAGGCGGAGCAGAGCATGCCGCGGCTGGCGTGGCCGAGCATTTTGCCTTCTTTGATTTCCCAGCCGCCGGGCAGGATGGCGCCGGGCAGGGCGGCGGGGACTTTGTCGCCGACGCTGTAGTTGCTGGCGCCGCAGACGATTTGGCGCAGTTCGCCTTCGCCGGCGTCGACCATGCAGACGTTGAGGTGGTCGCTGCCTTCAACGGGGGTTTTGCTGATGACTTGGGCGACGACGACGAGGTCGGTGGTGACGCCGCGCTCCTGGATGCCTTCGACTTCGATGCCGGCGAAGGTGAGCATGTCTGCCATTTCCTGGGTGCCGAGGCCGCTGAGGTCGATGTAGGCGGAGAGCCAATTGAGGGAAACGTTCATGAGGGGGGAAAAAGGGGTTGTGTCTGACGCGGTGAATGGTGATGTCTGACGGGGGAAAAACGGGTGTTTAGTGGAACTGGGCGAGGAAGCGGGCGTCGTTCTCGATGAGGAGGCGGATGTCGCGGATGCCCCAGCGGATCATGGCGAGGCGCTCCAGGCCGATGCCGAAGGCGAAGCCGGTGCAGCCGGTGTAGAGTTGCTTGCCGGTGACTTTGTCGATGTTTTCGAAGACGGCCGGGTTGACCATGCCGCAGCCGGCGATTTCGATCCAGCGGGGGGCCTGGCCGGCGGCTTGCAGTTGGACGTCGATTTCAAAGCTCGGTTCCGTGAACGGGAAGAAGTGCGGGCGGAAGCGTACGGCGGTTTCGCTGCCGAAGAGGGCTTTGAGGAAGTATTCCAGGGTGCCTTTGAGGTCGCCGACGCTTACGGCGCGGTCGACGTAGAGGCCTTCAATCTGGTTGAAGGCGGAGAGGTGGGTGGCGTCGATGGCGTCGCGGCGGAAGGCGGAGCCGGGGCAGATGATGCGCACGGGCGGGGCCTGCTTTTCCATGGTGCGGGCCTGGACGGTGCTGGTCTGGGTGCGCAGGAGTTTGCCGCTGTCGAAGTAGAAGGTGTCTTTTTCGTTGCGGGCGGGGTGGTCTTCCGGGGTGTTGAGGGCGTCGAAGCAGTGCCACTCGTCTTCGATGTCCGGGCCGTCGGAGAGGGTGAAGCCCATGCGGCGCAGGATGCGCACGGCTTCGTCGCGTACGAGGCTGATGGGGTGCAGGCCGCCGGTGGCCAGGGTGGCGCCGGGCAGGGTCAGATCGGTGCCGGCGACGGCCGCGGCGTCGAGTTCGGCTTGCAGGGCGGTTTTCCGGGCGTCAAGGGCGGCGGTGATGGTGGCGCGGGCTTCGTTGAGCAGGGCGCCGACGACTGGTTTGTCTTCTTTGGGGACGTTGCGCATGCCCTGCTGCACCTGGGTAAGGGAGCCTTTCTTGCCCAGGATGCTGACGCGGGCTTCTTCCAGTCCTTTCATGTCGGTGATGCCGGCAATGCGGGCCACGGCCTCGGCTTGTACGCTTGCGATCTGTTCTTTCATAACTTTCAGCAGGAAACTATACGCCGAGCGGGGGATTTGTCAAGGCGTTTCTCGTGTTGTCTCTCAAGCCGTGCGGATTGTAAAATCAGAATCAGCATGCCGGAGGTGAATGGAAAAATCAGGGACGGCACGCCGGGAGGTGCCAGGCGTCAGTGATTACTGTTCGCACCGGAGCTCCCGCATAGCGCGGGAAGGTCTTCCGGGTAGCTCACAGGGGGGCACAGGGGCAACGCGGCCATGCTCCGGTTGCTGCCGCTTCCCGGTGAGGCTGCCGTGGGGGTGTTACGCGACAGGGGTGGCTGCGTCTTCCAGCAGCTTGCGGGCGCGGCGCAGTTCGCGTGAGATCTGGTCGGCTGTGGCTTGCTGCCGGCTCAGCAGGTGGCTCATCATCGTGAGCGCAACTTCGTGCTCCCCGGAGTAGACGGCGATGCCGTCGTGCAGCTCATGGCGCAGATCCTGCGCGGTTCGCAGGTATTGGGTGTGTGCCATGACGTAGATGTCGGGGTTGAGGTTGCGTGCCATGGTGGCGATTTCCATGGCGGGTGCGGCGGGAGAGGTGATGATGATGGAGATGGCTTGCGCGGCTCCGGCGTCGGCGAGGATGGAGCGCCGGCAGGCATCGCCATGGATGGCGGGGATGCCTTCCCGGTGGAGGCGGTTGACGGTGTCGATGTTCATTTCCACGACGACGGCGTCGACGTCGTTTTCCCGCAGCAGCCGGGTGCAGATTTGCCCGCAGGGACCGTAGCCTACGATGATGACCCGATCCCGGTCGCCGGTGGGCGGGGGTACGGCTTCGTTGCCGGTGGAGGCGACCAGGCCGATGCCGCGTGCTTCCAGGGCGCTGATGAGCCGGGGGACGAAGCGGAAGCAGGCGGCATTGATCGTGATGGTGATGATGGCTACACCGGTGATGACGTTGGCGGCTTCCTGGGGCAGGACGCCGTATTCGGAGGCGGCCAGAGAGGCCAGGATGAAGGAGAACTCACCGATTTGCGTCAGGGTCGCCGCAACCGTGACCGATTTGCGGAAGGGAGCCCTGAGCAGGCGCAGGGTGATGTAGCAGACGGCGCTGGCCCCCAGGATGGTGACCGCGACAGTGGCGAGCAGCAGGGCCCAGTGCTGCCAGATGGTCGTGGGGTCGAACCCCATGCCGACCGAGACAAAGAAGAGCACCGCAAAGGCATCACGCATCGGCAAAGCATCACTGGCTGCCCGCGCGGCAAACTTGCTCTGCCCGACCACCATGCCGGAGAGGAAGGCGCCAAACTCCAGGGAGGCATCAAAGACGTAGGAGGACAGCGCCGCTATACCCAGCGCAAACGCCAGTACCGATAGGGTGAAGAGTTCGCCGGAGGCGAATCTCGAGACGCTGGTCAGCACCCGGCCGATGACGCGCCGGCCCAGGTAAACGACGCAGATGACCAGAAGGACGAGCTTGACGGCCATCCAGAGCAGGGATTCCAGCAGGGGCTTGTCACCGAAGAGGACGGGCATGAGCACGAGCATCATGATGGTGAAGATGTCCTCGACGACGAGGATACCCAGCCCGGTGTGGCCGGCCGGTGTTTGCAGGATGCGGTTGTCGGCCAGCACGCGGGTGAGTACGACGGTGCTGGTGACGCAGGCGCAGATGCCGAACATGATGCAGCCGACGGTGTCCAGCCCGAGCGAGTCTCCCACCCACCAGGCGGCTGCTGCGACGATGAGGGTGCGCATGACCATGCTGATGATGGCGGTCGGCAGGGCAAGGCGCTGGACGGCGACGAGGTCTTTGAAGTGGAAGTGCAGCCCAACGCCGAAGAGGAGGAGGACGACGCCGACGTGGGAGAAATCCTCGACGAGTTTGTGATCCAGGTGGGCTCCCCAGAGCTGGGCGATGATGATGCCGGCCAGCAGGTAGCCGATGAGCGAGGAGAGGCGCAGGCGCTCGGCAAGCATGCCGAGTACCAGCGCGAGGGTCAGGGTGATGGCGAGGGTGATGATCATACGGTGGGGATGAGGCCGCTGTTTGCCGCGGGCGTCATTTCAGGATGCGTGCCCAGAGGACTTTCAGGTAGCGGCCCTCGGGGTAGGTGGAGAGGAAGGGGTGATCCCAGCCGGGGCCGGTCATTTCGAGGATTTGCAGGCGGCGGCCCAGTCGCTGGGCGGCTTTGATGACGACTTTTTCAAACTCAGCCGGGCTGACGAGTCCGGAGCAGGAGCAGGTGACGAAAAGCCCGCCTCGGCGCACGCACTGCAGGCCGAGCAGGTTGAGGTCGTGGTATTTGCGCAGGCCTTCCTCTTTCTCCTCATCGCGGCTGAGGACGAACTTGGGCGGGTCGAGCAGGACGGTGTCGAAGAGTTTGCCGTTGCGGACCATCTGGCGGGCGTAGACGAAGGCATCGGCATGGACGAAGTCGATGCGCAGCGGCCCATGGGCGGCATTGATGTTGGCGTTGCGCTGAGCCATGGCGATGGCTTTTTCGTCGAGGTCAACGGCTGTGACTTCAGCGGCTCCGTGCAGCTTGGCCTGGATGGAGAAGCCGCCGGAGTAGCAGCAGAGATCCAGCAGGCTCTTGCCGGCGGTGAGTCGGGCGAGCTTGAGGCGGTTGTCGCGCTGGTCGCAGAAGAAACCGGTTTTGTGCCCCTGCGCGAAGTCGACTTCATAATGAACGCCGTGCTCGGTGATGCGCACCTTGTGCACCGGGGCACTGGGAGGAGCCTGAGTGAGGTCGATGCCTTCCATGCGCGCAATGCTTTCATCCACCGCAATCACATGGCGGCTGGTGCCGCACAGCTCGTGCAGCAGGGGCAGCCAGCGGCCTAACCGCAGCCAGACGCCCAGCGTGCTCACCTCGAGGCTGAGCACATCCGCATAGCGATCGACAATGAGGCCGCCCAAGCCATCCGAATCGCCGTGGATGACGCGGTAGGCGTTGCTGACCTCATCGAGCCGGCAGTCGTTGCGGCGCCAGCTGACAGCGCGGCGGATGGCTTGCTCCAGGTCTTCCTCCGTGAGGGGTTCAGGGCCGTGGTGCAGCATGCGCAGGGGCGTGCGGCTGCGGGGGTTCCAGAAACCGCCGCCGAAGAGTTCCCCGTTTTTATCGTAGACGTTGATCAGGCCGCCGGCTTGCGCATCGGAGCTGGAGGCTCCCAGCATGCGCGGGAAGACGGCGGGGTTGTAGGTGAAGTATTTGAGCTGCACCCAGGGGGTACGCCACTGCTCACTGCCGGCGGGTGCCTCGGTCTTGGAGACGGCGGGGCGACTTGTTCCCGATGCTGCGGGGCGTGAGGAAACCGGATGTGAGGAAACCGGACGGGAAGGAGCTGGGCGTGAGGAGAGGGCTTGAGAAGAAGCCGGGTGCGGGGCCGCCGTGCGGGACGGACCGGGCAGGTTCACACCCTTGCGCCCGCGGCGGGGAGCCCCGGAGGAGTCACTGCGGGTGCCGGGATCATAGAAATCCTGAAAATCGGGGCGAGGGGCAAAGCGCTGATTGTCTGAGGAGAAGGAATCACGCCGAGGTCTGCCGGCAGAGCCCTGGCCCCGCCCTCTGTTTTGGTCACGCATCACGCGGGAATTGTACGCTGAGCCCACCCCGATGTCAATCTCAGAAACAGGCGCGGCACCTTTGTAGCGAGTCAGCAACGGCACCGGCTCACCGCCGGGCATACCGGGCCGTGAACAAACGCCCCGGCGCGCCACAAAACGCCCCGGCGTGCCGCATGCCCAGCGCTCAGGGTGGTGCGCCCGCGTTCCCGCGGCAGCTCTTCGGGGCGCTCGCGTGGACTGATTATTGCATGTTCCTGACACCTCACTATGCTGCCCGATGAGCCTCTGGTCGAGCTGAGTGCCATGGCCGCGACTTACCGTTCGTTCTCCGTGCTCTCAAACTCACGGTTGAGAAGCTTCAGACAAGCTTCGTATACGTATACGCGATTTCTCTTCATGCCTGTAATCTCCCTAAGAATGCCCATATGCACCAACTTGGTCAAAACATGATGAACAGTTGCAGCACTCAGATGGCTTTCCTCAATGAGGCTTGTGCTGTTCGATGCAAGCTTGCTCTTAAACACGTCCAGCTTCCTTACGAATGAAAGAAAAGAGCAGCGAGAGCGCGCAAGGCAAGTAGGCACCCTGCGCATTCAATTTGCCTATGGCTGCCAGAGCCTGGTCGTGCCATCGATGCAATTCGGGGGAAGCACCACTGGGGACTTGGGAGGAAGAGGCATGGGAATGAATGCCTTGACTCTCTCCCCCGTCATGGAAATGATTTCATATGCGCCCGTATGCTGCCTCTCCATGCTTCCATTCCACAAGAACAAAAAGTACTTGTCTATTCCATTGTTTCAGCCTCTTTTAGAATAAGATGGAGATGCAGTCTCTTTTATTCTAGAGAACGAGAATAAGAAATTGCTTATTCCAATTTTGGGGGTAATTTTATAATAAGATTCTCAGAGCGCCACTCGATTCGTAGGTACTCAACGAGCTCACCGCCCTGACGCGGGTGGCGAGCTCTTGGCTTGAGTTGGTATCGGGCTCATGGGAAATTAGGCTTTGGTGCTCGAGCCTCTCTCCCCGGCCTCCGGTAGCTCCAGTATGCCGGGCAGCAGTCTTTGCATTGCTTTGCTCAGCGGCTTTTCCAGCCGCTCTCTCCGCTGGCATCAATATCCGTGACCCGGCTCAGTCGGAAGGGGGTGTAGCGTGAATCGATGGAGTCAAACAGCTGCCAGGTGCGAAACGACGCCCGCTTGTACACGCGGGGGCTCTCCGTGCTTTCCTGGCTATGGGGGCTGATGCATGATGGGACGGCAAGCGGCAGTACGGCAAGCGGCAGTTTGGTCTGTGTTTTTTCCATCGTGAGGGTCGGGTGGCAGGATTGTGTCTTTTTGCGCTTTCCCCGTTTTTCCCCAGCTGGCGAAGCTGTTGTGCTGCGTGTCGGTACGCTTCGGTCAGGGGCGTGTGCTGCCTCGGTGAGGCCTGCCGGAGCGGGAGGGTAGGCTGAGGGGACTGCGGGGGGAGGCATGCCCGACGCTCAGGGTGCTGCGTGTACGCTCGCGCGGCAGGTAGACGCTGTATTGTCCCGGGGAAGGCAGGAGCCTGTCAAGTATGCTGTGCTTGAATTGTATCCAGCGGCGGATGAGGGGCTCGCATTTGACAAGCCACGGGGAGAGGGTGGTCATGTAGCGCCGCCGTTCTTCGCGACTGCGCGGACCCCAGGAGAGGTTGTGCCCCGTTACCAGGAAGGTCGAGGTCAGGAGGCGCGGGAGCAGCTCGATACGCGGGGAAAATGCCAGCAGCCGGCGGGCAAAGAAGAGATCGGCGAGGCATTTCCATCGGCTGTTGAAGCGCAGTCCCCTGCGGCGGACGGACTCCGCCCGGAAAAAGGTGGTGCAGGTCTCGATGCCGCACTGCACGGCACTGCTCCAAAGGCGCGGGGCAAGTGCGCGGCGATGGCTGATGTAATGGTGATCTTCATCCAGAATCAGGAATGAGGTCAGTACCAGCTCGGGCTCGCTATCCCGCGAAAAGGCGTCGGCAACGGCCGCGAGTGCGCCGGGGAGATACTGCTCATCGCTGTTGAGCAGGGCGGTCACTTCTGCTTCATAGGGCAGGTTGGCCCATGCGCGGTTGATGGCGTCGTAGGCTCCTGCGTCCGGCTCGCTCGCGAAGGTGAAGCGGTACCCCTCCACCCCTTCGTGAGCCGTCCGCCATTCTTCCAGCCAGGAGAGGCTGCCGTCTGTCGAGCCTCCATCCTGCACGTGGTGGTGTACCTGTACGCCGCTGCCCACCTGATCGGCAACTGAGCGCACGCAGCAGGTCAGCCACGGCAGGGCATCCAGCGAGGGGGTGACAATGTAGAAGAGCATGGTTCGGAAATGGGGGCGGGCTGATCCGAATGAGGGCCCCGGGTTGAATGGATGCCAGTGAACCGAATGGTGACTGCGGATCGGATGGGGGCACCTGGTGCTGAGGGTAACTACGGAGCGATGGGGGGCGCCGGGCGTAAGGGAGGATGGCAGGTGCGGATAAGGCGGGCGTGTGCCGCGGGTATTGAAAAAGGCCGGGTGGGCTCGCGCCACCCGGCCTCAGACGTTATTGCGTGGATCTTACGAGTAGACGGCCACGGCTTCAGCTGCACAGGCGACCATGTAGTCGCGGTTCAGCTTGGCGATGTTGTCCACGGAGATACCCTTCGGGCAGGCGGCTTCGCACTCGTACTGGTTGGTGCAGTTGCCGAAGCCCAGGGCGTCCATCTGGCGTACCATGGCGAGGACGCGCTTGTTCTTCTCCGGGTGGCCCTGCGGCAGCAGGTTGAGGTGAGCAGCCTTGGCGGAGGTGAAGAGCATGGCGGAGCTGTTTTTGCAGCTGGCCACGCAGGCACCGCAGCCGATGCAGGCGGCGGCGTCGAAGGCGGCGTCTGCCGTCTTCTTGCGCACCGGCATGTTGTTGGCGTTCGGGGCGGCACCCGTGCGCACGTCCACGAAGCCACCGGAGGCGATGATCTTGTCCAGGGCGGAGCGATCTACCATCAGGTCGCGCAGAATCGGGAAGGCTTTGGCGCGGAAGGGCTCAATCCAGATGGTGTCGCCATCCTTGAATTGGCGCATGTGCAGCTGGCAGGTCGTCACTTTCTTGCCACCGTGCGGCACGCCGTTGATGGTGAGCGAGCACATGCCGCAGATGCCTTCGCGGCAGTCGTGGTCGAAGTGAATCGGCTCCTTGCCCTCGTGCACAAGGGATTCATTCACGATGTCGAGCATCTCCAGGAAGGAGCACTCCTCGGGAATGTCTTTGGCCTGGTAGGTTTCAATGCGGCCCTGAGCCTGTGCATTCTCCTGGCGCCAGACCTTCAGTGTGAGATTAAGTTTGGCCATAATTGTGTGAAAATGAGAGGTTAGATTCGATGCTTTACTTGTAGGAACGGATGGCGAGATGCACGTTGTCGAAGGTCAGCGGTTCCTTGTGGAGAACCGGCAGTTCGCCCGTGCCCTTGTACTCCCAGCAAGCGACGTAGGCGAAGTGCTCGTCGTCGCGCTTGGCTTCGCCGTCGGGAAGCTGGTGCTCCAAGCGGAAGTGGGCGCCGCAGGATTCCTCGCGGTTGAGAGCATCGTAGCAGAGGACTTCGGCGAAGTCGAGGAAGTAGGCGAGGCGCCAGGCTTTCTCCAGCTCCATGTTGATGCCTTCTGTGCTGCCGACGACTTTGACGTTCTTCCAGAACTCGTCGCGGATGCCGGGGATCTTCTCAATGGCGTGCATGAGGGATTCCTTGGTGCGGCCCATGCCGACGTCTTCCCAGATGAGCTTGCCAAGTTCGCGGTGAATCTCATCCGGAGTCTTGGTGCCCTTCACGTCCATGATCTGGGCGATGCGGGCTTTGACAGCTTCCTCAGCCTCCTTGAACTCGGGGGCGGCGGTGGTGACGCTGCCGGGTTTCTGGGTGGTGAGGTAGTTCGGCAGGGTGGCGCTGATGACGAAGTAGCCGTCGGAGAGGCCTTGCATGAGCGCGGAAGCGCCGAGTCGGTTGGCGCCGTGGTCGGAGAAGTTGGCTTCACCGAGCACGTGCAGGCCGGGGATGGAGGACATGAGGTTGTAGTCCACCCAGAGGCCGCCCATGGTGTAGTGGGAGGCGGGGTAGATCATCATCGGTTCCTTGTGGGGATCCACGTCGGTGATCTCTTCGTACATTTCGAAGAGGTTGCCGTACTGGCCGTCGATCCATTCCTTGCCCATGCGCTTGATGGCGTCCTTGAAGTCCAGGAATACGCCGCGGCCGGACGGAGCGACGCCGCGCTCGTCGTCGCAGGCTTCCTTGGCGGCGCGGGAGGAGATGTCGCGCGGGGCCAGGTTACCGAAGGACGGGTACTTGCGCTCCAGGTAGTAGTCGCGATCGCCCTCGGCGACGTCGGAGGCTTTCATCTCGCCCTTGCGGATCTTCTCGGCGACCTCGCGGCTCTTGGGTACCCAGATGCGGCCGTCGTTGCGCAGGGATTCGGACATGAGCGTCAGCTTGCTCTGGTAATCGCCTTTGACGGGGATGCAGGTGGGGTGGATCTGGGTGAAGCAGGGGTTGGCGAAGTAGGCGCCTTTCTTCCAGCAGGCGCAGGCGGCGCCGACGTTGCAGCCCATGGCGTTGGTGGAGAGGAAGAAGACACGGCCGTAGCCGCCGGTGGCAAGCAGCACGGTGTCACCGGCATAGCTCTTGATCTCACCGGTCACGAGGTCACGCACCACGATGCCTTTGGCATGGCCGTCGACCACGACGAGATCCATCATTTCGGTGCGGGGGTGCATCTCGATGTGACCCTTGCCGATTTCTTTCTCCATGGCCTGGTAGCAACCCAGCAGGAGCTGCTGACCTGTCTGGCCACGGCTGTAGAAGGTGCGCTTCAGCTGGGCGCCGCCGAAGGAGCGGTTGTCCAGCAGGCCGCCGTATTCACGGCCGAAGGGAACGCCCTGGGCGACGCACTGGTTGATGATGTCGCAGGAGACTTCGGCGAGGCGGTAGACGTTCGCTTCGCGGGCGCGGAAGTCGCCGCCTTTGATGGTGTCGTAGAAGAGGCGGTAGACGGAGTCACCGTCGTTCTGGTAGTTGTGCGCGGCGTTGATACCGCCCTGTGCGGCGATGGAGTGGGCGCGGCGGGGGCTGTCCTGGTAGCAGAAGCACTTGACGTTGTAGCCAAGCTCGGCGAGCGTGGCGGCGGCAGAACCGCCGGCCAGACCGGTACCGACGATCAGAACGGTGTACTTGCGGCGGTTGTTCGGGTTGATGAGCTTGGCCTCGCGCTTGTACTTGGTCCACTTCTGCTCGATGGGGCCGTCCGGAATGCAGGAATCCGGCATGTAGTCGCTTACGGGAAACTTGATGTCGTTCATATGCGTAGACAGGAATAAGGGGTTACTGGAGAATGCCGGTCAGGAAAGCAACGGGAATGGCAATGAAGCCGCCGCATACCACAATGCCGAAGAGGATGGCAACGATGTTGTAGAGGGGGCGGATTTTGCGGGTGGAAAGGCCGAGCGTTTGCATCACGGACTGAACGCCATGGCGCACGTGCATGAAGAGGCAGCAGATGGCCACGATGTAGAAGAGTGAGCACCAGGGGTTGGTGAACGCGGCGCGGATGTGCTCATAGCAGTTGGCCGGGTCGCCGTTGAAGGTGAGCTGCCACAGGTGGAAGACGAGGAAGCAGAAAACCATGACGCCGGTGATCACCATCGTGCGGGAGGACAGCGTCGCCTTGAGCGTGCCTTCCATCTGATAGTGCGTGCGGGCGTTGTAGTTCTCATACTTGAGTACCAGGGTCAGCACCACGTGGATGAGGAAGATCACCAGCAGACCGAGGCGAATAGCCCAAAGCAGCCAGGTCGGCATGGTGTGCAGCCCCGTGGCGTAGGCATTGATCCATGAAGGATCCGCCGGGTTGGTACCGTCACCACCGAAGATGGTCAGGTTGCCGCCCAAGTGGCCCACGAGGAACAGGAGGAGACACGAACCTGTCAGGGCCACCAGGATCTTGCGGCCAATCGAGGACGTGACGAACTTGCATGCTGTCGTGATAATGTCGTTCATAGTTGCAATAACGTCTTTGCGCCTTTTACTCTACCCCATCTGCGCCACAAAGGCAAGCACCAATCCAAGGGGGCGCTTAAAAAATGCTCTGCCCGGCGGTTTGCAGCAGGGGGACGAAGAGGAGCAGGGCGCAGAGAGCCAGCAGGGTGGCAAAGACCGCGTCGATGATGTGGGCGCGGCGGCAGTAGCTGCGGCGCAGTGGGGGGAATTGCAGCAGGCCGCTCCAGAGCATCCAGCCGGCCTGGCTGCTGACACCCAGGGCGATGGCGAGTGCCGGCATGAACCAGTTGCTTGCGGTGCCGTAGGCGTTGAGCGGTCCGATGCAGATGCCGCTGATGAAGAGCATGCACTTGGGGTTCAGGATGTTGCAGAGAAACCCCTGCACGACGAGCTGCTGTTTGGTTGAGTGGGATTCGTGGGGAGTTTCCAGGGCCTGCTCAACGGCTTTTGCGTGCATCGGATCGGTTCCGTGCATTGGTTCTGCCGGCAAAGCGGCACTCTGGCCGGCTTTGAGCGGCACCCATTCCAGCACGCGCCGGGGCAGGCGGTCCCACGGCATGATGTTGTAGGAGAGGTAGGAAAGCCACACTCCCGCCGCTGCCATGACAAGGCAGCTCCAGCTTTGCTCCACAACCCAGGTGCCGACGAGACAGACGACGATGGCTTGAATCAACAGTCCCAGTGTGATGCCAAAGGACAGGGCTGTGGCGCTGCGAAAGCCCTGGGAAAGAGCTGTCCGCACGACCAGAAAGAAATCGGGGCCGGGGCTGAGTTGAGAGACTATCAGCAATCCGCCGGCCCAGATGATACTCCAGATGGCTTCGGTCATGGTGTTTGTTTGTTGATGGGTTGCGGCATTGCCTGCCTGCCGGGCCGCTGGGAGCCGCTCCCTCCGGCTATGGCATGTTCAATGCCCGGGTGATGGTGCTCTGCAGCTGGCTGTGCGATGGCGCTTAGAACAGCAGGGGTGCGTGCCCGGTCTCATCGGCGGGGGGCTGCCCGGCCAGGAGCGGTGGCAGAGGCTCCACTTCTGCTCCCGGCAACGGCATCCGCCGCTGGAACACGTTCTCGCCCAGGCGCGGCTGGGTGGCGTAGGCTTCGCGGAACATTTCGAGCTTGGCGTCGATGTTGTCAGCGTAGTGCACAGCCATGGCTTCGGGGGTTTTGGGTACTACGGGCGATCCGAACTGAAGCTCCCCATGGTGGGATGCGATGATGTGCAGGAGGTGCAGGCGTACCTGATCGCTTGCGGGGATGAGACTTGCCCAGGCTTGTTTTTGCTCGGGGGTCATGAGGGTGTTCCACAGCTTGTTGATGAGCTCGATTCCCAGCGGGATGTGGCCGAGTAATTCACCGTGTTCGCTGTAGGGCATGACGAGTTCATGCTCCGGGTAGGTGTTTTCCCACATTTTGCCGACGTCATGCAGGAGGCAGCCGGCCAGGACGAGGTCGCGATTGAGTTGGGGATAGGCGTGGCTGAGGGCGTCCCCGCAGCGCATGACGCCTGCGACGTGCTCGACCAACCCGCCGCGCCGTGCGTGGTGGAAGGTGCGCGCGGCTGCTGTGCGGCGGAAGCGTGCTTCGAATTTTGTCAGCAGGAGGTTACAGATGCCCTGAAGGCGCGGGTCCGCCATGCTGGAGACGAGGTTCCGGATTGTTTGCCAGTCTGCTTCCTGTTTGTCGCGCAGCTCGGTGCCTCCGGCGTAGAGGGCTTCTTCTTCTTCCGGGGTGAGAGGGCGCATGCTGAGTTCGGCAGCTTCCATGCCGTAGCTGCTCATTTGCCATGTGGCCGACACGGCGATGCTTTGTCCCACCTGTGCATGGCAGCAGTCACGGTACCAGGGGGCGTTTTCCCAGACTTTGATGGAGACGCTGGACGCTACGTCGGCGAAGCTGAGCTCCACGTAGGGCTTGCCGGCTTTGGTCGTCCGCTCGGTTTTCTGTGAAAGAACAGCAAGCACAGTACCCTTGACCGGGTCTGTGCTTGCCTCTTTGATCAGCTGTGCGATGCTGTCGTATGGCATAAAGGGGATTAGGCCTGCGGAGCAGCGGGAGCGGGCTCGGTTGCAGGGGCTTCGGCTGCTGCCGGTGCTGCCGGTGCTGCCGGTGCTGCCGGTGCTGCCGGCTCCGCGGCAGGGGCTTCGGGCGCAGCAGGAGCGGCGGGGGCCGGTTCGGCAGCGGGAACTGCCGGTGCAGCAGGGGCCGCCGGTGCAGCAGGGGCCGGTTCGGCAGCGGGGACCGCCGGTACAGCCGGTACGGCCGGAAGGGCGTTTTGCAGATCTGCGGGGGCTACCGGCGCTACGGGGACTTCGGGCGCGGCTGCGGCAGCTGTTTGCTGATTGGCCAGATCTGCGCCTTTCTCCCGGGCTGCCTGGGCATTCATGAGGACGCCCAGCACAAAGCAGAGAATCATGAAAAGCGTGCCAAAAAGGGCGGTTGCCTTTTTCAGCACGTCTGTCGTCTGGGCGCCGAACACCTGATCCGTCATCTGACCGCCGAAAGCGGCACCAAGGCCTTCCTGCTTCGGACGCTGCATCAGCACGACGAGCAGCAGCAGGGCGGAGATGATGAGAAGAAGAGCGAAGACAATGTAGACGGAGGCATTGAGAAGCATGGCGGTATTCTATCCTATGAGTGTTGATTTGTAAAGCTTCAGGAGATGATTTCGTTGAGTTCGTTGCAGATGATGCGCTTGGGGATGATGGGTTTATCATCCAGAGCGAAGCTCATGATGACGACGCGCTCGCCTTTTTTGATGAGGTGTGCTGCACCGCCGTTGACGATGATCTGACCGGTTTTGGGCGGCCCTACCAGCACGTAGGTTTCGAAGCGGTTGCCGCTTGTGACGGAGGCGACCAGCACCTTCTCGCCCGGCCAGAGTCCGCTGGCTTCAACGAGGTCCTGCGGGATCTCGATACTTCCTTCATACTCCACGTCACCACGGGTGACCATGGCACGGTGAATCTTTGATTTCAGTTGAGATACTAGCATAGCGTGATGCGAACGGCCAGCTATGAAACTACTTTTATTCCAAAAGGTCAAGCTTAATCACGAAAAATCGCGGCATTTGGTGCGGTTACCCCCTCCATTTGCTTCCGGGCTCCCCAGAGGGGATGCTTCCTGAGAGAGCTTTTCCCGAGGGGACGCTTCCGGAGATGTTGTTCAGGTCCGGGGAAGGTGGTCCGGCGTCATCGGATGATGCCCAGGCGGCTACAGACGGCGCACGTGGGTTTGCAGCCGCGTGCCGGGCAGTACTGCCGGCCCCAGAGGACGAGCTGAATGTGCAGCTTTCCCCAGGTGGTGCGGGCGAAGGTTTTCTTGAGGTCGGCTTCGACGGCTTCGACGGTGTTGCCGCGGCTGAGTTTCCAGCGGCGGGCGAGGCGGAAGATGTGGGTGTCGACGGGAAATGCAGGATGACCAAAGGCTTGATTCATGACGACACTGGCGGTTTTGTGGCCGACGCCGGGGAGGGCCTCCAGTTCTTCAAACGAGTCGGGTACTTGCCCGCCGTGCCGTTCGACGAGCAGGCGGGAGGTTTCGACGAGTCGTTTGGCTTTGGTCTCGGTCAGGCCGCAGGTGGCGATGTACCGGCGCACTTCCTGCCAGCTCATGGCGGCCAGGGCCTCGGCGGTGGGTGCGGCTGCGAAGAGCGCGGGGGTAACCTGGTTGACTCGGGCGTCGGTACACTGGGCGGAGAGCATCACCGCCACCAGAAGCGTAAAGGCGTCGTGGTGGTGCAGGGGGACTTCCGGCTCGGGAAAGGCCCGCTGCATCTCCTCAAGTACGATAGCGGCTCGCTGGGCCCGTGTCATGCAGTGTCCGGCAGGTGCGGGTGTTGCTGGTGGCGGGAGGGGGCGGTGGTTGGGATGGCATCACGCCTGCCAACCCGGGTGGCGCTGTGTTAGCGGCGCGGGGTAGCCAGCGGGCCCAGTACAGCTTCGCCTTCCTGGCGTGTGGTGCTGTTCCAGGATTTCAGCGCCTTCTCGGGAGTCGGTTCTACGACGGTGCGTGTATTCGGGGGGACGAGGGGGACGGGTCGCTGGCAGGAAACGGCTGCTACGGCCGTAGCCAAACTACATACGATTATTGTGGTCTTGGTCATGATGGGTTTTGTTTTGCGGATGGGAAGAAGTGGGGCTCTGGTGGTGTTGCGTGCGGGTGGAGAGGTGCAGCAAAGGCCGCCGCCGCGCCAGGGTGGCGCAGGCGACGGCCAATACGCTCGTCTGCTTCAGCAGATGCAGCGCCGCCTGGTCATCAGCTGCCCAGCGGCTTGAGGCGGAATACCTTGTCGCCTACCTGCAGGGTGATCCCTGCGGGGAGCAGTTTCGGATCGTATTCGGCGATGATTTGGCCGTTGTTGTTGCTGACGACGCGGAGGTTGGCAACTTTCACACCGTCGCGCTTTACGATCAGGGGAGTTGAGTCACCCGGGACGATGCGGCTGTTGGTCGGGGCTTTAAATACGACAAACTTCCAGGTCGGGTTGACGGCGACAATGGTGTACTCATCATCGTTCTGGCAGTAGTTGTCGAAGAACTCTTCATTGACGGCCGCGACCTTGTTCAGGTCGACCTGGAGACCGGCCACTTTCTGCACGAGAGCTTCGCGGATGGTCTGCTTTTCTTTCAGCTCGGCTTCGATTCGCTCACGTTCTTCAGCCTGCTCAGCCGCAACTTCCTTGAGTTTGTCCATGGCGGCTGCAATTTCCGACTCGCTGCCGAAGCTGTCCGGCATCAGATCCTTGAGCTTGATCATGAGGGCGGCGATATTCTTCTCGATCTCAGTAATCTGCGCCTGAGTGGCTTCGAGAGCGGACTGTTTCTCACTGAGCGTGCTCTGGGATGCCTCCAAAATCGACTTGGAATTGTCGCGGGCAGAGCGGTCCGCTTTCATCTGCATGAGGGATTTATCCGCTTTTTCCAGGGCCGCGGCCCGCTGGGCGGAGATATCTTCCACGACGAGTTCGCGGGAGAATTTGCGAAGGCCCGTTGCGCTCATATCATCCACCAGAGCGCCGCCACCGTGCGTGGCGACCAGGAGGTTCATGGTGGCGTTCTGTTTCTGCGCGTAGAAGATGCCTACACCGCCCAGGGCGATGACCAGTATGGCAGCAATAAGTTGAGATTTTTTCATATCCTTCCAAACGAGCTTTAGGGTTATTTATCTGTGTTGCGAACTGCAATAACACGATCGCCCGGGCGCACTTGCTCGGCTGTCATCAATGTGCTGCGTACCACGTCGGCGCTGGATTTGCGCGATTCGACGTTGGTCACATTGAGCTCACAGATCTTGACTTCGCCGCGCATGACGGCGAGCCGCGAGCCGATCACGATGCCTTTGTTTACTCCCGCATCCAGCAGGACATAGCCCCACGAAGGATCGACCGAGCTGACACGGCACTCCAGAGCCTCGGGAGAGATGCGGGCCTGGCGATCCTGGGCAAGCTTCTTCTGCTCGGCAATGACGGTTTCGAGCCGTTTGGTTTCCTGCTCCAGCGCTGCGATGGTCCTGTTTTCTTTCTCCAGCTCGGCACGCGGGCCTTCTTGTTCGATCACCAGTGCCACCAGTTCCCGGGCAACTGCATCCAGATTGTCGGGATCGACCTGACGCCCAACGAGTTTTGCCACTTCCGTGGTGTAGAGTTCCATGTCCTTCCTCAGGGAGTCCAACTTGGCCTCTGCGCTCTTGATTTCTGCGTCGGTCTGTTCAATCTGCGACTGGACGTTGGTGTTTTCCGCATCCAGAGCTTCCTTTTCGGAGCGAAGCTCGCCGGACACGCCTTCGAAATGCTTCGTCCGCATGTCCGCATAGGTCAGGATCGTCTTGTCCGTATTGATGTCCACTAGGCGTTTGACGGAGTTCTGGAACTGAGTCTGAACGGTTTCCGCCTCGCCGCCAACCATGACCATGGCATCCTGGTTCTTAAAGTAGACAAAAGAACCAAAAAGCAAGATCACCAAAGCGCCGATGATGATATATTTCCACATATTGGTGTAAGTTGAGATGCAACTGTTCACTACTAGTTCTATACTAGAATCGCGCCCATGGCAATCAAAAAAGTAAGTGTGCCGTCTTTTTTTTCTGTTTCCCACAGTGGGTTCGCTGGTTGGGCCTCACTTCTGCCGGGAGCGGGCGGTGCTCCGACACGGTGGCGGCGTTAACAGATACGGTTAGCCGGGGTGAGTAGGATAGCCGGAGTGGATAGGGGATGGGTGGGGCAGAAGTATAAGCGTCGGAGAAAGAGCGGCCATGCTGCGTGCAGGAGCGAAAGTACCCGGACATCATGGGTGCACAGAAGCCACGGCATGGGATGGCCGCAGTTGCTTTGGTCTAACGGGAGAAGGGGATTAGTGAGGGAGCGCGCACGGCTCCTCCAATTCTCCGAGGGCCCGGACAGCCATCATGTTTCCCTGCTCTGCCGCCATGCGGAGCCATTTGACGGCTTCTTCTGTGGATGGTGGCACCCCCTGGCCTGACGCATAACACATGCCCAGCTCATACTGTGATTCTGCGTGTCCCTGTTCAGCTGCTTTGAGCCAGTACGCAAAGGCCTTTTCCGGTGCCTGGGGGATGCGACGCCCCTTTCCATACATGTAATAATCGCCCAGAAGGCAGCATGCCTCCGGATCATCGGAAATGGGAAAGCCGCAGGTGAGAACCTGTACGTAAGAGCTTTTCCTCCTGTGCCCGCCAGGATCACGGCCCGGGTACTCGATGACCTCGCCCGTTCGCGAGTCGACAAAGCACCCCCACAGTGGTCTTCTTATTTTGCTTATCCGGGATCTTGCCGGGAAATAGTAGTAATCTTCCCAAATATAGCATGGGAGGGGACGGGAATCGCTGCTGACGGATCTGAGGCTGGGCATGCGGTCTCCCTCGGGTATCGGCTGCACGTGCGCGACGACGGCTTCCCAGGCTTGCTGCGGGGTTATGGGCATCGTGCGGGATTTTGCCATGGCGGCCTCCACGTCGAGCATCTGAATGATTCTCTCCGGCCACGGATAACCGACCAGCCTGACGCCTTCCCGCAGATGGCTTTCCAGTTGCTCCCGGGGAGTGGATGGAACCCGATCATCGCAGGAGGGCAGGCCAGCAAGCATGATGGCCGCCATGAGCATGGCGAGGCATCTGCGGCAGGGCTTTTCTGTTGATCGGTCAGGCATCCTTTGTGTCGGTATGTTTTCGTTGGTGCGTTTCCTGCGTTATCTTACCTTGCATGAGCATACCGCAGGAGGGTTTGGTGCTCAAGCCTGATTTTCACCACAAAGGCCGCTCCCATTCGATAGGGAGCGGCCTGAAGATTCGACTGTGTCGAGCCGGAGCAGTGGAGGGGTTACTCTCCGGAGCTTTCCTGAGCAGCGTGCTCAGCGGCCTGCTTGGCTTTTTTGTCGCGTGCGGCAGCGCGCATGGACATCTTGACGCGGCCTTTGTCGTCGATGCCGATGCACTTGGCCGTAACGATGTCGCCGACGTGCACCACGTCCTCGGTCTTCTGGGTGCGGCCTTCGGCCAGCTCGGAGATGTGGATGAGGCCGTCCTTGCCGGGCAGTACTTCCATGAAGGCGCCGAACTCCTTGGTGGAGACGATCTTTCCTTCGTAGGTTTCGCCGACTTCGATCTCCTTGAACATGCGGTCGATGAGGTAGAGGGCGCGCTCTACGCCTTCCTGCCGGTTGCCGTAGATGCGTACGGTGCCGTCTTCTTCGATGTTGATGTCGGTGCCGGTCTCGGCCTGCAGGGCTTTGATGTTTTTGCCGCCGGGCCCGATGAGTTCGCCGATGCGATCCTGCGGGATGACGGTGGATTCGATGCGCGGGGCGGTCGGGCTCATCTTCTGCGGGGCCGAGATGCAGGCGTTCATGGTCTCAAGCACTTCGAGACGGCCTTTGCGTGCCAGGTGGATGGCGTCTTCCAGGATGTAGAGCGGGATGCCCGGAAGCTTGAGGTCGAGCTGGTAGCCGGTCACACCGACGCTCGAGCCGCAGAGCTTGAAGTCCATGTCACCGTAGAAGTCCTCGGAGCCGATGATGTCCAGCAGGGTCTTGTAGCGGGCGGGTTCGCGATCACCGGGGTTGGCAAACTCTGTCACCAGGCCGACGGAGATGCCGGAGACGGGCCGCTTGAGCGGTACGCCGGCGGCCAGCAGCGACATCGTGCCGGCGCAGACGGAGGCCATGGAGGTGGAGCCGTTGGATTCCATGATTTCGGAGGAGACGCGGATGGCGTAGGGGAATTCGTCCTCCGGGGGGACGACGGGGGCAATCGAGCGCTCGGCCAGGGCGCCGTGACCGATCTCGCGGCGGTTCTGCCCGCCGAAGCGGCCGGTGTCGCCTACGGAGAAGGGCGGGAAGTTGTAGTGCAGGATGAAGCGCTTTTCCTCAACCGAGCCGGTGTAGTTGTCCATGTACTGCTTCTCCTCGACGGGGGCGAGGGTGGCCAGGCACATCGACATGGTTTCGCCGCGGGCAAAGAGGGCGGAGCCGTGTACGACGTTGGGCAGGACGTTGACTTCGGCATGGAGGGGGCGCAGTTGCTTGATGGCGCGGCCGTCGGCGCGCTTGTCCTGCTCCATGATGGAGATGCGGAAGGCTTTTTTCTGGATGTACTCGAAGACTTGCTCGACGTCGAAGTCGGTGGCTTCGGGGTGGGCAGCCTTGATGGCGGCTTCAACCTCGTCGCGCAGGGCGCCGACTTGCTTTTGACGCTGGATTTTGTTCGGTGCGTAGATCGCTTCCTCGATGCGGTCGCCGGCGACCTGGTAGCCGATTTCCAGCAGCTCGGGTTTGGCGAGCGTGAGTTCGTACTCACGCTTGGGCTTGCCGCAGATGCCGCGCAGTTCTTCCTGGGCGGCGCAGATCTTGGCGACGTTTTCCTGGGCGACGTGCAGGGCGGCGATGAAGTCCTCCTCGGGGAGTTCCTTGGCGGAACCTTCAATCATGATCACCTGGTCTTTGGAGCCGGCGTACACGAGGTCAAGGTCGGATTCGAGCCGTTCGTCGTTGGTGGGGTTGATGATGAATTGGCCGTTGATGCGGCCGACGCGCACGGCGCCGACGGGTTCGGCAAAGGGAAGGTCGGAGATGACGCAGGCTGCGGAGGCGCCGTTGATGCTCAGGATGTCCGGCTCGTTCTGACCATCTGCGGAGAGCAGCAGGGTGATGACCTGGGTGTCGTAGAAGTAGCCTTTCGGGAACATCGGGCGAAGCGGACGGTCGGTCATGCGGCAGGTGAGAATTTCTTTCTCAGTGGGACGGCCTTCGCGCTTGAAGTAGCCGCCCGGGAACATGCCTGCTGCTGCGGCTTTCTCTTTGTATTCGACGGAAAGGGGGAAGAAGGTCTGCCCTTCCTTGATTTTGGTGGCGCTGACGACTGTGACAAGAACAACGGTGTCGCCGCAGCGCACCGTCACGGCGCCATCAGCCAGGCGGGCAATTTTACCGGTCTCAATGGTGATGGGGTTTGCGCCGACGGCGCAGGTAACGGAGTGAATGCTCATTTTCTTTTGTTTCTTTCTTCTGATTGCCGGTCCTACGCTGCACCGCAGGAGCCCGGAACCGGCAGTTGTCTCCCTTGGCGTCGGCTGTGTCAGGCACATGCCGGCAGGCATGCAGCGGGGCAGCTGGTACCCGTGGCTACAATGCACCGGCCGTATTATACAGGTTTGCGGGCTTTTGGCAAGTGTATTGTGGTGAGGAATAACGGTGATGCCGCATATTTTCTGACAGGGGGGGCAGAGGGTGTTTCATGCGGAGGGTGTTTTTTGTGTGTGGGTGTTTTGTGTGGTGGGCTTCGGGAGGATGGCGGGAGGATGGCGGGAGCGGTGGTGCGCTCAGGGGATACGGCGGGGGATGGCTGGTGTGGTGCCTGGATGGGGGGAGGCGGTGCGCCCGATGGGTGGCGGGTCGCTTTTTGCTTCACATTCCGGGCGGTATCAGGTAAGATGCAGAGCGTATGATGAATGCCGCTGAGGAGGATGAGGAACGCCCGCTGCAACTGAGGGATTTCGCCGAGGAGGATAAACCGCGCGAGAAACTGATGAGCAAGGGCCGGCGCTGTTTGAGTGATGAGGAGCTCATCGCGATTTTCCTGCGCACGGGACTGCACGGTTGCAACGTGCTGGAGCTGGCGGCCAAGCTGAAGCGCGAGGCGGGGTCGCTGGCGGCTCTGGGGTCGATGGAGGCGCAGGATATTCAGCGTCTCGCCAAGGGGATCGGTATGGCTAAGGCCGCAACTTTGGCGGCTGTGTTTGAGCTGGGCAAGCGTGCGGTGCAGGAGAGTATCATGCGTGAGCCTCTCCGGGATGCAGGGGATGTGTACCGGCTGCTGGCTCCGAGCTTGCGCTTCGAGAATCAGGAAAATCTGGTGCTGCTCCTGCTGGATGTGCGCCGCTGTCTGATCCGCAAGGAGACGGTTGCCCGAGGTACGCTGACGCGGCTGGTTGTGCACCCGCGCGATGTTTTTAATCGCGCGGTTCGTTATCAGGCGTCGTCCATCATGATCGCGCACAACCACCCGTCGGGCAATCCTGCTCCCAGTCGGCAGGATGTCCAGCTCACGGAGGCTATCCGGGCTGCAGGAGATGTCATGATGATTCCGCTGCGCGATCATGTTATCATCGGTGCTGAGATGGAGGGGCGCAGCAAGCCCTACTACAGTTTCCTGGAGCAGGGGCTGATCCCGTCATGAGTGGCAGGTTTTGGTATGGACGGTGGTTTGCATGTTTTATTGGTGTTACTGCATGTTGTTTGATTGTCGTTTCTCATGAAAGATTACCACACTCACACCCCGGGCGGGCACGGGGGCTACCTTTGCTCGGTGACGCAGCAGGACTGGTCACGGGTGGCGGATGCGCAGGGGATGACTCCGTGCTTCGGGGTTCACCCCTGGCATGCTGCGGAGGTTGACCCGGCCGAGCTGGCTTTCGCGCTGGATGAGTGGCTGACGCGTTATCCGCAGGCTGATGTCGGCGAGTGCGGACTGGATGCCACCCCTAAACATGCTGCGACGCTTGATGTGCAGCGCATCCTGCTTCAGGTGCAGCTTGGGGCGGCTTTCCGCCATGAGCGCATGGCGCATCTGCATGGCGCCGGTGCCTGGAGTGAGTTGCTGGGTATACTGCGCGAGCGCAACCGCAGCGGCACTCTTCCGCGCGTGCTGTTGCATGCCTGGAACGGCTCGCATGAGATGGCTCGTGAGTTTTTAGCGCTCGGGGCTATTTTTTCTGTCGGGCTGCGTGAACTCAGCCACCCCAAAGCCATGGAGCGTTACGCCCGCATCCCGGAGGGTAAAATTTTCCCCGAGACGGATGACCACCCGGAAAACTGGGCCCGCACGGTTGCTTTGCTTGGATTGATTCGGGGGGGATTGTCACCGACCGGCATGTAACGCTGGGTCTGGGGGGGTGTTGCAGGGGTGTTGTGGGGGTATCCGGTTGTTTTGGGCTTTCCCGCGCGGGGTATGAGATCTGGTCGCGCAGCGGGACATCCCGATTGCGCAGCAGGGAGCGCCAATCGCACAGCGGGGCTCCACGCTATACCGCGGGAGCCCCGGATGACACCGTGATAATGGAGAGGAGAGTGACCGAAGCTCTCTCCCGCCGGGATGTCCGGCACCGGTGCAGGTCTCAGTGAAGATCAATCATGTCCTTCAGAACAAACAATCCTTCGCGCAGCACGGGATCGAGCCCGGAAGGATACTCGGGACTCTTGCTGAGCTCTTCCTCGGGATCTTCGTTTTCTTCCATGTAGGACGTCTTATCCTCCTTGGTCGAAAGCGGCAGCTTCTCAGCTGATACGTCACTGAGGTTGAGGCGGTAGATGGTCAGATTCTGCTTATCCTGCTCGGCGAGCTGCTCGTAGCGCTGCTTGCACTCGGCGTCCATTTCTCTCTTGCGGAGCAGCAATTCCTCGCTTTCCGCCTTGCGGGCGGCCTTGCTGAGCGACACCTCGTTCTTCTCCAGACGCTCCATGGCTCGGTTCACATCCTCCTGCACGTACTGCATGTCCTTATCTGCAGCGACGCGCTGGGTGCTGCGCTTCTGCAGCTCGGGCATGATCTTCGCGAGAGATGGGTCTTGCACGTAGCTGCTGGCACGGGTGATTTCATCGTAAGGCAGAGCATAGTCCATCTCAGACTCGCCGATGCGGAAGCCTGCCGTCACCTGAGGCACCACGATATCACTTTCCACGCCTTTCAACTGCGTCGATGCTCCGTTGACACGGTAGAACTGGTGCGTCGTCACCTTGATCATGCCGCAGCCCTCGTGGCTGGAGAAGTAGGGAAGGTAATCCGCAATGCTGCGCGGTACCTGCACGGTTCCTTTGCCGAACGTCGTCTTGTCGCCCATGATTACCGCGCGGCCGTAATCCGCCATCGCCCCCGCAAAAATCTCAGAGGCAGACGCGCTCAGGCGATTGGTCAGCACGACAAGTTCGCCCTTGAAGATCGGGCTGCTGCTCACTGTTTCCCGTTTCACCAGACCGCGGGAATCCTTGACTTGCACGACAGGGCCGGCGCCCGTAAAGAAGCCTACCATCTTGCGCACCTCATCCAGGGAACCGCCTCCATTGAAGCGCAGGTCGATGATCACTCCTTGCACGCCTTCGTTGTTCATGCGGCGCAGCAGGCTCTTCACGTCGGCGGCACAGTGGACATTATCGTGATCGAGGTCCACGTAGAAGGAGGGCAGGGTCAGAATGCCGAGGCGGTAGGTCTGTTGTTCTCCGTTGGGGCCGGGTGCTTTCATTTCCACGATGCGGGCGCTGGCAAGCTCCTCGGACATCGGGATTTCATCGCGTGTCACGACCACGACACGCTCCTCTGTGCTGTCGGCATCTGTCACGCGCAGGCCGACATTCACTCCTTTCTTGCCGCGAATCAGATCGACCACCTTGTCAATTCCCATGAACATAATGTCGGTCCAGGTGCCGCTGTTATTGCTGTCCACGGCCACAATGCGGTCTCCCAGGTTGAGCTTGCCGCACTTGGCTGCGGGGCCGCCTTTGACGAGTCCTTCAATGGTTGTTGAGCCGTCGTCGGAAGACTGGAGCCGGGCTCCGATGCCGACAATGGAAGCCTTGATCTGATCCTTGAACAACTGTTCCTCGCGGGCGCCCATGTAGTCACTGTGGGGGTCGTACACGTGGGCCACGGCGTTGAGCAGTGTCGAGACCATATCCTCGCGGTCTGCTTCCTGCAGTTCTGCGCGCTTGCGCTTCAGGCGGGCGAGGATCATCTCATGCACGGTACGTTCCTTGGCATTGGGATCCGGCTTGCCTTTTTCGGCGGCGAGCTTGGCGACGTTCTCGCGGCGGATCACTTCCGAGAGCATCATGTCCGCCAGGTGATCTTCCCATACCTTCTTGAGCTCGGCGCTGTTTTGGGCGCGGGGGAGTTTGCGGCGTGTGCGGGGTATGGTGCGGTCCTGGTCGAACGCCGGGACCTTGCCGTTCTGGGCTTTCACCATGGCTTCCATTGCGTTCAGATATTCCAGTGAACGCTGCGTATAGAGGGCATACAGATCCTCGGCCAGCACGGTGGTCTTCCCTGCGAGCAGGTAATCCCCGAAATTGGCGGCATATTTTTCGGCCAGCATGTCCGCATCTTCCTGGGTGAAGATCAGATGCTGGGGATCAAGTGCCTGCAGGTAACACTCGAGAAACTGCCGGTAACGCTCCCCCGAGAAACGGGCCCTTGAGAAATGAGCATTTTGCAGCACCAGCGAAAACTGCCGGCCGATCTGGTCATAGTCCGGAGCGGCTTCTACGCTTGAGCCATCGAAAACAAGCAGACCCGAGGCTGCTGCAGCGAGCGCACCCATGCGGCGCACCCAGTTGGTGAGTTTTATCTTCATGTCTGTAAAAAGGAAAAGGCACAGCACGATCAGGCGCCAAGCCCTCTGCTTTTATGTACGCCGGCCATGCGCGCGCCCTTTCAAGATTAGCACAATTTTTGTAAATGACGAGCCTTAGAACGCAAATTTCGAAAAAAACTCCCAGGTGTCATTTCCATCGCTGACGTATCCTTTCCCCCGGCTGCTCTTCCGCGTGTCCTCGGCTGCTCTGCCGCGGGTGATCTGCTCTGGCCATCAGTTTTTTCGGTCACGGCTCCGCCTTAACAGCATGTTTGCGGCGCAGCTTCCCAAGCTGACAACCCATGGAACCTACCACATCCGCCAGTTGGTTCTGAATTTCCTCCATCGTGGCTTGCACTTCCCGCAACGACGTCTCTAAGGCCCGTGCTTTGGCTTTGGCGTTGCGTACCTCTTCTTTCCACTGGCGAATCTTCTCCGGACTGTCGGCGTCCGGGCGGCGTCCTTTCGGGCGGGACTGAAAGCGCTCACGCATGGCGTCTTCAGCCTGCTTTTTCCAAAGCGAAATCATCGTCGGAGCAATGTTGTGATCCTTGGCAGCTTTTTGGATGCTGCATTTACGGGAAAGAACGCTGAGCACGATGCTCAGTTTCTGATCTGCAGAATAGGTAGTACGGGGTTTTCTCATGAGGCGTTCAAGTCGCGGCCGCATTCTACACGATAACATGTATTGATTTCAAGCAAAAATATCAAACATCGCAAAAAACATTATATTTTCATTTATCATTTTACTGTTATTTTACCGCACAGCCTGGCAACAGGGGGCGCATAAACAATACAACATACCAATACAAAAAGCGGCAACATCGGAAGATGCTGCCGCTCTCTATCGAAATACGCACGAAAGGACTCGAACCTTCACGGAGTTACCCACTAGAACCTGAAACTAGCGCGTCTACCAATTCCGCCACGTGCGCTTTCATTGGTGCGAGGGGATTAAACCACAACTTCACCCGCCAGGCAAGCAAAATCTGCAAAAAATGGCATTTTTCTTTTCTTCGGGAAAAAACCGCCTCTGACACCCTGCCTCGTGGTGAGGATGCCAGTCTGCGTGTGGGAGAAAAAACGTTCCACCCCCGGCATGGTGATGAAGAAGCTTGCTAAGTGGGCGCATGCCCCCTATAATAATCATGCAATGAGTCACCCCCTAGCGGCAGAGAACGGCGCCGACTCACGAGCAGTCAAGCCAGTGCGCGAGCAAAAGCGGCGCATGATGGGCGTGCGGCCGGAAATCCCCGACCATGAGATCCTGCGCTCCATCGGCATGGGAGCCTATGGAGAGGTGTGGCTGGCCCGCTCCGTCACCGGTGCTTACCGTGCGGTCAAAGTCGTCTGGCGGGATGACTTTGACGATGAACGCAGCTTTGTGCGCGAGTTTGAAGGTGTCCTGAATTACGAACCCATTGCGCGCGGGATTCCGGGGCTTGTCCACATTCTGCACGTTGGCAAGCACGATACGCCCTCCCCCTGTTTCTTTTACGTCATGGAACTGGCGGATGATGCCTACACCGGTATCCACATTGAGCCGTCGGAATATGTGCCGCGCACACTGCTGCGGGACATGCAGCTCTACGGTCACCGGCCGATGCCGCTTGACTTTGTCATCGAGGTGGGCTGCCAGCTGGCGCGGGCTCTGGCGGGGCTGCATGCCGAGGAACTCACGCACCGTGACGTCAAACCCTCCAACGTCGTTTTCGTCAATGGCCGGGCGAAACTGGCCGATGCCGGACTGGTGGCGCACAGCAGCCAGCGCAGTTTTGTTGGCACAGAAGGTTATATTCCACCTGACGGCCCGGGCACTCCGCGGGCTGATGTGTATGCCCTGGCAAAAGTCCTCTACGAGTTGGGCACCGGCAAAGACAGGCTCGATTTTCCCGAGTTGCCCGCCGACATCCCGGAAGGAGCAACGCACCGCCGCTGGCAGCAGTTCAATAACCTTATCTGCGCCGCTGCCGAGCCCCATATCACCAAGGACACGATCATCTCCGCCCAGCATTTTGCCGAGCAACTCGAATCCCTGCGCGACGACTACCTCCACCCCAAGCGCAAGGTCGCCAAGCCCCGTGGTCAGCAGCCCGGCGGCCGGCGTTTCAGTCGGCGGCTTCCCCTGCTGCTGACCCTGGCTTTGCTGCTGGCGCTTGCTTCGCATTTTGTGCCGTCCGCGTGGAGGGAACGCGTCTTTCTGGCGGTTCATGTGCTGCTCGGGGATGATACGGTACCGGCAGGGGCTTCTTCTGCGCAGGAGTCGCTTGCCTCGACGGCTGCTCCGGCCGGCCCTCCGTCCAGCACCGGTAACCAGGCTCCGCCGGCTTTTTTCTCCATGCCGCGTACCAATTGGCTTGCCGGTGCCTGGCAGCAAGCCGAGGCGGTTTCGCCATCAACCCAACCCTCCCGGGACATTGCCGACAACAGTGGGCAGCTGTTCATCGGCAGTTATCCTTCGGGGGCTTCCATCTACACGCAGGACGGCCATTACGTAGATGAGACCCCTTTTGGCCCGGTTCGTATGGAGCAGGGGCAGGAGGTCACGTTCATCCTTCGCAAAGAAGGCTACGCTGATTCCAAGCTCAGCGGTATTGTCCCCACCAATGGCGTACTTACCCTCAGCGGGGATCTGATCCCCTACCGTCCTCCGCGGCAGGGGCAGGTGTGGAAGGATGCTCTGGGTACCCGGTACCGGCCGGATGCCTACACCGGCACTCACCGCGCTGATTCACCTGTGACGCGCGAGATGTTTGAGCAGTTTCTCCGCGATCAGCACTTGGAGGACGTGGTGCGCTATCAACTCGTGCCCGAAACCGACATTGTACGCACGACGCAAAAAGACATTGGAGCCTTCACGCTGTGGCTCACCCACGCCTGCGAGAAGCAAGGCACGATCGGGCGTGATCACTCGCTCATCGCCAATCCCGAGCCCCGCACCGGCACGCGCGACGGTCTTTGCGGTTACCGGTTGTCTGTCGTCCAGGTGCAGAAAACCCCCATCACCATCTACACGAATCCGGCAGGCGCGACTGTCATGCTCAACGGCAATGTCCTGGGCGTCACTCCGATGCTCGACATGCGTATCCCGCTGGCACCCTACTTTCTGGAGGTGCGGATGCCGGGTTACTCTACTGTGCGCCGCAGCGGTCTTTCCCCCCAGAACCTCTTCCTCAATCTCGACCTTCAGCCGAACAACTCCGTTGTCTTCGGTTCCGAATGGATCAATAGCCTCGGCATGAAGTTCCAGCCGGCCGGTTCCGGTATGCTGGCGGGAGCCACCGAAGTACGGGTGTCGGACTACAAAGCTTTCTGCCGGGATTCCGGCCACGAAACCCCACCCGAGCCTCGCTTCACGCAGAACGAGCACCACCCCGTCGTTAATGTTTCACGCGAAGATGCAGAGGCCTTTGCCCATTGGCTCACCATCACGGAACGCGACAAGGGCTATATCGAAGACACAGATGTCTACCGCCTCCCCACCGATGAGGAATGGAGCGCCCTGGCCGGCTTGCGCAATGAAGAAGGTCGCTCCCCCTACGAGCGTCACCTCAACAGCAGTTCCCAACCCGCCCCTGAGTTCCCCTGGGGTATCAAATGGCCACCCATCCGCGCTACCGGCAATTTCGCTGATCTGAGTGCTCTTCCTTTCCTCAGCGGCAATCAGGTTATCCCGGGCTACCGCGATGATTTTCCTCATACGGCCCCCGTCGCTTCCTTTGCTTCGAACATGCTGGGGCTGCACGACATCGATGGCAATGTGAGCGAGTGGGTCAGTGGGGACTACGGCGGCCCGGCCGGCTTCAGCTACCGGCACTATGGTGTTACCCGTGGCGGAGATTTCAACTCGTTCCGCCCGAGTCAGCTCTACTCCTCGACCCGCAGTCCGCACCTGCCGACCGAGCGCATGGATACCGTCGGCTTCCGCCTGATGCTTGAGCGGTATCCACGGGCCCGGGCCGCTTCCCCGGAGCTTTGAGCTGCCTGACCGCGCGGAGCTCCTCCGGTTGTCCGTACCAGGTTTTGGTTGTCCGTACCCGGTTTTGGTCGGAGGCGGTTCCGGGAGCAGCTGTCCAGCGGGGTGTACGTCCGCTTCGGCGTCAGTAAGCCAGCTGCCCATGCGGAGGGGCGGGTGAAATGCGCGGTCGGCGCATTTCCTTGACTGTGCGGGTGTTCTGCTTCAACGAATCACCTCTCCGGGATATGTCCGGGCGCCTGCGGGCACGACGCGACCCGGCAAGATCACGCTTTTCGAGCCAATGCGGGCGTGATCACCGACCAGACAGCCCAGTTTGTGACGGCCGGTTGGGCAGAGTTTACCTCCCCACATCATGCGGATTTCCCCCGCGTCGTGCCGGAAATTACTAAAGATGCAACCACCGCCCACATTGATGTCTGACCCCAGTACGGAATCGCCGATGTAGGAAAGGTGCGCGACGCTGACGTGATCACCGATGCAGCTGCTTTTCACTTCTACCGCATGGCCGATCACACAATAATCGCCGATACTTACCGTTCCGCGCACATACGCATTCGGCCCGATGCGGCACCCGCGTCCAATGCGCACGTGGCCCTCAATCACCGTGCCGGCCATCACCACGGACCCCTCGCCCAAGGCCAGCACACCGTCTACTACCGCGAGGGGGTGCACTGTGCCGCGCACATCCGGCCGGAGCTCTTCCAGCTCGCGTGCCATCGCATTCAGCCGCTCCCAGGGCGGTACCCGGTCTTCTATGGACTCCGTGCTCATTTTCCGTCATATACAGGTTGAGCACACAAACGCCGGCACGCATCTGCCAAACGCTCGTATGCACTCTCACTCTGCCCCGGCATCTTCTCATAGAACAAAGGCTCCGGGTACCCGTGCTGGAAACGTTTGCCGTGCGCATCGCGTTCCGTGCCCAGGAATGCATAATTTTCATCCGCCTGCGGGCAGTCACCCCAAGGCCCGCCCAAACTCACAATGGCATCACGCAGTGTGCGCTTCTCGTCGCAGTACACATTAATCCAGTAATCTACACCTGCGGCTCTTTCCCTGGGGGCGGAGCGCTCGCGGCGACTCACCGGATCCAGCGTTACCACGATGACCCGGCCGCTTACCGGCCCGAGGTGACGCAGGGCATCCATCACGGCCGAGCCTCCGTAACTGTGTCCCACAAAAACAAGATTTGCCTGCGGATTCACCTGCAGGAACGCCCGCAGGTCCTCTTGCAGCACCCGCGTATTGTGGGCCAAAAGCCACCCTTTACCGCCATCCCATGCATAAAACGCGCGGTATTGCTTCCCCGGCAGTGGCAGCACAGGCATCCGCTCATACGCCGCACGCACGCGTGTCAGAATCGGCTCGCCGAAACCGCCTACGAAGACCACCGCCGCGTCCGCTTGTTCCGGTGCCAGGCGTTCCTGTGTGCGGCGTCCGAAATAATCCGTCGCCGGCGCCGGATACACCGCGGGATCTGCCCGGTGATGCGCCCCGCAGCCAGCGCTCACCAGTGTTGCGACACACGCCAGGCACACCGTAACAAGCAGAAAAAACGCGAAAGATCGCCTCCTCATGGCTGCAAATCAGGGAACAACTTGCGTAAGTACGGCAACAGCACCCGGTACAGTTCCTGCGCCTCGGCGTCCTCCATCTCCAAATCATCCATCAACACGCGCTTGCCCTCCACTACGCGGCCGCCCAGGCACTGGTAGTTATCACCGTACAGGTAGAAAATCTGCTTTGACGTATCTCCTCGATTTCCCAACTCTGCCTTGCGGTAATACTTCTCATCCACCTCCCGGACAGGTTCCCTGCGCAGCATCTCGCACACTTTTGCCCGATCCGCATCACTGAGCAGGTGGATATCCTTCTGCTCCAGCAGCCAGCCCGGATCCCGCGGCGTCACCGCTACCTTTTGCGCAGACAACATCTCCGCCACCCCTTCGCGGGTCATCGACCCGGGCGTACTGGTGCACGCCCCCAAGCCACACACCGCAACCACCGCTGCCACACCCATCGCTATGCTCTTCTTCTGCATCGTCATACCTTCTTTTGGCTTATTATACTGCTTCCCCCGACCCATGCAAGCAAAAAGCAAAGCGCTCATCCATCCCGAACGGAGATGCGGAAACAGCGCGAAAGATGCGGAAACAGCGCGAAAGGAACAGCCGTGCACGCGGATTTGTCTGCACCGTCACGAAGTCCGGCAGGAACCGTGCATCCCGATTTTTCACCCGCCCGCACCATGGCCGTCTGACAGGGGCCGGATGCTTGCCTGCCGGTGTGTTATGCCAGCCTGCCCGTCGCACGCTCTCTGACGCCGTGCGGATGCGATGCGAGGTGATGGGGTTACACTTGTTTTTGCTTGCAGAGCGCATGCCGGTGTGCTAGTATTCCCACACTGAGAAGTGCCATATGCTCAAGGCCAAAAACATTTTTTTCGAGGTGCCGGACGGGGATGAAACCCGCGTCCTGCTCAATGACGTCAGTTTCTGCGTGCCGCGCGGTCATTTCATGGCGATCGTGGGACCCTCCGGCTGCGGCAAGTCCACGCTTCTGAAGGCGATCGCGGGTATCAATCCCATCAGTTCGGGCTCGTTTTTCTGGGAAGGCCGTGATTTGGCGGAGGACGGTGATTTCGAGCCATACGAGATTGGTTACGTGCCGCAGTTCAGTATCGCGTATGATGAGTTGACGGTGGATGAGAGCGTGGAGTACTCAGCCCGCCTGCGGGTCAGGGCCGATGAGGATGAGCTCAATGACATCATCGATCAGGCTCTGGCGGAAACCGGGCTTGTGGAGATTGCTGACCGACAGGTGAAGCTGCTTTCCGGCGGGCAGAAACGGCGTCTCGCTCTTGCGATGGAGCTGGTCTCGAGCCCCCGGCTCCTGCTGTGTGATGAGGTGACCAGCGGCTTGGATCCGCGCTCGGAGCGTGAGATCGTGGAGCTGCTGCACCAGTTGAGTCTGAAGGATGGCCGCATCGTGATCTCGGTGACGCACAGTCTGGCGCAGATGGAGCTCTACGACAGTATCATGGTGCTTGTCCAGGGGAACCTCGCTTACCACGGCTCTCCCAAGGTTATGAATCACTACTTCGGCGTTGATTCCTTTGAGGAGGTCTATCCGCGCCTCGCCTGCCGCGAGCCGGAGGGCTGGCAGGTCAGCTGGCTCAAGCATTATCACGACTACTACATGCGCCTCAATGATGAGCACCTCAGCAAGTTTGCCAGGCTGGGGATGGAGCCGCCGCTGCCACGGGAGCGCAATACGGAGGAGGAGCGGGATGTCCAGCCCGGTTTCCTTGATCAGGCGATGACGCTTCTGCGCCGGCGCTTCAGCATTCTGTTCCGTGACCGCATGCAGCTGGTGCTCCAGATAGCGATGATTCTGCTGTTCCCGATTCTGGTGACGCTGTTCAGCGGGGAGGGCCAGCAGCAGATACCCGGCCTCCCGTTCAGCGAGACTGGCCAGTTCACGATGGCTGATGTGGAGGCTGCCCAGCATCAGGCTACGGTGAGTGCTCAGGTGGGGTCGGCGGTTTCCGGCATCATCATGTTCGAGGTGGTGCTGCTGGGCCTGATGGGTTCCAACAACTCTTCCCGGGAAGTGGCAGGCGAGCGGCTGATCATGGAAAAGGAGAAGCTGGGGGGTGTCAGCACGGGGGCTTACGTGTGCAGCAAGATGGCTTACCTGGCGATTCTGGTGCTGGTGCAGAGTTTGTGGATGTTTGCTTTTGTGCAGTATTTCTGGCCGTTCCGCGGGGCGTGGCCGGAGCATTTGCTGTTCCTGATTCTGGCGAATGCTTCCATGACGGCTGTGTGTCTGGGTATCTCTGCTTGCTGTCGCACGGCAGATCAGGCCTCCCTGCTCAGTATTTACCTCGTGGGCTTCCAGTTGCCGCTTTCGGGTGCTGTGCTGGCCTTGCCGGATATGGTTGCGTATGTGGCTCATCCGTTTATTTCGGCGTACTGGTCCTGGAGCGGCAGTATCGAAGGAGGCCTGATTCCCGCTGTCAAGGAGGCCGTGCTGTCTCTGAACAATACCAGTTTCAGCCCAGCTTCGACCTGCATGCTGGTACTGGGTGCGCATGTGCTGTTCGGTCTGCTCCTGGCGTGGTGGGGGGCCTCCCGTACACGGTGGGAGTGAGCGGGTGCTGCTGATGATGTTCGTTATGTTGATTTCGCACTCTTAAATCTGAACCTCTGTTGATCGTATGGCAAGAAGAAGGCGTTCCGGACATAAATCGGGAAGGGGGAAGAGCAAAGCCCCTCTCATCCTCGGCATTGTTGCCCTGGTTATTCTTGGTATGGTGGGCGGCAGAATGCTCTCCTCCCGGGAGAGTTCATCTGCCGGTGTGGATAAGAATTTCCGTATTTCGGATTACCGCAAGTCTGCGTCCAAGCTTGCCGGCAACCGCTACCGCCTCGAGGCAAAGGTGGAGGGTGTGATGAGCCGCCGCAATGACCGCCTGGTGGTGGTGTCCATCCCCGGTAATCCCAAGGATGAGCGGCTGCCTATCCTCGTGGAGGAGGGGGCGGGCGGGAATGTGAACCTGTCCCGGGGAAAGACCTATATCTTCAACGTTGAGTGCCGTAATGGCTATGATCTGAACGGTGATGCCATCAATGGCGTGCTGGTAACCCGAAGCATAGAAAACAAGTTATGAGAAACGCGACATGGTTGATGCTCAGTGTGCTGGCATGTGGTGTCAGTTGGGCGCAGATGCCGAGCAGCTTTGATGCCTCGGGCAGATCCGCGCAGTCTGAGAGTGGTGTGCAGCAGGGGGATGCCGGCAGTGGGCAGCCGGCCGGTCCCCAGTTGTTCGGGATGGAGCTTCCGCTGCTGGATCCTTCGACCGATACCATGACTTACAACGGCAGTAAAATCGACGTCGGCAACAATGCTGTCGTGCGTGCGCGTTTTGAGAAATACCTGAATCAGAAACCGGATGAGAGCGCACAGTCGAAGGTGTACCGCTCGCAGATCAACAAGATTCTCAAGGAGACCCAGCGCTATGTGCGCGGCGGCAAGGCGCCAGGCAGTCAGGTGCTGGTCAATATAGGCCGCACTCTTTACGATATCGCGGACTACCCCGGGGATGGGGGGCAGGCGGCCGCGCTGGCCAGCGCTATTGTCAGCGCGTTGGATGCGCAGCGTGCCAACTACGCCCGCGACAAGGAAAGCGAGGCGCTCGATAAGGAAATTGAAGACCTGGTCAAGAAAACCAACAGCCTCCAAAATCAGAATACGCAGAAGGGAAGCGGAGCAGGGGCCGGTGCGATTAAACCCGCCGCTCAGAAGGGGGGCAGCAGCACGTTCCGCTCCAATGAGTTCCGTATCGCTCACAATACGAGTAAGATTGCTGAGAACAAGGGACTGAAGGTTAAGAATGACGCGACGAATGCCGCGAATCTCCTGGCGACCAAGACGGCTTACCAGAGCATGATGGTGTCGTTCCTGGCGCAGCGCCGGTATGATCACGCATTGATTGCTTCCCGCATTTACCGCCATGTGTTCCGTGACGGCGACACGAAGCTGAATCTCAAGGAGGATTCCGACCTGAACAAGACCTTTGAGGGTATCGGCGGTTTGCCGCCGACGGTGGCCGTGCTGGATCAGGCGGCGTCCAACGCCCGCCGCGAGGTCGATCAGAATATGGAGGCGGTGCATTCGCTGCTGGCTCAGAACAAGCTTTCGGAGGCGACTCAGCACCTCATTGAGGCGGTGGCCGTGGGTGAGTACATGCAGAGTGTCACGACCTTCTCGGAGGAGAACCGGCGCCGTATCGCTGAGTTTTGGAGCCTGCGCAAGAAGGCCCTCACGACGATGAATCACCGTGATTACGGCCAGCTGGAGGAAATCGCCAACAGGATGAAGAGTCTGGATGCGGACTTCGATGACTCCCTGCTGCGCAGTTATTGCGCGGGGCGCAAGCGCGAGAGCGACCTGCATGTGCGCAACGCGATGAAGGCGATGCAGGCTGGCGACGAGACGAAGTTCAACGAGGAGATTCGCCTGGCCGGGGAGGTCTGGCCCCTCAACCCGAATCTGGATGCCGGTGCCAAGAAGCTCGAGGAGTTCGACAACATGGATCCGCTCAAGGATGATTTCCGGGATCTCTACTCCCGCAAGCAGTACCGCACCATTTACGATGAGCGCGATAAGTTCAAGGTGGTGGCCATTGATAAGGAGCTGGAAAAGCAGTACATGGAGACCATCGAGTTTGTCGCCAGTATCGACGCGATGCTGGTGCAGCTGGGCGAGTTGTCGCGGCAGGACCGGATGCTGGGTGCCTGCATGGCCTACGAGAAGATGATTGAGTTCCGCAACAAGGACGCCCGCTATGCGGATGACCTCAAGTTTAACCAGGCCCTGAATGAGTACCGGGCTCAGGCTCACGACTTCGTCCAGGCTCTGGTTGATGCGGAGGAGTGCGATAAGAAGCGGGAGTTTGGTTCTGCGCTGTCGTGTTACCATCATGCCTTGTGTCTGTACCCGGCTTCGCGTCTGGCAGAGGAGGGGGTGCGGCGTGTTTCCGAGTTGATCCTGGATGGAGAGTATGACGGAGGCATCCCCGCGAAAGCGGAGGGACCGGCGGGCGGCACGGGCGGTGCAGGCGGCGCTGCAGATTGAGTCTGCCCGGCGCCGGCTTGTGGTTGCGGGTAACCGATTCGTTTGTTGACGGCTGTGCATCGGGATGTGGTGACGCGCTTCGCTCCGACCCCCAGCGGGCCGCTGCATGTGGGGCATGTGCTGGCGGCATGCCGTGCCCGGGAGCTGGCCGATGCACACGGCGGGTGCTGTCTGCTGCGGATAGAGGACATCGATGCCCGGGCGCAGGATCCGCGCTGGGTGGCGATGATGGAGGCGGATTTGGCGTGGCTGGGATTGCACTTTGACGGTGTGCCCATGGTGCAGCGCTTGCGTTTTGGTGTGTATGAACGGGCTCTGGATGATTTGCGGGCGCGCGGCTTGCTTTACCCCTGTTTTTGCACGCGAGGCGAGATTAAAGCTCAGCTGGCGGAGCTGGGCCGCGCCCCGCATGAAAGCCTGGGCGACCAGTATCCCGGCACCTGCAGCAGCCTGCCGCCGGATGTAGTACAGGAGCGCCTGGCGGCAGGTAAGCCGCACTGCTGGCGGCTTGACATGCGCCGCGTGCAGGATGTGATCGGCTGCCCGACCTGGGATGACCTGCGGCGCGGTACCCAGCGCTGTGTGCCGACGGCTTTTGGCGATGTGGTGCTGGCCCGCAAGGAGTTCCCCGCCAGCTACCACCTGGCGGTCGTGGTTGATGATGCGGCGCAGGGAGTTACCCATGTCACCCGGGGGGAGGATTTGTTCGCTGCGACCCACATTCACCGGGCTCTCCAGGGGGTGCTGGGTTTGCCGGTTCCGACCTATGCACACCATCAGTTGCTGCGTGACAATGCCGGTAAGCGGCTTGCCAAACGCGACGGTGCCCGCTCTATTGCTTCCCTGCGGGAAGCCGGCTATGCGCCGCAGGACATCATGAGGTCACTGCGGCGGGCATTGGAGCGGGGCGGTATTTGGGAGGTATGAGGACAGGGCAGGGGTGCGGGGCTGTGAGCACGGAGGGGGAGCACGGAGAGGAGCGGGGGAGAGAGAAAGCAGACTCTCCGAGGCCGAATGGCGGGTTCCGTCACCGGGAATTCTGCCTCCGCCATGGGCGCAGCGGCGTGTGCTTCTCTCAGAAGAAGCGCTCCACAAGCTCGACGCTGCGGCGCGTGGCCCCGGAGTGGACCCGCAGGGCTGCGATGGCGCGGTCGCAGCGTTCACGGACTTCCCCGGGATCGGACAGGATGTGCTGCAGGGTGCTCTCAAGCGTATCGGGAGTTGCTTCCCAGATGCCGTCGTGCTCACGGAGCAGGGCGACAAGATCGGCGAAGTTCGTCATATCCGGCCCGATGACGACGGGCACCCCGGCTGCGATGGCTTCTACCGGGTTTTGCCCGCCCTTGGCGAGGAAGCTTTTGCCAATCACGGCCACATCGGCCAGTGCAGTCCAGTCGCGCAGCTCGCCGGTTGTGTCGGCGATGTAGCACAGATTCGCAGGGACGGGATCCGGCAGCTCCCCGGTGGTGCGCAGCAGCGGCGTGAAGCCGGCCGCTGCCAGATCATGCACGACGTCCTGGCGCCGCTCGGCATGGCGTGGTACGATGAGCGGGAAGGCACCGGCATCGCGTATGGCTGAGGCGATGAGCACCTCCTCTCCGGCATGGGTGGAGGCCGCCAGCACGATGCGCCGCCTTCCGCTGAGTGTTTGCAGTATCGCACGGAACTCTTCCCGCGGTTCGGTGGGGACGTCGCCGAGGACATCGAATTTGATACTGCCGGTGACGGTGATGATCTCGCGCCGGACGCCGATGCCGGCAAAGCGGTGGGCGTCGCGTTCGTTCTGGGCGCCCAGTGCACAGAGGCGGGAGAAGAGCAGGGAGGTGATGCCGCGCACCTTGCGGTAGCGGCCCTCGCTGCGCGGCGAGAGGCGGGCATTGAGCATCAGTAGCGGGATGCCGCGGCGGTGACAGGCTTCGGCGAAGTTCGGCCACAGCTCAGCTTCAATCAAAGCAACAGCTTTCGGCTGAAACCGGTTCAACGCCCGCTCGGAAAGTCCAGGCACATCCAGGGGGGAATACAGCGCCCGCACTCCCGGGATGCCTGCCTGCCGCACGACCTGGTGACCGGTGGCTGTGGAGGTGGCCAGCACGACCGGCTCAGCGTGTGTTTTGATCCATTCGCGGATGAATTTCAGGGCGATAAAAGCCTCGCCCACCGACACCGCGTGCACGTAGAGCACGCCCCGGGGTTCCTCGCTGCGCGGCTTGCGGTAAATACCGAAACGCTCCAGAAGCCCCGTGCCAAAGCCCCCGCGTTTTTTCATCTTGATCAGGTAGCCCGGGATCGAGACAAGCAGGAAGAGGGGCAGCAGCAGGTTGTAGACAGCGAGAAAGAGGAGGCGTTTCATGCGATGTGGAGAGCGTGGGCGTGAGCGGGGGGGGAGCGGGGGAGCGGGGGAGAGCGTGGCGGTGTGCCCGGGGGATTGCCGGGTGTCAGGGTGCGGTCTGGTAGAAGAGAATGGTGTTTTTCCCGTAGCGGCGTTCGTCCACCAGCTGCCAGCCGGGGAAGTCTCTGCTGTGGGCATCCCCAACGCCATAGCCCAGTTGCGCCTCGGCGATCATATAGCCGCCGGGAGCGAGCAATTCGTGCAGCCGGTCAGTCATCAGTTCCGCTATCATATCGCGGTCGCCGATGGCTTTCGCATAGGGCGGATCCGCAAAGATGATATCGTACTGGCCGGCATCACGCTTGACAAAGGCCAGGCAGTCGCTCTGGACGACGCTGCCTCCCGGCAGTTTCGATTGTTCGAGGTTGTGCCTGGCCATGGCGCAGGAGGCTCGCGCTGCATCCACCATGCGGGCGGAAGCGGCTCCGCGGCTAAGTGCTTCGATGCCGACGGAGCCGGAGCCGCAGTACAGATCCAGCACCCGTGCACCGGTGACCAGAGAGCCGAGGATGTTGAAGAGTGCCTCACGCACCCGATCCTGCGTGGGGCGTACCTCCCCCTGCGGAACCTTGATTTGCAATCCTTTGGCCTTGCCTGCTATAATTCGCATCGTCTGTCGCCCCAGTCTGTAAAAATGCTTCCCCTCCAGCCTCTTCCCCTCTCAAAACGCAGACGGGAGCCCGCAGTCACCCCGGGGCTCCCGACCGTGGGGATCAGAGCACGATTTATTTCTCACCGGGCTTGCTCAGCGAAGCAGCTGCCGAAACAACCGGGAACCGCAACACGTACGCACCCTGGCCGATCATCGCATTCGAGCCCGGGAGTTTCTCCGTGAACATATAGTGCAGGTAGACAAACCTGCCGTCTGTCGATTTGGTTACCCGCACCGTCTCAACGATACTGGAAAGTGCCGACTCTGACTTAAGCGTCCACTCCGTGCCGCGCTGGGCACCCAGGCAGAAACGATCCGGCAGGGCGATATCCTGAGCCGTCAGCTCGCCGTTGTTGGAGACCCACACATTGCGCTTGGCGTCGTATTTCAGTGCGGAAATTGTAAGAGGCATTGCGCGATCCTGGGATACCCGGGTCATGGAGAACACCTCCCAGACATCCGGCTGCTCGGTCTTCTGGAGACCCAGTGCCACATCATTGGTCGCTACGACCTGCAGCTTGTTCCAGGCGTCAAGGTATTTCCGGTAATCCTCCTGGCTGCTCCAGTACTCGGGGTTGAAGTCCAGCGCCGTGTTGGGATCGGCCTTCTCCGCAAACTCACGCTTCTTGTCATCGCTCAGCGTGTTGATTTTGGCAACGAGTTTCTGAAGTTCGGCGTTGTAGGACGCATCATGGATAACCCTGACCGAACTGCCGCGGATCATTGTACCATCGTAAGGAAGATAGTCGGCAAGCAATCCCGGTTTGTCCTGAGCCACAGCGACACTCGCCAGCACGACCGGCGCCGCAAACATTGCATACAAAAACGAAGCTACTTTCATATCCAGGTCCTCATTCTAGCATAGATTTTTTTCTTGGCAAGGAAGAATGTTGGTGGTAAGGTGATGTGACATGAAAACCTCGCGCCCGAAAACGAGCATCATGGCCCTGTTAGCCGCGTGCTGTCTGGCTATCGCCGGCTGCGCCTCCATGACGGTGGATGGCCGGATAGAGCAGAATTATGACGCATTTAACCGTTTGTCCCCCGCCCAGCAGGCAGAGGTTCGCGCCGGACGGGTCGCCGTCGGAATGCCCGAAACCGCGGTTTACATGGCACTGGGCGCTCCGAGCGCGCGGGCCGAGCGCGTCACTGAGCAGGGGGGCCATGAGTTGATGTGGATCTACTCCCGGCTGGCACCGGTCGCAGTCTGGCCCGTGGACTACTACCCGTACGGCTGGCCCGCATCCCCTCAGTGGGTGTACCAGAAGGAACCCGTCGCCAAGATCATCTTCCGTGACGGCAAGGTCGCGAGCTGGGAGCAGTCCCTGCCCTGAGGCCGGCCGCCGCTTCCGTCAAAAGAGTATTCCGGCAAAAGAGTGATACCTTCGCCGAAGACGGCATCCGTACAGAAGACACCGAATCCATACCACGACCCCATACCATCGACGCATATGAACTTTGGAACAACCCCCGGGGGTGAGCCCTTTGAGCTCATTACCCTCAGCAATGACGATCTCACGATCCGCATCACCAACTACGGCGCCCGCCTCATGGGCGTGGAACACAGCGGTGCAGACTACCTGTACGGACCGAAAACAGCCGCAGACCTGCTGGCGGACACCTGTTATTGCGGCGCTATCTGCGGCCGAGTAGCCAACCGCATCGCCGGCGGCAGCTTCCGCCTGGACGGCAAGGACTACCGGCTTGCCGTCAACAACGGCCCCAACCACCTGCACGGCGGTCTCACCGGGTACAGTGACCGCGTCTGGACAGTGGAAAGCGCATCCGATACCTGTTTGCAGCTCAGCCTCACCTCACCCGACGGGGAAGAAGGCTACCCGGGGACGGTGCACGTCACGGCGACCTACCGCCTGGAAGGCCGCAGCCTGACCCTGGAGCTGGTAGCCACCACGGATGCTCCCACCCTCCTGAACCTCACCAACCACGCCTACTGGAACCTCAGTACTGCCGGCACCGTGGATGCCCACACCCTGCAAGTCAACGCCACGGAGTACACCCCCATGGTGCAGAACATTCCCACGGGCGAAATCGCCCCTGTCGCGGGTACTCTCTACGACCTGACGAGCCCGGCCGTGCTGGGTGAACGCAATGCTCCCGGCGCGATCGCCGGCGGGTATGATGACAACTACGTGCTGCCGACCGATGGCAGCGTGCGCGACGTTGCCGTGCTCAGCAATGGCAACGTCACCCTGCGCGTCGCCACCAACGCCCCCGGTCTTCAAGTCTATACCGGCGATTATCTGCCCCTGCCGCGCGGCGGCGTCGCCCTGGAAGCCCAGAATTACCCGGACAGCCCCCACAACCCAAGCTTCCCGACCATCGAGCTTCGTCCCGGCGAGACCTACCGCCGCACCATCCGCTGGAGCATCGACTGATCATCCGGCCAGGCAGCGGCGACTGCTTCCGGGCAATTACCAGCAACAGAACGGGAGAGGGGCACCCCTCTCCCGTTCTGTTGCTGGTGTTGGTCTGCGGGCGCTGGCGTTGGTTTGCCGCCGGCCCGCAGAAGTGCCCCGAGAGCCAATGGCCTCAGGACAGCAGAGCCTTGATGCGGCGGCATACCTCCTCCACATTGGCCCGGCTGTTGAATGCCGAGATGCGGAAGAAGCCCTCACCATGGGCGCCGAAGCCGGCACCCGGAGTGATGACCACCAGAGCCTCGTGAAGCATCTTATCAAAGAAATCCCAGCTGCTCATGCCGTTGGGCGTCTGCACCCACACGTAGGGAGCATTCGAGCCGCCCCACACCCTCAAGCCGGCCGCCTGGCAGGCTTCACAGAGCAGTTTGGCGTTGGTGAGATAGCCATCGATGAGCGCCTTGCACTGGGCCTGCCCCTCCGGGGTGAACAGTGCCGCTGCGCCGCGCTGCACAATGTAGCTGGCACCGTTGAACTTCGTACTGTGGCGGCGGTTCCAGAGCTGGGACACGGGTACCTTGTTGCCCTGTGTGTCCTTGCCCATGAGTTCCTTCGGGATGACAATATAACCGCAGCGCGTACCCGTAAAACCGCCTTGCTTGGAGAAGGAGCGGAACTCAATTGCGCACTGGCGAGCACCCGGGATGGCGAAGATGGACGTCGGGATGCCTTCCTCCGTCACGAAGGCTTCATAAGCCCCGTCATAGAGCAGAATCGTGTCATGGGCCAGCGCGTAATCCACCCAGGCCTTGAGCTGGTCGTAGGTAGCCACAGCTCCCGTCGGGTTATTCGGGAAGCAGAGGTAGGCAATATCGACATGCCCGGTGGGCACACCCGGTACGAAACCATTCTCCGGCGTGCAGGGCAGGTAGACCAAGCCCTCGTACGAGCCATCCTCGCGGGCCGCGCCGGTGTTGCCGTTCATCACGTTGGTATCAACGTAGACCGGGTAGACGGGATCGGGCACTGCAATCACGTTGTTGTGTCCGAAAATATCCAGGATGTTACCCGTGTCGCACTTTGCACCATCGGATACGTAAATCTCGTCCGGCTCCACGTTGACGCCGCGGGCCTTGTAGGATACATTGGCGATCGCTTCGCGCAGCCAGGCGTAGCCCTGCTCCGGGCCGTAGCCGTGGAAGGTTTCACGCTTAGCCTGGTCTTCCACCGCCTGGTGCATCGCGTCGATGGCAGCCTGGGGAAGAGGCTCGGTCACGTCGCCGATGCCGCAGCGGATGATGTTCGGGGCTTTGTCGGGATTGGCAGCGGCAAACGCCGCCACACGGCGGCCGATCTCAGGGAAAAGATAGCCGGCCTGAAGCTTGAGAAAGTTATCGTTAATGTATGCCATATCGCGCGTCATGATGCCAGAAAGCCACCCATTTAGCAAGCATAATATGTGACGGGCAAGCCTAATATGCGCGACTGCACCGGCATGGCCCGGCCGCGCCTTGACGCCGCATGCGCCAGCTGATACAATGCCTCCGAAATGAACGATTCTGACTCACAACACCCCTTCACTGAAGACACCCGGCGCATCGCCTGGTCCCGGCTTACTCCGGATCAGGCACGCACCGACATCCGGGCAGCCATTGCCCGGGCCAACGAGGACATCGCTGCTATCTGCGCCGTGACCGAGCCGACCTATGAGAACACCTTCGCCGCGCTGGAGAATGCCGGTGCCGGTGTAATGCGCGGCTGGCTGCGCCTCACCCACCTGCGCTCCGTCATGGATGCCCCTGAGCTGCGCGACGCAATCAACGAACTCATGCCCGAGGTCGTCACCTACTCCAGCAGTGTCACGCTCAACCCGCAGCTCTACACCGTGCTGAAGCAGGCAGCTGCCGCACCCTGGGTGCAGGAACTCAGCCCCACCCGCCAGCGCTTCATCAGCGAGACTCTGGCAGATTTCCGCGACTGCGGCGCCGACCTTACCCCGGAGGATAAGCAGCGCTATGCACAGCTCTCCACCGAGCTCGCTCAGCTCAGCCAGACCTTTGGCGACCGCGTGCTCGACTCCACCAACGCCTGGGAATACGTCACCTCCGACCCGGCCGAGCTCGCCGGCCTGCCCGAATCCGCATTGGAAAACGCCCGTCAGGACGCCCTCTCCAAAGGGTATGGCTCCGAGGCGAACCCGCAGTGGCGCTTCACCCTGCAGCACACGTCCGTCCAGCCCGTCCTCACCTATGCCGACAATGCCTCGCTGCGTGAGCGGGTCTGGCGTGCCAGCGGCACCAAGGGAACCGGGCAGTGGGACAACGCTCCCATCATTGCAGAAATCCTTAACAAGCGCGTCGAAAAGGCGAAGCTCATGGGCTTTGCCAGCCACGCCGACTACACGACAGCCCGCCGCATGGCCGGCAGCGGCCGGAAAGCACTGGACTTCATCGACGGCTTGCACGAGCGCGTCAAGCCCGCTTTCCTGGAAGAGCAGGAAGCCATCCGGCGCTTTGCTGAGGAACAGACCGGTGAAGCGATCCCCGCCATGCGCCCCTGGGACATCGCCTACTGGGATGAAAAGCGCCGCAAGGCCCTGTACGACTTCGACGCTGAGGAACTGCGCCCCTACTACAGCATGCAGAGCGTCATCGCAGGCGTGTTCTCCATCTACGAAGGACTCTACGGCATCCGCATCAGTGAAAAACCAACTGCCTTTCTCAAGCCGGGCGACACCCTGCCTGAGGGGGCGGTAGAGGTCTGGCACCCGGAGGTGCAGTTTTACGAAGTGCACGACGCTGAAACCGGCGAGCACCTGGGCTCCTTCTACACCGACTGGTATCCGCGTGACAGCAAGCGTGCCGGCGCGTGGATGGAGTGTCTCTCCTGCGGACTGCCTCCCACCGGTCAGCACCCCCGGGTGCCGCACCTCGCCCTCATGTGCGGCAACCTCAGTAAGCCGGCCGGTGAGAAACCGGCACTGCTGACGCACCGTGACGTCGAGACGGTCTTCCATGAGTTCGGCCACCTCATGCACCAGATCCTCAGCGAGGTGGAAGTCCGCTCCCTTGCCGGCTGCAACGTTCCCTGGGACTTTGTGGAGCTGCCCAGCCAGATCAACGAAAACTGGGCTTGGGAAAGCGATGCCATCGACCGCTATGCGCGGCACTGGCAAACCGGCGAGCTGATGCCCGCAGAGCTCAAGCAGAAAATGCTTGCCGCCCGCAACTACGGTGCCGCCTCGTTCTTCATGCGGCAGCTCTCCTTTGGCAAGCTGGACCTGGAGCTGCATGAGCACACAGAGCGCTATGCCGGTCGCGACCTGGAAGAGACAGACCGCGCGATCCTGGCCGACTACCGGGTCCCCGTCACCGAGCAGAACCCCAGCATGCTGCGTGCCTTCTCCCACATCTTCGAAGGCGGATACGACGCTGGCTACTACTCCTACAAGTGGGCGGAAGTACTCGAGGCGGATGCCTTCAGCCGCTTCCGTCAGGAGGGCATCTTCAACCCCGCCACCGGGCGAGATTTCCGCCGGGCGATTCTCTCGCGCGGCAACAGCCGCCCTGTGGCTGAATCGTTCCGCGACTTCATGCACCGCGATCCGGATACCTCTGCTTTGTTGCGCCGCTGCGGCATCATCTCCTGAGAGGGCCCGGGGAGAAGGGGCCCGGGGAGAAGGGGGCCTGGATGGGCCGGGAGAGGGGAGGACGCCCCCCCCTTCCTCCGGCTCACCCCCGGGTTCCCGCCCGCAGGTCTGCCGCTGGTTTGCCGCCGAGCGGGCGAAAGCGTCTGCCCATGCCCGGGTAACCCGCCCGGCGCGCTCTATGTCCCTTTTTTCGCTTGTCAGCACGGCGGGGCAGGGGTAAGATAGCTCCGAATCCGAAAAGCAACATGACTGATTCCGCTCCAGAAGCTACGCCCTCGCCCGACCCCGGTCGGCAATCTGACATTCCCGCCACATCCGGTGCTGCGCCGCAGCCGGCTGACGGGGTAGAAGAGTTCACCACGGTGCAGTCTGTTTTTGTGCGGCAGCGCAACTGCCTGATGCTGACGGCGGATTTCTCCCCTCTTTTTGTGGATTATTACCTGCACCTCATGCACCAGGGATTGCGCAATGCTGAGCCTGTCGACAGTACCCTTAAGCAGATACTTGCTTTCTTCACCCTGCACCTCGTTTCCCGCCCCTGGCAGGAATACCACGCCTGGACCTTCAACACGAAGACTCCTTGTATTGCCAATTACTTCGTGTCGGGCTCTTCCGTGGATGAGGAGGTCATCGGCCGCGCTTTTACGCAGGACGTCAAGGAACATGAGACGAATATGCTCTTCGCCCAAAACCTGTGCAAGGGTAAGGAGCCTCAGACCTCGGTTATCGTGCTGCATGGTGATACGGTTGCTGACTGGGTGCAGGACTACTACCGCCAAAGCGAGCAGCGTCAGGCCCGGGCCTTTATGCTCGAGGGAGACCGTTTTACCCTGATTACGGCGGAGCCTGATGCAGACCATGACTGGCTCACGGAGCTCACCGCCGACGATGCTTCCCGCATCACTGATACGGAGCAGACGAAACTGCTCGAAACGCGCCGGTTCTATTTCCGCTGCGGCTGCACGGTGCAGAAGATTCTGCCTACGATTCGCGCCATGCGCAAGGACTTTGCCGACATTATCTCAGAGCAGGGCTACATAGAAATATCCTGTCCCCGCTGCGGTGCCACCTACAAGGTCACGCCGGATATGCTCCGGTGAACCCGGCCCTGGCATCCGGTGCGATACAACCGGTTGTTCGACCTTTCCGGGCGGGATACGTGCCGGCCCGGTGCATACCGGCCCGGGCGGCGGGTTCCCCGCCTACGCCAAACCTTTTTGTCGGAGCGTGTGCAGGCGTTGCTCCATGCGCGGACGCAGATGGTGCTCAATCCAGGCGTAGGCAGCCTCCAGACCGTCGCTCTTGAAAATACGTCCGATCTGCGCCTCCACGGCAGTAGCGTTTCCTGTCAGCCGCAGGAAATCATTGCTCGTGAACTCAATAAAAAGCTTTCCATCGATTTGATGCCGAAACGACAAAATCCACTCGCGCACGTAAAGTGCCAGAATAGCGTCGCCCACCCATGCCTGAGCACGCACGATGGGATCCAGATCCGGGGGTAATGCTGCCATGTCCTCTTCCTTTCTTTGCGGTGGGCGGCTGTCGCCCGTGCCAGCTTATCCCTCCCGGGCGATCGTGTCAAAGCTTTTCTGCATGCGCTGCCGTGTGAGTCGAGCAATGCTGCCAGCCTAATGAACAGGAAACGCAGCCCACTCTGCCGCCCTCTTGCCGAGAAGGCACCCGCATCAAGCAGGAAAAGTCCCGGCACTGGCCGCAGGTCACCAGGATCCCGGCAAGAGTGAGCCCTTCGCCCTTTGTCGCTGCGGATGCACCGTGCAGCCGTGATGGGAAAAACGGAACTCTTTGAGAACGAAAACCCGGGGAAAGCGGACGAAGCGCAGTTAGCTGCTGCCCGACGCAGCTTATAGGGATTTGCTCCGGTGAGCGGCGGATTGTTTCGGGGAGGGAACGCCGTTTTTTGATTGCGGAGCTGCGGGAAGGGTGCTATGATGCACGCATGGTATCTGAGCGTCTGACAGGGGTGTTGCTTCCTTTGTTTTCCTTGCGCCGCGAGGGCGATGGGGGAATCGGAGACTTGACCGCGCTGGAAGAATGGATCACGTGGGCCTCCGCGCATGGCGTGGGGTTTTTGCAGCTGTTGCCGGTGAATGCCGTGGGGGAGGATGATGCGCCGTCCCCGTATTCGGCTCTCAGTTCGGTGGCGCTGGAGCCTCTTTATCTGGCGCTGGAACGCATCCCCGGGATGCAGTTGCCGCTGCCACCCTATCCCGATGATCTGCCACCGCTGCAGCTGCCGGGCGGCCGTGATTTTGTGGATTACGCGCGGGTGCGCACGTTCAAGAAGGAACTGTACCGGCAGGCGTGGATGCGCTTCAGCGAGTTGCCGAATTACGCAGAGCAGCGCGAGGAATTTTCACACTGGGTGGAGCAGCAGGGACGCTGGCTGGAGGATTACGCGATTTATCGCGTTGCCTGCATCGCATTCGGAACCTGCGAGTGGTGGAAGTGGCCGGTGCAGGATCCCGACATCATCCGACGCGCAGTAGCCACCAGCGGCAGCTCGCTGGAGCAGATGCGCTTCCAGGAGTGGCTCCAGTGGCTCTGCGCCTGCCAGTGGGCTGAGGTGCGTGCCCATGCCGACAAGTGTAACGTCCTGCTGATGGGGGACGTGCCCATAGGCATATCCGCAGCCAGCGCTGATGTGTTTTTTGAGCGGCACCTCTTCGACATGTCATGGAGTGGCGGAGCCCCCGCCGAGGGAAACTTTGCCGAAGATCCCTTTACAGCCAAATGGGGCCAGAACTGGGGGATCCCGCTGTACCGCTGGGATGTGATGCAGTGCGACGGCTTCGCCTGGTGGAACCGGCGTCTTCGCAAACTCGCCGAGATCTTCAGCATGTACCGTCTGGATCATATCCTGGGTTTTTACCGGATCTATGCGTTCCCCTGGATGCCGGATCGCAACCAGGAGTTCCTGGAGCTGACGCCCGATGAAGCCGCCGCCCGCTGCGGAGGCCGTCGTCCCGGGTTCCGTCCGCGGCCGGACTGGACGGCAGAGGACCGCCGACTCAACCTGATGCAGGGTGACCACCTGCTCAGCCAGTTGATCAAGGCAGCCCCCGGGCTGCGGGTGATCGGTGAAGACCTCGGCTGTGTGCCGGACTACGTGCGGCCGGACCTGTCACGCCTGCGCATCGCAGGTTTCAAAATCCCGCATTGGGAAATCGAGAAAGACGAAATTGTCCCCGGCGACACGTATAATCCGTGTTCATTCGCCACGTATGCCACGCATGATTTTGCCCCGCTCTGCTGCGACTGGGACGAGTGGTACGGCTGGGTGAAAGCCGCAGACGACGCCCGGCATGATATCGCCATGCCGTCCGCCCCGATGCGCGAAACGCTCACAAGCGGTTTGAACTGCGAGCGCCTGCTCAAGTGGCTGGGGGATTACAGCGGGATGACTCCCGACGAGGCTGTCAGTCCTTGGAGCCCTGCCATCAAAGATGCCCTCTACACGGCACTCTTCGCATGCCGCTCCAACTACGCAGCCTTGATGTGGACTGAGCTTTTCGACTGCCCTGTGCGGCTCAACACGCCCGGCACCGAGGGCGGCACCAACTGGCGCCCCCGCATGCCCTTCACCGCTGCCCAGGCTGCTGCCATGCCGCAGTCAGCCTGGATTCGCGAACTTTCCGCCCGTTGCGGCCGCGGTAAGCCCGCCTAGAAGACGCCGCAAGCTTTCATCAGCACCAAACAAGACCAACCGCGGCGCGCACGCGGGCGAGGGTAGCGGCTGCGGTCTCACGGGCTTTGGCAGCACCGCTGGTGAGGACGTCGTGTACGTACTCCGGGTGGGCAAGAATCCACTCACGCTTCTCACGCGCGGCTCGGAAGTACTCCCAATAGGTCTCAAACAGGTCTTTCTTGAATTGACCGTAGCCCACGCCGCCGCGGCGGTGCGCGTCGATCATCTCCTGGTATTGCTCCGGAGAGGCAAAAAGTTTGTAGAGAGCCAGGATGATGGAGTTTTCCGTGGGTTTGGGAGCCTCCAGCGGGGTGGCGTCGGTCACGACTTTTTTGTTGATGAGTTTGCGCATGGCTTTTTCCTCTCCGAAGATAGGCAGGGTGTTGCCGTAGCTTTTGCTCATTTTCTGACCATCAAGGCCGGGGACGACCGCTGTGCTCTCGCTGATGATGGCTTCGGGCACTTTGAGGAGATTTTCGCCGAAGAGGTCATTGATTTTGCCTGCCAGATCCCGGGTAACCTCGAGGTGCTGCTTCTGGTCTTTGCCCACGGGGACAGCGTCAGAGTCATACAGCAGAATGTCGGCCGCCATGAGCGCCGGATAGGCAAAGAGAGCATGAGAGGGACTGAAGCCCTTCGCCAGCTTGTCCTTGTATGAGTGGCAGCGCTCCAGCAACCCCATCGGGCAAACAGTAGAGAGAATCCATGCCAGCTCATTGACCTCGGGTACGGCAGATTGGGCAAAGAAAACGGACTTCGCCGGGTCGAGGCCGCAGGCAAGAAAGTCCACTGCAAGGCCGTAGGTGTTCTCCCGGAGCTTCTCCGCGCTTTCCATGGTAGTCATGGCATGGTAGTTGGCGATGAAATAGAAGGCTTCACCTTGCTCCTGCAGACGTACAGCCGGTTCGATGGCGCCGAAGTAGTTGCCGATGTGAAGCTGACCGCTGGGTTGTAATCCTGTCAGAAATCTCATGATGTGTGGTGTGTCTGTATGAAAGAGGGTGGCTCAGGGCGCGGGTGGAAGCTGGTCGTCTTCCTGGGCGAGCACTTTGCGCAGGTAATTTTGCAGGCTTTTGGTGTTGTATGAACCGCGGATGGTGCGCAGGCGCATCCCTTCGACGTAGAGCAGCGTCGTCGGTACAGCCTCGATTTTGAAGTCGTTGGCCAAGTTGGGGTAGGCATCGGCATCCACCTCTACGACCTGAACCGTGCCCTTGGCTTCCCGCGCCAGTTTCAGCAGCGAATGACGCATTGTTTTGCAATGCGGGCACCAGGGCGCAGTGAAAACAAGAAGCAGGCTGCGGCCGGATACACCAGTGACCTGGCGGATGTCCTCTCCCTCATACTGACTGTAGAGCTCAAACTTCGGGCCGGAGCTCAGGGTCGTGGGCAGCTCCTGCGCCTCATCCCGCAGGAGCGAGTCAAGTGCTTCCCGCTGGGGATTGGGGGCGGGTTTGGTGGAGGTCGTGAAACGCGAGGCACGGGCCTGCTGCTCATCCGACGACTCGTCGCACCCTGTCAGAGACAGCAGGGAAAGAGCAAGAAGCGGAAACAGACGCAGCAGCATGGCCATGCGCCTATTATGCCCCAAGGAGAGGCGCCTGTGAAGCCCTTTCTGTGTCTGAGGGGCAATTTCGCCGAGAGAGGCCATGATGGCAGTATGAATAACAGACATATCTTGCGGCACCAATGGGGACACAGGCAATGCTGACGATACGGAAGGCGGCGCAGGTGTTATCAGGGGGTAACAGCTCGTGACCTGGCTACAGATACACAGGGCAGGGCTGGCGCTGTCAACCGGTATATGGTTGGATTGGTTTGGTGTGTCAACGCTGGCCCTGTGCCTCCACAGTTTTCCCGTCAGGGGAGGAGAGCTCCTCGTAGGAGAAGACGCTGTAGGACGCAGGGTAAACATCGGGCTTGTAGTGGGTCACTTTGACGTAGAGCCGCCGCTTGGAGAGGATAAAACAGTTGGGCGCCGGCCAGGGATCGACAGCATGGAGTTGTTGCATCAGTTCCGGGGTGAGTTCGTTTTCGAGAGGCCCGCGGAGCCGGTGCATGCCGTAGAATCGTCCTCTCCAGTGAAGCGGATTGTAGTGGTTAAATTGCCAATCGGGACGTGTTTCGCCCAGATCCTGGACAGCGTGGACCAGAATGATTTCGTAGTCTTTGATGTGGAGTCCTTGCCGGCTGGCATAGCGGAGGGCATCGGTATAGATTTCCCTGAGTTCTGCTGTCGTGGTGTCGTAGTTGAGGCGAGCCATGAACGCCCGGTACGAGACGTGGTAGCAGGCTTTGCTCAATACGAAGGCCGCGGCGATGCCTATCCACGCCATCCGTCGGGGCGTTATCGTGAGTGGTTTGATGGTGAGAGCCCACAGGCATGCGCAGGAAAGCGGATCGGCCAAACCTACGTTTGCTCCCCTGAAGTGGGCAAAGAACATGAGGTAGAGATGGGGAACAAGCCAGATCAGGATAACCAGCAGGTATCTAACGGCGAATTCCCCTTTGGTGGAGCTATCCCGCTTGTATCGGAGGAACAGCACGACCAGAGGAATGATGCAGGTACAGGTGATCCACCCCCCGCTTCGCATGACACCCAGGGCGCCCAAAAGTGTGATTTTGACAGCATGTCCGATAAAGAAGAGCTTTTCGGCCGGAGAGAATTGGTGGAACGAGTGCCAGGGCCCCATCATGAAGGCCTGGTGGGCACGCTGGCCTTCGACGGTGGCCTGATCAGCCAATCCCATGGCCAGTACAAAGCGATTGGAGAGATAGAAGAGTCCGAGGGCTGCCAGAACGACGATGGCCAGCCTCACGGCATCCCGCTTGATGCAATGGGGTCCGCCTGTTTCTAAGCGGGCCAGGTAGGTGGCCAGTGCCAGCACACAGAAATAGAGAATAATGGTTTGATAGATGCTTACGGCGAAAGCTACCAGAAGAATGGAGGCCACCACGGCTTTCGGGGTAATCCGATCCGGTTTGAAGAGTAGTACTGCGGCGATGGTGCAAAGCAGAAAACCAAAGCTGATGGCATCGACGTTTTGGGAGCACTCCAGGACAGCGGCAAACTGAATCATTCCCAGGTAGGCCGCGCCAAACACCAGATAGGTCGCCAGGTTCTTGAGCTTGAGCAGCGTCGCCTGGATTACATAACAGATGGATAAATAGAGGCCCGAAACCATGCCGGCCGCAAAGGGAACTGTCCCTTCGTGCATGATCTGACGGTAGACGGCATTGGCCCATCTGCCTGCTCCAGTGTAGACAGAGGTATCATTCCCCCTGAATGACAACATCTCATCCGGCAAGAGTCCCAAGCGCAGAATATGGTATCCGTATACGAAAACGTAGGCAGCATAGAAGCATGCCGCAGCAATGATGTGCCATTTGTATGTTTCCCATACATTGCAACGATGGTCAGGTGCCGGGCAACACTGTGTTTGGAGATGAATGCTCATGAACGCGAGCAGCGTAACATGAGCAATAGGAAGAGTCAAGGTTAATTCGGACGGTGGAATGCGGGACTTCGGCCGGCATTTCCGTGCTTTTGCGCTTCTCACAAAAGAGTTTTCCTATGTCAAATCACTGTGCTTGTCTGTAATTGGGGGGGGCATTGTCACGTAATTTCTTTTTCCCCTGGACTGACTCTGCTGCTGCTCTTGTGATAGAGCTATGGCGGGACCTGTGGCTGTTTACTTTCGGGTATGGAGGAGACGCATGATCACCAGGATGACGGGAAGCAGAAGAGCATAGAGAATGTGCGCGTAGACGCCGGCAAAGAGGTAGGTGAGGCCGTCCTGTGCATCGTAGATGCCGCTGGCGTGCTGCGATGTGATCAAGACATGAGCGGCGAGGATGGCGGCGGGCAGGATGAGGTTGAGATAGCAGACGGTGGTGTAGCGGGGAGAGGGGCGGGGATTGCGCCCGGCGAGGTATGCCGAACACAGACATATCGTCACAGGTATGCCTCCCCCAAGCATGTAGAGCGGAAGCAGGGACTCGGGAAAGTTCATGCTGAAGGAAAGCAGCAAAAGGAAGCCGAGAATACTCCACTGCATGCAGACAGCTGCTTTGCCGGGATGAGGGTGTGCCGTTTCATCAGACGGTTGAGCTTTACTGGTGCTTGCTGTCTGCGCGCTACCCGGTCCCGTTGATGGTTCATGACACGGCACCGGTTTCCCGTTTTGTCCCGCTGGGGAGGGGGAAGCGCTGGAGGAAGATGATGGGGGGTGCTGTCCCGGCATAGTTTTCTGGTGTTTGATACGGATTCTAACCTGCCGGGGTTCAGGTGTCAATCTGGTTGAGCTGCAATGAGTCGCTTCCTTTTCGCCATGGAGGAGGGGAGGCCTTCTCCTGATGCGGCTGAGGACGGTGGTGTAAATGCTGATATATGCATGGAACGGGTGCGTCGTACATTTATGTCACTGAAGGACGCTTGACCGGGATGGTCTGTCTGTGGTAGCATGAAGGGTGTGAAAAGGGAGTGCTGCTGTGAAGAGTCACATGTTCATTAATCGGGAGATGTCTTGGCTGGAGTTTAACCAGCGGGTGCTCGATCAGGCGTATCGCCAGGATTTGCCGCTGTTGGAGCGTGTGAAGTTTGTGGCGATTTGCGCGAGTAACCTCGATGAGTTTTTCCAGGTGCGCGTGGGTGGTTTGATGCTGTTGCGCCAGTCCGGTAAGGTGACGACGGATGCTTCCGGTTTGACTCCCAGTGAGCAGCTTGGCCTGATTCACAGCCGTGTGGATCGCATGGTCACGGACCAGTATGCGCTGATGAACAGCGAGTTGATGCCGCTGATGCGGGAAGCGAGGTTGAGCCCGATGACCGTTAGGGAGTTGACACCTGCCCAGCACGCGATGCTTGAGGAGCTTTTCGCAACGAATATTGCGCCGTTGCTGACACCGCTGGCGATGGAGGTGGAGGTGCCCCCGGTGCTCCCGTCGCTGAGTCTGATCATGGCACTTGAGCTGCAGGCAGAGGACGCGAAGGAGGCCCGCTTTGTGGCGGTGCCGCTGCCGGATGTGCTGCCGCGCCGCGTGCATGCGGCGGCGCTGGGTGGGGATGGTTATGTGATGCTGGAGGATTTGGTGGGGGCGTTTATCGGCGGGCTGTTCCCCGGTGAGCGAGTGGTGCGGTGCAGTCCTTTCCGGGTGACGCGCAATGGCGATATCGCTGTGGTGGAGGAGGAGGGCGGGGATTTCGCCCGGGAGATGGAGGAGATGCTGGTGGCCCGCAAGTTTTCGGATTGTGTGCGTGTGGAGATTCCCAAGGAGACGGACCCTGGCTTTGCCCGCGCGATTGCGCGTGTCGTGGGGGCGGATGAGCATGCGGCTATTTACCGGGTACCGGGTTTGCTGCGCCTGGTGGATTTTTTCCCGATGGCGTTTGAGCCGGGGCATGACAATTATAAGATCGAGACGTGGCTGCCGGCTTACCCGATAGGGGTGGATCCGTCGCTGAGTATGTTTGAAAATATGGATCAGGGTGATATCCTGATCAATAACCCCTACGAGAGCTATGAGCCGGTGGTGAAGCTGGTGGAGGAGGCAGCCGCAGACCCTGATGTGGTGGCAATCAAGCAGGTGCTTTACCGCACGGCGCACAAATCCCGGTTTATTTCCGCACTGTGCCGCGCGGCGGAAAGCGGTAAGCAGGTAACGGCTCTGGTGGAGCTTAAGGCCCGCTTCGATGAGGGGCATAATTTGTTCCAGGCCGAGCGCCTTCAGCGGGCTGGGGTACAGGTGGTGTACGGGGTCAAGGGATTCAAAACCCACGCCAAGATCACGCTGATTGTACGCCGGGAGAATGGGTCGCTGCGCCGCTATTGCCACTTCGGCACGGGGAATTACAACGAGAGTACAGCGCGGATTTATACGGATATTTCTTTGCTGACGTGCGAGGAGAATCTTTGCGCGGATGCGGCTCAGTTTTTTAACTCAGTGACGGGACTGACCCGTCTGATGCAGTTCCGTCGCCTTTACCCCTCGCCGGCCATGATGAAGGCCCGCCTGCTGAGCCTGATCGAGGCAGAGCAGGCTCGCGCTGTCCGTGGCGAACGAGCGGTGATCGAGGCTAAGATGAATTCGCTCAATGATACGGAAATTATCCGGGCTCTTGATCAGGCGGCTAATGCAGGAGTGCACATCCGGCTGAATATCAGGGGTATATGCTGCTGGTCGCCCTCGACGGAGCGGGCCCGGCAGGTGGTGCGTATCGTCAGCATCGTGGACCGCTACCTGGAGCATGCGCGTATTTTTTGCTTCCACAATGGCGGGGAGCGCCTGGTGTACATCGCCAGTGCGGACTGGATGCACCGCAACCTGGACCGCAGGGTCGAGCTGATGATTCCTATCCTCGATCCCGGGGTGGCTCAGCGCGTGTGCGAGATCCTGGAGGCTTGCTTCCGGGATAATACACAGGCTTCACTGATTCTGCCGGATGGGACGTCCGCGCCCGTCGAGCGCGATGGAAAGCCGTTCCGCATGCAGGAGTATCTGTACCGGCAGGCCCAGCAGCGCGCCCGCTCCCGTGAGCGGGCCAACCGCCAGACGCTTGAGCCGCACTTGCCTTCGCGGGCGCATGAATGAACGTTCTGCTGCGGGAGTGCAACGAACAAAGGTGATATCCTGATATGAAGTCGGTCATGGTAACGGAGTATGCTGCGGTCATGAGGTGCGCTGCCTTCGCGGGCGGTGCTGTGTCTGCAGTGGGACGGGCTGCGGCAGTGGTGAGGCTGGCGGCAGGAGCGATACATCGGTGCGCGGGAATGGGGCCCGGCACTGGGAGCACTGCAAACGGGAGCATCGCACATGGGAGCACCGTAAACGGGAGAAACGGGCAGCAGGAGGAAAGGAGCAGGTATGCTTGAGGCGTTTCGCGAGGGGTTTGGACGCTATGCGGATTTCTCCGGACGAACGGCGAGGCGTCCGTTCTGGTATTTCGTCACGGTGACGCAGCTGGCGCTGGTGGCGCTGGCGTCGCCACTGCTGCTGCTTGTCTTCCGGGCGATGCTGTTTTTGTCGGATGAGGTTGGATTCACTGTTGCCGGGGTGGCGGCCGGGGGAGCAACGCCCGAGGAGATCATCCGCATCTGGGCTCAACCGCAGGATTTGCTGCTGGACACTTGGTGCTATGCGGCCAATCTATGGATGGAGCAGCCGGTGCTGCACTTGATTTCCGCCGTGCTGGCACTTGCTTTTGCCCTGCTGATTATCTGTCCTTCGTTTGCCATAAGCGCCCGGCGCTTGCGTGATGCCGGCCGCTCTCCCTGGTGGACGCTGTCCTTTGTGGCAGCTGGTCTCCCGGTTCCGGGAATCATGGAGCTTGGCTGCCTGATGAGTCTTTATGTGCTGCGACTTTGTGCGCTGCCGACCAAGCAGGAGTGGGTGCTGCCGCCCTTGCCCGGGTCGGATCAGTGACCGATCGCACAGTGGTGTCGCCGAGGGGCTGGAATCCAACCGGCGGGAGGCGGTGTTCCGTGCGATAGAGGGGGAGCCTTCACCTGCCGGGAGGAAAAACCGGGCCGCCGGGCGATGGCGCCTAGGCCGCCGAAAGCGGGAGTCCCAATCGCCGGGGGGGAGTAGTTTTGATTGTCGGGAGCAAGCCCGTCGGCAAGGGGGAGGTTGCGTGCAGGATTTCCTTGTGCGCCCCGGCATGTGTCTGCGTTTACAGGGCGTCGCGGATGCCGGCGCGTTTGAGGGCTCGACGAAGCGCTGGCGTGATCGCCAGCGCTTCTGTATGACCGAAGACCATCGGGGCTGGCGGTGCACTGTGCCGGCGCAGCAGGAGTCCGCACAGCCAGTTGAGGAGGCGGGTGAGCCGCAGCCGGTTCATGTACGTCCGGGCGCGGCTGATGCACTTGAGCGGGCCGTCCGGGTCTTCGACGGCGATGACGACGCCGTCACAGACGACGGCACTGTGGCCGATGCCGAGCTGCTCGATGGCGCCGGCAATGAAGCAGGCGTGTTCGGCATCGCTGTGGACGTGTCCCGGGTCGGGCAGGTGAATGCCGCCGGGCGGTACCGGGCGGGCATGCAGGGTGATGCCGTGGCGATGGCAGAGCTCCAGGACGTTCTCGCGCTGGAAGATGATGGTGCGGTTGGCTTCCAGTGCGATGTGGTTGACGCCGGCCTGCACGGCGTTGCGTATGGTGCCCAGGCCGATGCACGGGACATCGAAGCGCATGTCGTGCCCGGGTTTGGTGACTTTGCAGAGGGTGACGGGGTGGGGGCGGTGACCGCCGGCATGCAGGCACTCGTTGGTGCCTTTGAAGGCTTCGACACACATGACGCGGTCGCCGTGCACGACCAGGCTCTGGCCGATGTCGAGGCGGGCGATTTCGCGGGCGAGTTCAAGCCCGTGGTCGGCTTCGAGGAGCTGGGCGTCGGTGGGCTCGGGGCCGGCGAGGTGGCCGGGGCCGGGCATGTAGTCTTCCATGAAGGTGGTGGCGGGCAGCACGGTGATGCCGCGCAGTTCAAGCTGCTCGCAGAGGATGCCGAAGATGCTGTGAGCGTTGCGCCGGTCGAGTTGCGCCAGCAGTTTGATGGCCAGGGTGTCCGGCCACATGGTGTAGAGGGTTGAGGGGCGAATCTGCCCGGTCATCATGAGGTGCTTCACGCCGTGCGCGGCCAGAAAGGCGTGAGTGGCTTCGAGTGCTCCGGCCCGAAAGCAGGCGTAGGCATCACACAGAGGGGGGATGTCCGCCCCGACGGAGCCCCGGATGCCCGCACAGATGATCCGCACACCCGCGCGCTTGGCGGCTTCGATGACCATGCGCGGGTATTCTCCTGCGCCGGCGACGATCCCGAGGGTGTGGAGGTTGGCAGGGAGTGGCGTCATGGCCGGGTTCGGAGGCTGTGGGGAGGATGGGGGAGGCTGGCTGTGGCTGGGCTGGCTGGCAGGCAGAGGTTTGGAGCAGGGACGTCCGGGCTTAGAGCATGTCCGGGTGTTCCAGGTAGTAGGCGATGCGTACCATGAGCCGGCCGATGTCGCCGCCATCGACGACGCGGTGGTCGAAGGAGGCGACGATCTTGGCCTGTTCCACCGGGATGAAACACTCGACTTCGTCGCTCCATACCGGTACTTTCTGCACTGCGCCAACGCCGAGGATGAGGCTTTCGCTCGGCAGCGGCATGGGGGTGCCGTCTGTCAGGCCAAAGCCGCCGAAGTTGGTGACTGTGGCGATGCCGCCGCCGACGTAGGCGTCGTCGAGGCGGCGCGAGCGGGCTTGTTCGACGACTTTGTTGTATTCGTCGATGAGTTCGTCCATGGTGTATTCGTTGACGTTGCGCATGACGGGCACCATGACGCCGTCGGTTACCTGCACGGCTACTCCGATGTCGATGCGCCGCGGGGTGAGGATGAGGCCGCCTACCATGTAGCCTGCGCATTCAGGGGCTTCGGCCAGGGCCAGGGCCAGGGCGCGTACGAAGTAGAGGGTGATGCCTGGTTTGCGCGGGTGGTGCCGGCGGTGCAGCATGATGGGCGCCATATAGATGGGGCGGCTGGCGCTGGCAATGGGGCGTCTCCAGGTGCGCTGCATGCTGCTGGCGACGCTCCGGCGCATGGGGGAGGCTTTGCGGGATGGCCATCCATCCACGTAGTTCATGAAGTGTTCAAAGTCGTCGATGGTGATGCGGCCGCCGGCACCGGTGCCGGTGATGTAGACGAGGTCGGCTTCGGTGATGCCGAGCTCATCCATGCGGGCACGGATGCGGGGAGAGAGGTAGTGGGCGCCGCGTACGCCGATGGGGACGGGCAGACCGCGCCCTTCTGCGCCGGCGGCGGCCAGGGTTTCGCGGTATTCGCCTTGGGTGCTGAAGTGTGAGCCGTCGGCATTGGGCTTGGCAGCGCCGGTTCCCTGGCCGGTGCCTGTGGCGGTGGGTTGGGGTGCCTGGGCGGCTGTGGCTTGTTCTGTGGCGTCGAGCGGGGTGGCGCCGCTGCGTTCGATTTCTTCGGGGGTGGCTTCGATGAGGCCCATGATGGCGCCGACGGCGACGGTTTCGCCTTCAGCGACGGAGATGCTGGTGACGGTGCCGGCGCAGGAGGTGGTGACGCCCATCACGGCTTTGTTGGTCTCCACCTCGAAGACTTCCTGCTCGGCTTCCACGACATCACCCGGCTTGATGAGCAGGTGCATGATGGTGGCTTCCGCAATGGATTCGCCCAGCTGGGGCATCAGAATCGGAACAAGGGGCATGGTGATGGGGATGGGGGGTTAAAGCGAAATGAGGTAGCGGACGGCATCCGCAATGTCGTTGCTGTGCGGCCGGTGGGCTTTCCACAGGTCGGCATGGGAGGGGATGGGGGTGTCCTTGGAGGTGAGCCGCAGCGGCGGGGCATCGAGCAGGTGCAGGCCTTCGGCGGCGACGCGCGCAACGACTTCCGAGGCGACGCCGCCCCAGGGAAAGTCTTCGCTGACGACCAGCATGCGCCCCGTGCGGGCGACGGAGGCTAGGATGGTGTCGGTGTCCATGGGCTTGACGCTGCGCAGGTCGACGACTTCGATGTGGTAGCCGCTGGCGCTTGCGAGGAGGTCGGCGGCTTTGAGCGCCTCAGGGACCATGGCGGAGAAGGCGATGACGGTGGCGTGCTCGCCGGCGCGGGCGATGCGGGCTTTGCCGACGGGCAGGGGTTGCGGGTCATGCCAGGTGTCGGCTTTGAGCCAGCGGTACAGGAACTTGTGCTCCATGAAGACGACGGGATCGGGTATCTGGACGGCTTGCTTGAGCATGTAGTAGGCGTCGGCTACGGTGGCCGGGGTGAAGACGTGCAGGCCCGGGAAGTGGGCAAAGAGGGCTTCGAGACTTTGACTGTGGAAGGGGCCGCCGCCCGGGGTGCCGCCGCAGGGCATGCGCAGGGTGAGGTTGATCGGGACGCCGGTGCGGTAGTAGTGCGCGCCGGCGTTGTTGCCCATTTGGTTGAGACCAAGCAGACCGAAGTCGGCAAATTGCATTTCCAGGATGGGTTTCATGCCGCCGAGGGCGGCACCTATGCCGAAGCCGACGATGGCGTCTTCGCTGATGGGGGTGTTGATGACGCGGCCGGGGAATTGCGCTTCCAGCCCTTTGGTGGCTTTGAATGCGCCGCCGAATGTGCCGGCTATGTCTTCACCCATCAGGAATACACGGGGGTCTTCCTCCAGCAGTTCCTGCATGGCTTGGTGGATGGCATCGATGTAGGTGACAGGCATGCGATAAATGGGGCTGTGCGGTTTCGGGGCGCGGGATGGCGGTGATTCGGTCTTCGGTGTGAAGCGGGTTCGGGGGTGGCGGTGGTCTCGGGTTCGCGGAGGCGGTGGTGATGGGGCGGCAGCGGCGATGCGGGAAGGCGGGTTAACGGAAGGGGCGCCAGGAGGTGGCTTGCCAGTCTTCGGTGGCGGGATTCGGGGTGGCTTCTTTCTGGGCTTGGGCGACGCTGCGCTGGACTTCATCGGTGCATTCGCGATTCAGCGCGGCATCGGTGTCTTCCGTGAGCCAGCCGCATTCGATCAGCTGACGCCGTGCGACGGCCAGGGGGTCGCGGTCGGCGTAGGCGGCTTTGAGGGTTTCGGGGATGTAGGAGGCGTCGTCGTGCTCGCCATGGCCGCACATGCGCAGGGTGGTTGCTACGACCCACTGCGGGCCTTCGCCCCGACGGGCGGCGGTGACGGCGCTGTGCATGGTTTCCAGGGTCTGGAGAAAGTCGGTGCCGTCGCAGGCGTGGCTGGTGAGGCCGTAGCCGCGACCGCGATCCAGGAGGTCGCAGGCGAATTCCTGGGTGTTCGGGGTGGAGTAGGCGTATTGGTTGTTGGAGACGACGATGATGACGGGCAGCTTCAGGACGGCAATCATGTTGCAGGCTTCGTGGAAGGCGCCCACGGAGGTGGTGCCGTCTCCATAGCAGGTGACGCCCACGGCGTCGGTGATGCCTTGCATGCGCTTGGCAAGTACCATGCCCCCGATGACGGCGGCCATGGCGCCAAGGTGGGAGATGGGGGCGGTGGTGCCTTCCAGTGGTTTGCCCCAGTGGACGTTGCCGTCGCGCCCGTGCATGCAGCCTTCTACGCTGCCAAAGTAGGTGCGGGCGCTTTCCAGTACGCTGTCGCCCCAGGCGCAGCGCCCTGCCTGCTCGCGGATGAAGGGGGAGTAGACGTCGTGCCCTTTGCGCAGAAACACAGCCTCGCAGGCGGCGATGGCTTCGTGCCCGCGGCCGAGGAATACGCCGCCCAGAATCTTGCCGGCTTTGTACAGGGCGGACGTTTTGGTGTCGAATGCCCGCGCCATCACCATGGCTTTGTAGGCTTTGAGTGCCGCTTCCTTCATTTCGGTACCTATCACGTCCGCTATTCTATCCCGATTGCCTGAGCAAAGCAAGCTGAAATTACGCTTTGTAAGATGACGATTTTGCTGCGGTAAGAATGGGGTGTCCGCTGCTGCGGGTGGGGCGCTCCTGCTGCGGTGCCTGACAGGGGGGCGGGCCGTTTGGAGGGCGGTGGGGGCTGCGGGATGAAAGCTCAGCTGTCGCGGGTGGATCGATCAGGGGAGTCGGAAGAACGGTCGGGGGAGTCGGAAGAACGGTCGGGGGAGTCGGAAGGGCGGTCGGGGGTGGTGGCGGTGTCTTCCTGCGGTTTGCTTTGCTGTTCGGGAAGTTGTGCGCCGGGGAGGGGAAAGAGGGAGATTTTGGACTGTTTGGCTCCGCTTTCCTGGTAGTCGAAGAGCGGTCGGTAGGAGGGGAGCATCCAGTTGAGGTAGACGGCGGCCATGCGGAAGGTGAAGGCGATGACGACGCCGGAGATGAAGGCGATCGGGTAGGGGACGTTCAGGTAGATGAGGGCAATGAAGGCGAGCCCGCCCACGATGGAGGCGGTGGCGTAGAGTTCGCCGGGACGGAAGACGTAGGGAACATTGCCGGTCAGTACGTCGCGAAGGGCTCCTCCCGCGACGCCTGTGCACATGCCCATGAGGACGGAGATCGGCCAGGGAATGCCGATGTAGAAGGATTTGGCAGTGCCGATGATGGTGAAGAAGGCCATGGCAAAGGCGTCTGCTACGCGGATGGTGCCTGCCGGTGGTTTGACGAAGCGCGTCAGGTAGAACATCACCAGTGAGGTGATGAGGGCGTAGTACATGTACTTGGCTTCTTCGGCGCTGACCCAATAGACTATGATGGGGGTGCCGTCCGCCCGCGTGCAGCCGGTGAGCAGCAGGTCGCGCAGGGTGCCGCCTCCCAGCGCTGCGATGGCGCCGCATATGATGAAGCCGAAGATGTCCATGCGTACGCGGCAGGAGGCAGTGGAGCCGGCAATGGCTGCGGAGATGGTGCCGAAGGCGGCGCAGAAGGCGTATACCCAGTGCTGGTCAAAGCTCCGGATGGTGGTCATGGAGTCAGCCCCCAGGAGGTCAAAGGCGTTCATAACCGTTGGGTGTCAGGGATGGGATGGAGGGCTGCGGCGGGGGGATGCTCCGGATGCGGTGGCGTCGGTGTGTTGTGCCGGGTCAGTGTATGGCTTTGTTGATCAGCCAAATGGCCAGCAGAACGACAAACAGTGGCCAGAGGAGGGAGACGGCGCCTATGATGAGGGCAATCAGGATGACGCCGATGGCTACCGCCATGATGATGGTAGACCAGGAGGCGTGCTTGAGCAGGAGCTTGATGAGGCTGGGATTGCGCAGTTCTTCCTCTTCTTCCCGGAGGTTGACGCTGTGCATGGGCCGCCAGGTTTGGGAGTTCTCGGAGCGTACCCAGGTGTCGTTGGCGATTTCGCCGGAGGCGCGGAGACGCAGGAGCTCTTCCCCGCTGATGGGGCCTATTTTTTCTTCTCCTGTGTCGTAGTAGAACCGGCGTGCCATGGGCAGTGTGAGCTGGGGTGGTGCGGGGTGGAGGATGGGGGCACCCGGGCGGGGATGCGGAGCTTGGGGAGCCCGCCCGGTATGCCGGGGTTTCGTGTCAGGCGTGGATGGCTGCGCCGTCTGCTGCCAGCACGGCTTCGTGTACGGCTTCGGCCAGGGTGGGGTGGGCGTAGATCATGGCGTTGAGGTCGGCATCGGTCAGCTCGCTGCTCAGGGCGAGTTCGGGCGTGGCGATGAGTTCGGTGGCGTTGTCGCCGACGATGTGGGCGCCGAGCAGTTCTCCGTTTTCTTTGCCGAAGAGGAGCTTGACGAAGCCGTCGGTCTCGCCGGCAGCGACGGCTTTGCCGATGGCTTGGAAGGGGAATTTGCCCACCTTGTACTCGACGCCGGCTTCTTTGAGCTCGCGCTCGCGCTTGCCGACGCTGGCTACTTGCGGGTGGCAGTAGGTGCAGCCGGGGATGATGTGGGGTTTCAGCGGTGTGTGCGTGCTGTCAAACATGCCTTCGACGGCTTGCTCGGCTTCGTAGCTGGCCGTGTGTGCCAGCATGACGCCGCCGATGCAGTCCCCGGCGGCGTAGACCCCGGAGATGCTGGTTTCGTAGCGTTCGTTCACTTTGATGAAACCGCGCTCGGTGAGTTCCAGCCCCTTGGCTTCGGGGACGACCGGAACGACGCCGATGGCAACGAGACAGACGTCTGCCGTGATTTCCTGGGATTTGCCGTTTTTGGCGGTGATGGTGGCGGTGACGCTTTCGCCGTTGTCCCTGAGGGCATCGACGGTGGCGCCGGGCATGCAGGTGATGCCCTGCTTTTTGAAGGCTCGTTCCATAGCGAGGCAGACGTCGTCGTCCTCGTTGGGCAGGAGACGCGGCAGGGCTTCAACAAGAGTGACTTTGGTGCCAAAGCAGTGGTAGACGTAGGAGAGCTCGGTGCCAATGGCGCCGGAGCCGATGACGATCATGCTGCCCGGGAGTTTGGGTAGGACGAGTGCGTCTTTGCTGCCGATGATGGTGCGGCCGTTGAAGGGGAAGGCCGGGACTTCGCGGGTGCGGGCGCCGGTGGCGATGAGGATGTGGGCACCTTCCAGGGTGCTGACGGTGCCATCCGGTGCGGTGATTTCCACTCTGCCGGTGCCGAGGATTTTGGCGTCGCCGGTGATGCTCTCAATTTTGTTTTTCTTGAAGAGGAAGGCGATGCCGTTGCTGAGGCGTTCGCTGATCTGTCGCGAGCGGGCGATGACGGCGCTCCAGTCGACGCTGAGCCCTTCGGCGGTGATGCCGAACTCGGCGGCCCGCTTGCTCATGGTGTGGTAGACTTCGCCGTTTTTGAGCAGAGCTTTGGTCGGGATGCAGCCCCAGTTCAGGCAGGTGCCTCCGACACGCTCGCGCTCAACGCATACGACGCGCTTGCCCAGCTGGGCCGCGCGAATGGCTCCGACGTAGCCGGCCGGCCCGCCGCCGATGACGATCAGATCATAACTCATGTGCGCATTGTAGCGCATGCGTGCGGGTGTGGCAACCGTAAAGAGCGGCATGTTTTTATTTTGGTGTCATGTATAGGTGGTGGTGTCACTTGCTGTTGGCGGAGGTTTTGGTGGGGCAATGGGCCGCCGTGGTGTGCCCCGGGTTTCGGGGAGGCCGGGAAGGTCCGTGGTTGGGGCTTGTGCCGGGAGCGGTGATGAGGGAAGGGTGTACTATTTTCCCGGAATGTTGGATGAAGTGTTGATCAGATGAAAGGAACGGTGTGCTGCGGCCGTATGTATGAGGAGACGAGACTCGTCTTGACACAACTATGCTGAAACATATTCTTATCGGATTAGTCGGTGCGGCTTCTGTAGCTGCGGCCCAGTCGGATGCTTCTCAGCCTACCAGCGCGGAGCTGACTCATGAACAGAACATTTCCGTGCCGGATACGGCAGCGGTGCCTCCGCGCCCGGAGGGTTCCATTTACATGGGCGGTTTCCGCGCTCCGGCGATCGAGTGTGTGCGCGTTGCGGTGATTGGGCTCGGGGAGCGCGGGTTGCCGCAGACGGAGCATTTCGCCGCGATTCCGCATTGTGAGGTGGTGGGCGTATGTGATCTTTATGATGATGTGACGAAGGAAGCGGCTGATTTCATCCAGGAGAAGACAGGCAAGCGGCCGGCTGAGTATCATGGTGACCCGAAGGCATACCTGAAGATGCTCGAGGAGCTCAAGCCTGATGCGGTGATTATTAATACCCCCTGGGAGACGCACGCGCAGATGGCTATCGATGCGATGGAGCACGGTGCTCACGCGTTTGTGGAGGTACCGCTGGCGCTGACGCTGGAGGATCTCTGGCGCGTGGTGGATACTTCGGAGCGCACGAAACGCCACTGCATGATGCTGGAGAATGTGAACTACGGGCGTGATGAGCTGATGTTCCTCAACATGGTGCGGCAGGGGCTCATTGGCGAGCTGCTGCATGGCGAGGCGGCCTATATCCATGAGCTGCGCATGCAGATGAAGAGTGTGGACCGCGGCTGCGGTTCCTGGCGTACGTACCACTATGCCGGGCGCAACGGTAATCTGTACCCGACGCACGGCCTGGGCCCGGTGGCGCAGTATATGAATATCGCCCGTACGGATGATACGTTTGACCGCATTGTGTCGTTCGGCAGTCCGGCGTTGGGCCGTGCCGCATACGCGAAGAAGAACTTCCCGGAGGATCACAAGTGGAACCAGATGGAGTTCAAATGTGCGGATATGAGCACGTCGATCATCAAGACGAAGGCGGGCAGGACGATTCTGGTGCAGTGGGATGAGACAAGCCCGCGCCCTTATGACCGCAAAAACCTGATACAGGGTACCGAGGGTACGCTGGCCGGGTTCCCGACGCGTGTGGCCGGTGAGCGCATCGGCTACAGCGCGATAGAGAAGCAGCAGGAGGAGGCGGGACAGCCCGGAGGCAAGGAGATCGCAGACCTGGGCGGATACCACCGCTGGTACCAGGGCAAGGAGGCGGTGGCAGAGCTGTATCGGCAGTATGATCACCCTCTGTACAAGCGCCTCGGAGAGGCGGCTGAGAAGAATGGCGGCCATGGCGGTATGGACTACATCATGTTGTACCGCGTAATCGAGTGCCTGCACAAAGGGGAGCCGCTGGACCAGAATGTGTATGAGGGTGCCCTGTGGTCGGCAGTGGGCCCGCTGTCGGAGAAGTCGGTGAATGAAGGCGGGGCTCCGCAGGTATTCCCCGATTTTACCCGAGGTGACTGGAAGACGACTGCTCCGTTGCCCATTGTGGAGTAGTCTTTCGCAGCTTCTGATTGACGGGAGCCCCCAAAGCGCAGTCTCTGCACTTTGGGGGCTTTCAGTCTGTTTGTCTCAAGGCTTGGTGCGCGGGGTCTGCAGGCGTGGCGTGCCTGCTGGCCGGGGTTTCCTCATGGGGTGTGCTTGGGGGACGTCCCGGACGATTGCCCAAGCTGGTAGCCGTCATAGACGGCCTGCCCGCGTGGTGTAAATCGGATGCACGGGGAGGCCGAACACAGAATCTCGCGGCACTGGCTGGGTGTCAGCCCGCTCCATGTGCGCATCTTGCGGCAAAAGGAGGACGTGGTCAGAAAGCCTGTGCGTTCGGCAATTTCCTTGATGGGGAGGCTCGGCTCCCCCAGTAGGGAAACGGCCAGGTCAAAGCGCCGGTGCTCCAGGTAGGTGCCTAAGGGGGCGCCAAAGATGGTTCGGTAGGCACTGTTGAGGTAGTTTGGCGAGAGATCGAGGGAGGCGGCCAGTTCTTTGACTCGCAGGGTGCAGGCACCGGGACGCTCGAGAAGTTGGTGCAGGTCGGTGAAGAGACCGGGCATGGGGGCGGCGTCTTGGCGGTGCTGCGCGGTGCAGGCTGTCAACTGTGCGATGAGTCCAGCCACGGCGGCAGACGCATTGCGTTCATGCCAGTGTTTCAGAATGGCTGTGTGCTGGTTTTCCCACCCCTTGGGAAGGCGGAATACGGAGCGGTGCAGGCTTTGCCAGGGGGAGGCATTCGTGCAGGTGAATAGGATGCTGCACAGCAGAGCGTCAGTTGATTCGCGGAGCAGGTAGTGTGTCTGAAAGGGGAAGTGGAGGAGCCCTTGCCCGGCACTCAGGTGCAGCGGGCAGCCATCCAGCAGGATGTCCAGCTTGCCGCGTATCAGGGTGATGAGCCCGTAGCGACCATGGATTTCATAATAGCCTCCCAGGCGGGAGACCCGGGCATCCTGGTGTGTGATGGACAGATCTCGGACGGAGCTTTCTGCCGGCCCCGGGAGGATGGCGGCATTGGTGTTTACACTGTCGCCTTCTTCTGTGGTGCGGGTCAGGTATGCTTCCAATGTATTCATCTGTGCGTTGGGCGTCTTTCTCGTCCTGATGTCCAGTGTATAAGATAACTGCCAATAAGTCAAACTGACTGGGATGTTCAAATTCAACGACGGTGCTTTTTCGTTGGGAAAAGTAGCCAATCGTGTTATAATGACCCTCAGCGGGCATGGTGCCCGCGGACAAAATAAGGATGACGAACATGTTCAAATATATGATGATAGGATTAGTAGGCGCGGCAGCTGTAGCAGCCGCTCAGTCGGATGCTCCTCAGCCTACCAGCGCGGAGCTGACTCATGAACAGAACATTTCCGTGCCGGATACGGCAGCGGTGCCTCCGCGCCCGGAGGGTTCCATTTACATGGGCGGTTTCCGCGCTCCGGCGATCGAGTGTGTGCGCGTTGCGGTGATTGGGCTCGGGGAGCGCGGGTTGCCGCAGACGGAGCATTTCGCCGCGATTCCGCATTGTGAGGTGGTGGGCGTATGTGATCTTTATGATGATGTGACGAAGGAAGCGGCTGATTTCATCCAGGAGAAGACAGGCAAGCGGCCGGCTGAGTATCATGGTGACCCGAAGGCATACCTGAAGATGCTCGAGGAGCTCAAGCCTGATGCGGTGATTATTAATACCCCCTGGGAGACGCACGCGCAGATGGCTATCGATGCGATGGAGCACGGTGCTCACGCGTTTGTGGAGGTACCGCTGGCGCTGACGCTGGAGGATCTCTGGCGCGTGGTGGATACTTCGGAGCGCACGAAACGCCACTGCATGATGCTGGAGAATGTGAACTACGGGCGTGATGAGCTGATGTTCCTCAACATGGTGCGGCAGGGGCTCATTGGCGAGCTGCTGCATGGCGAGGCGGCCTATATCCATGAGCTGCGCATGCAGATGAAGAGTGTGGACCGCGGCTGCGGTTCCTGGCGTACGTACCACTATGCCGGGCGCAACGGTAATCTGTACCCGACGCACGGCCTGGGCCCGGTGGCGCAGTATATGAATATCGCCCGTACGGATGATACGTTTGACCGCATTGTGTCGTTCGGCAGTCCGGCGTTGGGCCGTGCCGCATACGCGAAGAAGAACTTCCCGGAGGATCACAAGTGGAACCAGATGGAGTTCAAATGTGCGGATATGAGCACGTCGATCATCAAGACGAAGGCGGGCAGGACGATTCTGGTGCAGTGGGATGAGACAAGCCCGCGCCCTTATGACCGCAAAAACCTGATACAGGGTACCGAGGGTACGCTGGCCGGGTTCCCGACGCGTGTGGCCGGTGAGCGCATCGGCTACAGCGCGATAGAGAAGCAGCAGGAGGAGGCGGGACAGCCCGGAGGCAAGGAGATCGCAGACCTGGGCGGATACCACCGCTGGTACCAGGGCAAGGAGGCGGTGGCAGAGCTGTATCGGCAGTATGATCACCCTCTGTACAAGCGCCTCGGAGAGGCGGCTGAGAAGAATGGCGGCCATGGCGGTATGGACTACATCATGTTGTACCGCGTAATCGAGTGCCTGCACAAAGGGGAGCCGCTGGACCAGAATGTGTATGAGGGTGCCCTGTGGTCGGCAGTGGGCCCGCTGTCGGAGAAGTCGGTGAATGAAGGCGGGGCTCCGCAGGTATTCCCCGATTTTACCCGAGGTGATTGGAAGACGACTGCTCCGTTGCCTATCGTGGAGTAAATCCGCTGCGTTCTGTTTACTGCATCACGCTGCAGAATATGGTTCTGCAGCGTGATGTTTTTTTGTGTTGATTTTTCTCAGCGTGCCTGGGGAAAATGAGGGCGCGCTTTGCGGGCTTAGTTATTCGGGGTATTGCCCGGGGATTGAGCGGGGGAATTGATGAGTTCCCGTGATTTTGCCCACAGCGTTATTTTGGGATCGTTTTCTCCTCTGAAAAGGCTGAGTTGTCTGAAGGATGCGGCTCGAATATATCCCGCTTTTTCCAGGAGTTCCATATTATCAGGGGTGTCGTACCCAATGACATAATCGGCTACCCTGTCAATGGCGCACCGTTGATTTGCTTCTATCATTTCGGGGGATGCTCCGAAAGATAAAATCCATAGGGGGCAGGCGGGGAGGGCTCCGGAGCTGATGCCGAATCCGAGGTCTAAAATTCCCAGATACTGGAGCTTTGAGTTAGGGTGCTGCTCCAGTATGGAAAGTGCTTTTTGTGTTTGCTGAACATCTTCGGTATCAGTGAGTAGGGATTCGTATTTCTGTTGAGGAATGAAATAGTCATGTACAAACCACAATGCATTTGCCAGGATGATGGCACATGTGAGTACCCATTTGTTCCTCGTAACACCGATGAGATGTATCACGATGAGGATTTCAAAAAGAATGAATGGTACTAGGATGAGCCGGTAATAGGGGAATGGTGAAAAAAGGGTGAGGGCCTCCAGGCTGATGACGGAAATGACAATGACAGCGATGTGTTTCATTGCGTATTTTTGGTACATCAGGTATGCTGCGATAAACAGCGGGGTGATCAGGACCGGCAGCTCCCATGCGTTGATTGAGATGTATCGCTTGAACGCACCCCATAGGAAGAGAATCCAATAAACGAGAGGATTCATCTCTACCCCGGCCGGGGAGGCAGAGGATTGCGCAAAGCCAAAAGACAGGTAGCGTTCGCAGAAGTCATCGAGCGAGTCGGTGAGTAACATGTAAATCCCAAAAGGAAGCGAGAGTGCCGCTGCAGAGCAGAACGCTCTCAGAATGAACTTCCAGAGGTTTGTGCGGCGAGAGAAAAAGAGCTCACTCGCTACCAGAGCAGTTGCGCAGAGCGGGAAGGCCGCAAGGGAATATTTAATCAGGAAGCAGCTGGCGGTACTAATCCCCAGGAGGTATGCAAGGATGGCATAATCCTGTTCTCTGACTTGCTTTTGGGGATGATAGATTTTGACCATGAGATAAAATATCCACATGATCAGAGGCATGACGAGGGATTCTGTCCTGCCTCCATATCCAAAAAAGAATGGAAGAAACAGAAAAAATGTCAGAAGGCTGATGGCGAGAAATGCTTGCGCGTGATTTTTCAGGAAGAGCAGGGATGTACGGTAAACTGCGAGATAGGAAAAAAAGGTGCAGAGCGAGAGGATTGTATAGATGCCCCCTGTGCTATTAGGATCGAGCCAATAGCCGATGGCATAGATCAAAAAGAGAAGAGGTCCTTTCACATCGATGAAGTCGACGTAAGGGACGAGTCCGTGAGCCCAGGACATCCCAGCAACATAATAACAGCAGGCGTCGCACGCATACAAATGCGATGAGAATGGGGACATAAGGCCAATCAGACCGTTGGTAACGAAGGCCAGTAGCAGCATGGCAAGATAGGGCGCACTGTGCCGTAAAACAGCAGAGATGCGGGAGGCTGGCAGATGCGGGAATGAGGAAGGTGTGGCCTGCTTGTTATGTGTATTCATCGATGTTAAGGATATGGAAAATTCTTATGACCGAGGCGAAGGAAGGTGCATGTCCGGCGGTTGTGCATGTTGTACAAGTGTTTTATCTGATCATGCCAAGGATGCCGGCGAAAGTCATACACAATAGCGGAAGAGGATGTCCCGTGTCGATTTTCTTTTTCAGAAGTGGACACGATGGGCGGGGAAAGAGGGCTTTCCGTGAGGAAGTTACCATATTGGCTGAAGTTTGCAAGTCTTTTCCATGATGTTGGTGTGCTGCAGCATGATCCGGTTTTCTGACAAACTTTTGTTGACTGGGGGGGCAGGGGGATGGGCGGTCAGGCGATTGCTCAACGGGAGTTGCAGAGGATGGCGAAGGTGGTGGGTGTTTGCATGGGGCGGGGAGGTGCGCCGTGATGGGGCATTCTCATGTGTATGCCGTGGGAGGACAGAGCTGCGTCTTGACAGCCGGGGGGTGTTTCTGTAGAGTGGTGCGGTGATGAAGTCGTGGTATTCGTTGTTGATGGTGGCGGTTTGCCTGCTGGTGCTGGTGGGGTGTCAGGGGGTGCCGACTGGGGGACGGGGTGATCTGGTGGTGCTGGATATCGGTCATTGTTTGGGGGATGAGGGGGCGGTGGCTCCTGGGACTGTGCGGGGAAGGCGCCTTTCGGAGTATGCGTTTTGGCTGCGTTACAGCAGTGAGGTGAAGCGGGAGGTGGAGCGTGCGGGGTTCCGTTGCCTTGTGACGAACCGCGGGTTTGCGCCGACGGCGGAGCCGATGCGCTCTGAGGCGCGCCGCTCGAGGGTGATTTTTTTGAGGAGGCCGGATAAGGGGGGGCAGCGCCGCCCGTCCCATTACCACCCGGATCGCGTGGGCAGCGGTATCGCCAGTGCGGATTATGCGATTTACCGCAGGGCTGCGTGCGTGGTGTTCCTGCACCATAACAGCAGTTCCGGCCGTTGGGTGAGTGGGGGGTCGCCCAGTATGATTATTTGTAACCGCTACAATGGCCGCCCTTTGGCGCAGGCCATGGCGGATGTGATGAATGGCAGCATCCTCGATCACGGTATGCCGAACGCCGGGATGAAGTGCCGCGTGGTGCCGCGTTATGTGGATGCTGATCGCTCAGCGGCGTGGATGAATGCGTTGGATGATTCGGGTATCCCGGCTGCGGTGCTGGAGGTGGCTTTCCTGAATAATCGGAATCATGCGGAGTTCCTGGCTGATGATGCGAATGCCCGCCGTTATGCCCGTGCGGTGGGGCAGGGGATTGTGCGTTATATGCGCAGCCGTGCGGGGCTCCGTCCGCATGTGCGCGCGGATGAGAACAGGGCTGATGAGGGGTCGTTCGGCTACGCGGCAGAGTCGCGCCGCTTGAGGGTGCCGGGTGCCAAGCTGCTGGTGCGCTGAGGGCCGGGGAGGTTCCGCAGGTAGGCGGGGTCAGCCTTGTTTGCGGTAGGCGTTGATGGTGCCCATGGCTTCGGTGATGCGGTCGTTGACGCTGAAGCGGCACATGTTGCCGGCCATGCGCAGGGCGTTCAGGATGGCGGTGCCGTTCGCTGAGCCGTGCGCGATGATGGAGACGCCTCGGACTCCCATCAGGGGGCTGCCACCGACGGCATCCGCGCTCATCTTGTTGCGGATGGTGCGGAAGACGGAGCGCATGCCCAGTGCTCCCAGGGTGGCTACGGGGCTGGATTTGACGCCGTCTTTGATCATGTGGATGAGGACTTTCGCGGTGGCTTCGACTGATTTGAGCAGGATGTTGCCGGTGAAGCCGTCGGTCACGGCGACGTCCAGGTCGCTTTCAAAGAGGTCGTGGCCTTCGCAGTTGCCGATGAAGTGGAAGGGCAGGACGCCGGCTCCGCTCAGGTCGTGCAGCAGATGGTAGGTTTCTTTGGAGAACTCGCTGCCTTTGCAGTCTTCCGTTCCGTTGCTCATGACGCCGACGTTCGGGTTGCTGCGGCTGTAGAGGTAGCGCGCCAGCATGGCGCACATGACGGCGTAGCCGATGAGGTGGCTGGGTTTTGCATCCGGGTTGGCTCCGGTGTCGCTGACCAGGGTGTAGCCTTTCCGGCTCGGTAGAGGGGAGACGATGCCGGCGCGTTCGATGCCTTCGAGCAGTCGCAGTTTGATGGTGCTGGCGGCTACGGCTGCTCCGGTGTTGCCGGCGGAGACGACGGCTTCGCATTCCCTGTCTTTGACGAGGTCGACCGCGATGCTCATCGAGGAGTGTTTCTTTTGCCGTACGGCCATCAGGCCGCTGTCTTCCATGGTGACGACTTCCGGGGCATGGACGATTTCCAGTTTTCGGTTGCCGCCGATGCCTGCGGCGTCGCACGCGGCTTTCAGCGTGGCTTCGTCCCCGACAAGACACAGTTTCTTGAGGTCGGGTATCTCGCGCAGCGCCAGTTTGGCTCCGTCTATGTTGATCTGCGGCGCTTCGTCGCCGCCCATGGCATCCAGTGCTAATCTCATCGTGTCAGAAGGAGCGGGTGTCCTATTGTGCTCAACAGGCTAGCAAATCTGCTTTAGTATGTCAATGCAAAACAATACAAAAACCGTCCATCACATGGTGAAGGACGGTTGAAACTTTGCAGGTGGGGCGTGGGAGAAATCAGTCAACGACTTTCACCACGACCTCAGCGCCACTCTGGGTCTTGTAGGTGCCGCACTGCGGGCAGGCGGTGTGGCCGGGGACGGCTGCGCCGCACTTCGGGCACTTGCCGAGTTTGGGGGCTTTCCATGCCTGGGCTGCCAGGCGGGAGCGCTGCTTCATCTTGGACGTTCTGCGTTTCGGAGCTGCCATATGTAATTTTTTGGTTAAGATGCTGATATGAGCGGGCTCGCGGCGTTACTTCGTGGGAAACTGATCCAGTGCGTCCCAAACGCTTTGACCACTCGGGGTGGCAGAGTTTACACCCGGTTCGGGGTCTTTGTCCAGCCTAAAATCACCAAATGTGCTATTTATTTCGCATTCCAGGCCGGAAATTTCACATTTGGGGTAGCTGGGGAGTTCGAGGACGAGTTCTTCGCGGAGGTCTTCGGTGATGTCGAGGGAGGGTTTGTCTTTGACGTCGTAGGAGAGGGTGATTGCTTCGGCTGTGGCGATGTAGTCGAACTCGCGCAGGCAGCGGTCGCAGCGCAGGCGGAAGGGGGCGGAGATGTTTCCCCGGACGAGGAGTTCGGTGTCGTAGAGTTGGGCTTGCAGTTCGTAGTGCATGGGGCCGGTGCTGCGGAGGTCCGCGCCGTCGATGCCGAATATTGAGCCGTCGGCGTCCCCGCTGAGGTGCATGCCGGTTTCGGGAAATTCTTCCAGGGGAATGATCACTTGGGTCTGCATGGCTATACCATACCGTTTGCGGCGGTGTTTGGCAAGTGTGTTTGCTGTCTGTTTGTGGTGGGTTTTGTGGTGGGTTTTGTGGTTTGCTGTGGGTAGACTGGCCGGTCGGGGGCTTGCCGGGGGAGGGATGTGCTCGCAGGATGGTTTCCTGTGTTGGGGGAGGGTGCAGCCGGGGAGCTGGGCTGATGCGGGGCGCGTTACTCGATGATGACCAGGGTGCCGAGGGGGATGAGGTCGAAGAGTTCGGCCATGGCTTGCGGGGCCAGGCGGATGCAGCCGTGGGAGGCTGGGGTGCCGAGTTGGGCGGTGTGAGGGGTGCCGTGCAGGTAGATGTAGCGGGAGCGGGTGTTGGCGTTGGCGGGGTCGAGTCCGTCGAGGCAGAGGATGCGGGTGATGATGGTGTCGCCTGTTTCCCCGGCGTGCAGGGTGCCGGTCGGGATGCGGCTCCGGAAGGTGGTGAGCAGGGGGGCGTTGATGCCGTGGCGGCTGCAGATGCTAAAGCGCCCGGTCGGGGTGCGGCCTGAGTTTGCTTCGAAGCCGGTGCCGGCTTTGCCGGTGGAGATGGTGGCGCTGAAGGGGCGCTCGGCGCCATGCAGGACGAGCCGTTGCCGGGCGATGGAGATGTGGATGTGCATGGGCGCGGGCAAGAAAATGCAGCGGTGGCTGCGTGAGGCTGCGGTGGCTGCGGAGTCGGAGTCGGAGTCGGAGTCGGTGGGCGGGGGGCTGCTCAGTTTCCGATGAGTACCCGGGCGATGGTTTCGGCGGCATCGGGGCGTGCCAGGCTGCGCATGGCGGCTTCCATGGTTTGGCGGGCGGTGTCGTTGCCGATGCGGTTGTGGACGAAGTCGTGCACAATGGCGCTGGTGAGGTCTTTTTGCTGGCAGAGGATGGCGCCGCCGGCGTCGGCGAAGACTTTGGCGTTGGCGGTCTGGTGGTCGTCGGCTGCGAAGGGGAAGGGGACGAGCAGACAGGCTTTGCCGATGAGTGAGAGCTCGGTGAGGGTGGAGGCGCCGGAGCGGGCAATGACGCCGTCCGCTGCGGCGTAGGCGGCGGGCATGTCGGCGCAGAAGCCGATGACGCGGATGTTGGCGGCGCCGGCGGCGAGGTCGTGTACGCGCTGGTAGTCGGCTTTGCCGGCGATGACGAGGTAGTAGGTGTCAGGGTCGCTTTTGGCGGCGTCGATGAGCATGGAGTTGAGGTTGCGCGCGCCTTGCGAGCCACCGGTGACGAGGATGACGCGCCCCTGCCCGGGAAGGTCCAGGCTGCGGCGGGCTTCGGCGCGGTCCGGCAGGTGCAGGAGTTCCTGGCGGACGGGGGTGCCGGTGACGACGCAGTCGGAGCCGGGGAAGTGGGCGGCGGCTTCGCGGAGGCCGACGAGTACTTGGGTGCACCAGCGGGCGGTCATGCGGTTGGAGCGCCCGGGCATGGCGTTCGAGTCGTGTACGTAGGTGCGAAGTCCCAGGGCGTGGCCTGCGCGTATGGGGGCCAGGGAGGTGAAGCCGCCCATGCCCAGTACGACGTCGGCTTGCGCTGTGCGCAGGATGTGCCGGCAGTGGAAGTAGCTGCGCATCATGCGCCAGATGAAGCCGGGGGTGCGCAGGGAGAGCAGCGGGGGTTTGGCGACGGCTTGGATGGTGTGGAACTCGAGGTCGCCGTATTTGCGCGAGGCTTCGGCATCGACGTCTTTCCGGGAGATGAGCAGGATGGGTTTGTGCCCGAGTTGCTTGAGTTGCTGCGCGACGGCGATGCCGGGGAAGAGGTGGCCACCGGTGCCACCGCAGGCGATGATGATGTGGAGAGGGCGGGTCATAGTTTTTGATTTTCCAGGATGCGGCGCTGGGGCCAGTAGTTTTGGCGGATGATGGGGGTGTGGCGCTGGATGCTGGTGAGCAGGCCGATGGAGGCGATGGTCATCACCAGGTTGGTGCCGCCGTAGCTGATGAAGGGGAGGGGGAGGCCGGTGTTGGGCAGCATGGAGGTGACGACCATCATGTTGAGGGCCGCCGGCCAGAAGATGGTGCAGACCAGGCCTGTGACCATGAGCCGTCCGTAGGTTTCCTGGGTTTGCAGGGCAAGGATGAGTCCGCTGATGGTGAGGGTGGTGAAGAGCAGGACGACGCTGACGGAGCCGATGAGTCCCCATTCTTCCCCGATTTCGGCAAAGATGAAGTCTGTGTGTGCAAAGGGGAGTTTGCCGTATTTTTCGATGCCGTCGCCGAGGCCTGTGCCGGTGAGCCCGCCCCGGGCAAAGGCAAGCATGGAGATCCATTGCTGGGCGCCGGCGCCCTGGCTGTAGGTGCGCGGGTCTTCCCAGGCGTAGATGCGTTCGAGGCGGTTGTCGTTGGAGATGGTCATCCAGTAGAGCATTAGTGCGCCGATGAGGATGGAGAGTACCAGCAGCCACCACCGGGTGCCTGCGGCGTACATCAGGCAGAAGCCGGTCATGGCGAGTGCTGCGGAGGTGCCCATGTCTTTTTCAAAGAGGATGAGCATGAGGGGGCCGCCAAACAGGATGCCCGGCAGGGCGTAGCCTTTCCAGAAGGTGCCGGCCATTTCGCGGTGGGTGGTGAACCAGTGCGCCAGCACCATCACGAGGGTGATTTTGGCGAGTTCGCTGGGTTGGAAGCGTACCCCCAGGTCGACCCAGCGGTGTTCGCCGTTGAGGTTGACGCCGACGATGGGCATGAAGCACATGGCCAGCAGGATGACGCAGATGCCCAGGATCCACCATACCCAGCGCCGCCAGATGTGGTAGTCTACCCAGCTGAGTCCCAGTGCTATGGCTACGCCGAGGACGGCAAAGCCTGCTTGCTTGTAGATGAAGGCTTCGGGGCTTTCCCCAGGTCCTGTTGCAGCGCACAGTCCGGTGCTGGCTACCATCACGATGCCCAGAACCAGCAGGGTGATGAAGCAGAACCAGATGGTGATGATGCAGAGGCGCGAGGACATGGGGGAGGGGCGTTTGCTTTGTCGCCGGGCTGTTTTTTACTCGCTGAGGCGGATTTCCTGGCCGATGCGGATGCGGCCGGCTTCTTTCATGGTCATGTTGTTGTATTTGAGGAGTTTTTGCAGGCTGATGCCGTGTTTCTTGGCGATGCGGGCCATGGTGTCGCCGGATTTGACGGTGTAGGTGCTGCCGGGGGCGGGTTTGTCGTCTTTGGCGGTGGCTTCGGCGGGTACGTTGCCGTTTTTGTCGGGGATGAGCAGGTAGGTGCCGGCTACCAGCAGTTCGGGTTTGACTTTCGGGTTGGCTTTCTGGAGGGCTTCACTGGAGACGCCATAGGTGGTGATGATGCGGGTCCAGGTGTCGCCGGATTGTACGTAGTGTTTGACCGGGGTGCTTTGCTGCGGGCGTACGGTGGGTACGGCAGCGGTGGGGGTGGGGGCTGCGATGGGGGTGGCTTGCTGCTTGGCGTCGGGGTCAACGGCGATGGCTTCCTGTGGCTGCGCGATGGTGATGGTGGGTGATGCCGGTGTGGCGGTGGCTGTCGGTGTTGCTGCGAGTTGGGCCGGGGCGACGACGATCGGCTGGACGGGGGCCGGTTGGGGCTTGGTGTCGCTGGCGGATGCCATGGTGGGCTGGGTCGGTTGCGGGATGACGCTTTGCGGGGCCGGCGGCTGGGTGAGGGAGGGCGAGACGGCATCGGTTTTGACGGTGCGGACAAGGTCGTCGCGGAGGAGAACGCCGCCGATAATGAGCATGTGCACCAGCAGCAGCGCGACGATGATGCGTACGACGGTGGTGTTTTTCATGCGGTCTTCGACGAGGCCGGTGTCCGAGCGGTGGCGCTTGAGTTTGCTGTCGAGCAGGGAGCTAAGGGTGCTTTTTTTCGGTTTGGCCCGGTTGAGGTCGGAGTTGCGGAAGGAATCGTTCTGGTTGGGGTTCTTCATACGGTGGATCATGGGTGAGGGGTGATGGTGCAGAATGTCGGGGATGAGGGGTTAGAGGTGGAGGGTGCGGCGTACGGCTTCGCGGTAGCAGTTGCCCCGCTGGACGTAGCCGGTGAATTGGTCGAAGGAGGAGGTGCCGGGGGAGAAGAGGACGACGTCGCCTTTGGCGGCGTTTTGGGCGGCAAGGGTGACGGCTTCTTCCACGGTTTGGCAGCGCAGGGTGCGGCATGCGGGTGTGAAGGTTTGCTCGAGTTGGGCTGCGATTTGCCCAAAGACGATGCAGAGGCGGGCTTTTTGCTCCAGCATGGGGTTGAGGGCGCTGTAGTCCAGGCCTTTGTCTTTGCCTCCGGCGATCAGGATGACAGGCCGGGTTTGGGAGCGTACGGCGGCTTCGGTGGAGTGGAGGTTGGTGCTTTTGGAGTCGTTGAGCCAGAGGATGCCGTCGATTTCTGCGACGGTTTCGCAGCGGTGCCCGGGGGGTGTGAAGCTGTGGACGGCTTGGGCGATGGCGGAGTCGCTGAGGCCGACGGCGCGGCAGGCGAGGGTGGCGGCCATGGTGTTTTCGGCGTTGTGGGCTTGCTCCATGGCGGTGCCGCGCAGGGGCATGAGCATGTGGCCGTTTTCCATGATGCAGCCGTTTTGGTAATAGAGCTCGCCGGAGCCGGTGACGGCGGAGAATTCAATGCGGCGGGGTTTGAGGCCGGGCAGTTTTTCGCCGACGCGTACGATGGCGATTTGGTCTTCGGTCATGTTTTCGAAGATGCGGCGCTTGGCGTTGTAGTAGTCTTCGACGCGGCGGTAGCGATCCATGTGGTCGGGGGCGAAGTTGAGCCAGATGGCGACTTCCGGGCGGAAGTTGACGATGGTTTCCATCTGGAAGGAGGAGACCTCCAGGACGGCAAAGTCGGGGATGGGATCCAGCAGGTCGACTTCGGAGAGGGGGAAGCCGTAGTTGCCGCAGGCGATGGCGGTGCGGCCGCTGGTTTTCAGGATGTGCTCGATGAGGGCGGTGGTGGTGGTTTTGCCGTTGGTGCCGGTGACGGCAATGATGCGGCCGGGGTAGTAGTGGAAGGCGAGTTCTGTTTCGGCGATGATGGGGGCGCCGGCTGCGGTGAAGGCGAGGGTCCAGGGGATGTCGGCTTCAATGCCGGGGGAGAGGACGACGAGGTTGGCGGCGTAGGCGCGGGCGTCTTCCTCGGTGGCGCCGGGGTGGCAGGTGATGCTGGTGTCGCTGCAGGTGGCTCCGGGGTTGGCATCGAAGATGCATACGTCGGCGGCGCCTTTGGCCAGCGCGAGGCGGGCGGCTCCGATGCCGCTGCGACCGCAGCCCAGGACTGCTACTTTTTTGCCGTTCAGATTCATGATGGAAAATGTGGGGGTGAATGGTGAGGGGGTGGGATTGCCCGGGTGGTGTCAGTTGGTGTACCAGGTGTTGTCGAGGAACATGCAGAGGCCGAAGAAGGCGAGGAAGAAGGCGGCAATCCAGAAGCGTACGCATACTTGTGTTTCTTTCCAGCCGCGTTTTTCAAAGTGGTGGTGGATGGGGGCCATGCGGAAGAAGCGGCGGCCTTCGCCGTAGAGTTTGCGGGTCAGTTTGAACCACCCTACCTGGATCATGACGGAGAGGGCTTCCGCGACAAAGATGCCGCCAATGAAGACGAGCATGATTTCCTGCTTGAGGCAGACGGCGACGGTGCCGAGGGCTCCGCCCAGGGCCAGTGAGCCGGTGTCGCCCATGAAGACTTTCGCGGGGTTGGCGTTGAAGAAGAGGAATCCCAGGCAGGCGGAGGTGATGATGAGCATGAAGACGAGGGTGCTGAAGTTGGCTCCTGGGATGAGTCCCAGACCGTCGCATACGAAGCTCATGAGGGCAAAGGTGAGTGCGGCGATGGCCATGCAGCCGCTGGCCAGGCCGTCGAGTCCGTCGGTGAGGTTGACGGCGTTGGAGCTGCCGACGATGACCAGCATGACGAAGGGGATGTACCAGGGGCCGAGCTCGAAGCTGCCGATGTAGGGGATGTTCAGGCTGCCATAGGTGCCGCCTTCGACGCCGTAGTAGAGGTAGCAGCCGACGCCGAGCGCGGCGACTGCCTGGAGGACGATTTTGAAGAGGCCGCTGACGCCGTCTGTGCTGTGCCGGGTGATTTTGGCGTAGTCATCGATGAAGCCGAGGAAGGCGGTGACGCAGGTGACGAGGAGGCAGCACTGGGTCAGTGGGCTGCTGAGGTCGGCAAACAGCAGGGTGCAGAACAGGGTGAGGCCGATGAGCATGAAGCCGCCCATGGTCGGGGTGCCGGCTTTGGCTTGGTGCTCCGGGGCCAGGACGCCTTTGTGGGCTTTGCGGATGGGTTGGCCGGCTTTCATCGCGGTCAGGATGGCGATGAAACGTGGGCCTATCAGCAGGGACAGCAGAAAGGGGAGTGTGATGCTGAGGGCTACCAGGAGCTTCGGGGTGAGGATGGATTGGATCATGGTCTGTCGTGAGGGGGGGCTGCGGTGCGGTGGTGAGCGGTGCGACGGTGTGGCGGTGAACGGTGAACGGTGTGGCGGACTGGGGACGGTGGGTGGTTCAGTGGGGGGCGGTGCCTGGTGTGGCGAGTTCGGGGAAGAGGGCGTACATGCTGCGTTCCATGCCGGTGGAGCGGGAGCCTTTGAAGAGGATGGCGTCGCCGGGTTGGATGAGCTGGCGCAGGGTGGATGCGGCTTCGGCGGGGGTGTCCACGAGGAGTGCGGGGATGCGTTCTGAGGCGGCGGTGCAGAGGGCGTTCGTTTCGGCGCAGTCCGGGCCGACGACAATCAGGGCCGCGTAGCCGAGTGATGCGGCGCACCAGCCGATGTCGGCATGGGCGGCGATGCCGCTTGCGCCGAGTTCTCCCATTTTGCCGAGGACGGCGATGTGGCGCTTGGGGCCGCGGAGGGAGGCGACGGTTTCCAGGGCGGCTTTCATGCTTTCGGGGTTGGCGTTGTAGGTGTCGTCGACGACGGTGAAGTCGCCGATCTGATGGCAGGCGAGGCGGCCCCGGGTGAGGTGGGCTGCGGAGAGTCCGGCGGCGATTTGCCCGAGGGTGCAGCCGAGTTTCCAGCCGGCGGCAGCGGCCAGCAGGCTGTTGCTGACCATGTGGGCTCCGGGGATCGGGAGGGTGACGGCGGTTTCTCCCAGGCCGTCGATGTGCAGGGTGTAGCGGGTGCCCAGGGCGTCGCTGCGTATGCCGCTGGCCCGTACGGCTGAGTTGTGGTGCCCGACGGGAAGGGGGCGCCCGGTGCTTTGGGCGGCGATGGTTTCGGCATAGTCGTCCCCCGCGGGGTAGATCATCCAGCCTTCCGGGGGCAGGCTGCGGGCGACGGTGCATTTTTCCCGGGCGATGGCGTCGCGGGAGCCGAGGTATTCGATGTGGGCGGAGCCGATGGTGGTGATGATGCCCACCTGCGGCTGGGTCATGGCGCAGAGCGGGGCGAGCTCGCCGGCGTGGTTCATGCCCATTTCCCAGATGGCGGCTTCGGTGCCTTTGGGCGTGGCGAGGATGCTCAGCGGGACGCCGATGTGGTTGTTGAGGTTGCCTTTGGTGGCGATGCTGCGGTAGCGCTGGCTGAGGACGGCGAGGCACATGTCTTTGGTGCTGGTTTTGCCGCTCGAGCCGGTGAGGCCGATGACGTGCAGGGGGGCGAGTTCACCGCGCCACCAGGTGGCCAGGGATTGCAGGGCGGCGAGGGTGTCGGGTACTTGCAGGACGCTGCATGCCGGGTCGCTGTTTTCCGGCAGGCGTGAGACGACGACCGCGGCCGCTCCCTGGCGTGAGGCGTCGGCTGCAAAGGTGTTGCCGTCGAATCGCTCTCCGCTCAGCGCGAGGAAAATGCACCCGGGCGTGATGGCGCGGCTGTCTGTGGTCAGTCCCGCCGTGATGGCGCGGCTGCCCAGTCTCACCGGTTGGGCTCCGGTGGCGGCAATCAGTTGCTCAAGGGTGATGGATGTCATGGCTGCACGATGATGAACGCTATGGCCGCTGTTGTCAAGTGCGGGTTGTGCGGTGGATGACGGGCGGTCTGTGGCGGTGGGGAATGAGATGATGAGTGGTGGCTTGGTGTTGAGAGCTTGCTGCTGAGGGGGGCTTGAGAGGGCATTGGGAGGGCTTTAGGAGGGGCGGCCTGAACCCGGTCGGACCGAACCCGGGCGGACTGAGGGGATGCTGCGCCCCTCCGGGTTTTTCTCGCGGTAGTAGGCGCGCACGACTTCGGCGTCGGAGAAGTGGATGGTTTCATCCGCGAAGATTTGGTAGTCCTCATGCCCCTTGCCGGCGATGAGGACGACGTCGCCCGGCTTGGCGATTTCGAGGGCGGCGCGGATGGCTTCTGCGCGGTCGGTGATGCGGTGCTGCTTGTCGCGGGGGATGCCGGGCATGATCTCGTCGATGATGGCTTCCGGGTCCTCGGAGCGGGGGTTATCACTGGTGACGATGCAGAGGTCGCTGAAGTTGGCGGCGGCTTTGCCCATGAGGGGGCGCTTGGTGCGGTCGCGGTCGCCGCCGCAGCCAAAGACGGTGATGACGCGGCCGTTGCGGCAGAGTTCTTTCATGGTGCGGCAGACGTTTTCCACCGCATCCGGGGTGTGGGCGTAGTCGACGAAGCACTGGACGTTGTTTTCGCTGGCGACGAGTTCCGCGCGGCCGGGAACCTGCGGTGACTGGGCCAGGCAGGCGATGGCGTCGCGGATGCCAACCCCTGCCGTGACCGTGCCGGCCAGGGCTGCGAGGCTGTTGGAGACGTTGAAGGCGCCGATGAGCGGGGTGCGGACCAGGTAGCTGCGCCCCCGGTACTTGAGCTCGTACTGGTTGCCTTTGAGCGAGAGCAGTTTGATGCTGGCGCAGAAGTCTGCCGACGGATTCAGGCCGAAGGTGCGCACCCGCATGATGGGTGCCAGTTCCTCTGCCAGGCGCCGGCCATAGGCGTCGTCGATGTTGATGACGGCAGTGGCTTTTTTGTCGCCGCTGGCGGCCATGCCCAGGAAGAGTTTTTTCTTGGCCTGGTAGTAGGCTTCCATGGTGCCGTGGTAGTCGAGGTGATCCTGGGTGAGGTTGGTGAAGATGCCTACGCGGAAGTCGGTGCCGGCGGTGCGCTGCTGGCAGAGGGCGTGACTGGAGACTTCCATGGCGCAGGCGCGGCAGCCGTTGTGAACCATTTCGGCGAGCATGCTTTGGAGCTCGGCACAGCCGGGTGTGGTGTTGTGCGAGGTGGTGCGGGTTTTGCCGTCATCGTATTTGATGGTGCCAATGAGGCCGGCGCGCTGCCAGGTTGCCCGGAAGATGGCGTTGCAGAGGTAGCTGATGGTGGTTTTGCCATTCGTGCCGGTGACGCCCAGCATGACCAGCCGGCGGCTCGGGAATCCATGCCAGGCGCTCATCAGCAGGCCGTTGGCCAGCTGCGTATCCGACACTTGAACCCAGAGCAACCCTTTGCCGCTGAGTTCAGCCGGACAGGGTGTTTCGGCCACGATGGCTATCGCTCCCGCTTTGACTGCGTCCGGGATGGCTTTATGACCATCAAACTGCGTGCCCCGAATCGCGACAAAACAGGCCCCCGGCGTGATGCGGCGACTGTCGTCTGTCAGCATCGAGAGGGGCTTGCGGAGCGTGCCCGTGATGGTTGCTTCGGGCAATACGGAAAAGAGCTGCTTATGGATGGTCATGTGTGTTTGGTGAGTTGCTGGGGTTCTTCGGTACTCTTTTTCTCGAGGTATTCCCTGTAGGCCTCGGGATCGGAGGGCGGGATGTTCAGGACGTTGATGATGCGCTCGGCCGCAGAGCGGAAAATCGGGGCTGCGACGGTGCCGCCCCCGGGGTTGCAATCGGTCGGGTGGGGTTCGTCTATCACCGTCATGATGACAACCTTGGGGTCGTCCGCCGGGATAATGCCGGCAAAGGAGACGGTGTAGAGGTTCTCATAATAACCGCCGCGGGGCTTGACTTTCTTGGCGGTGCCGGTCTTGCCGCCGATGCGGTAGCCCGGGATGGCGGCGCGCATGGCTGTGCCGTTGCCGGAGATTTTGTTCTTGCCGGTGACGGATTCGAGCGCCATCATCAGGTCGCGGGCTGTTTTTTCCGAGATGACCCTGCCCAGCTCCTGCGGTTTGCATTCGTCGTAGATGGAACCATCCGCCGCGATGATTTTGTCAATCAGACGCGGCGCCATCCGCACGCCTTTGTTGGCGATCGTGGCGTAGACCATCGCCATGTGCAGCGGAGACACCGAGACCGAATACCCGTAGGCAATGCGCGAGAAGTTGACGATGTTGGAGCCGTCCGCCAGCAGGCAGGCGCCGCCGCTGGGCAGCCCGATGGTGGTGGGTTTGTTCAGTCCGTAGGCTTCGACGTATTTTTTGTAAAGCGGCCACTTGGCCCGCATCGCGATGCGGGCAGCACCCGGGTTGCTGGATTTTTTGAGGACATCCCCAACGGTCAGGGAGCCGTAGTTGCGCGGGCCGTCGTTGATGGCTTTGCTGCCGCCGCCTACGCTGAACGGATCACAGCTTACGTAGCTGCCGATTCCCATGAGCCCTTCATTGACAACGGCACTCACGGCAATCACCTTGAAGGTCGAGCCTGGTTCATAGCGGGTCTGGCAGGCAAAGTTGAAGTCGCCGGTGATGACGTTGCCGTTGGCGTCCTTGACGGAGCCGCGCTTGAACTTGCCCTGGTGGGTGATGAGTTCTTTGGTGTTGAGGTCGAAAGCCGGGCGGCTCACCATCGCCAGAATGTCCCCCGTGTGGGGATCGACCGCAATCATGCAACCGCGCGCCGCACGGAAGTGGTTGAGCCCCTTGTCGAGCTCCTGTTCCAGAATCGTCTGGATGCGCATGTCAATCGTCAAACGGAGGTTCAGGCCGTGCTTGGGTGCCATGTAGCGGTCATCTTCGCTCGCCAGCACCTGCCCCCGCGGGTTGTGGCGGTACTCACGCATGCCGTCCACACCGGCCAGGTAGCTCTGGAAATAAGCTTCTACACCGCTGCGCCCTTTGTTCTCATGGTCGACGTACCCCAGGACATGGCAGAGCATCTCGGGCATTACGTAGGAGCGGCGCAGGTCCGATTCCACCATGATGCCCCGGACGTGCGCCTGCTTGAGTGCCAGCTTGAGCTTCTCGGCAGTGTCGAGATTGACGCCCCGGGCGAGGATGATGTCATTGCGGAAGCCGCGGGTGGGTTCGCCTTTGGCCGCGGCTTCGCGGTTGTATTGCACCGTCCTGGTCTGGGCGATGCGCTCGATGATATCCTCGCGGGTCATGCCGCGTTTGCTGCCGCTGTTTTCTTCGTCTTCGACTTCGATATGCGCCAGGAAAGGATAAAGAATCTCCGCCACCAGCTGATCGTGCGCAGCATAATACTGCTCCAGCACCGCCGGATCATAGCTGAGCTTGCGCATCTCCTCCGGCGTCTTGGCCTTGGCTGCCTGGCTCAGCTCGGCTTTCTCCTCCGGCGAGAGATCGCGAACCGCGTTGTCAAGCAACTTGCTGCGGTATTTCAGATACAGCTTGCGGCGCTTGGCATCGTCCTTCAGCGTATCCCACTCCGGATCGTGCGTAGCCTGATTGTACGCCAGGCCGTCCACCACGACGTTGAGCTCGCGCAGGTGGTAGCGGTTGGCTTTGATGGCGGCACTCTGGATGTTGTTGGTGAGGATTTCCTCGTGCCGGTCCATGATAATGCCCCGCTGAGCCGGGATCGTCTCCCGCTCGATCATCTCCTCGGCGGCAATCTGCCCCGTATCCTCCGTTTCAAGCACCTGAAGCCGCACCAGCTTCCAGGAGATCAGAAACGACACCGTCACTACAACGATTCCCAGAAACAGACAGCGGGGAACGAAGAGGACTTTGGTTTTCATGATGGAGGATGCTGGCGGGATGATTGCGGTTGCTGCGGAAGGAAAGGCGGTTTGCGGCGCAGGGAAACAGATGAATAGCTGCGGGTGGTGTCGCGGACGATAGGCGGGAAAAACGGGTGCGGAAATTAACGTGAAAGGTTGGCGGCCATGCGAGCGGGCCCGTCGAGACGGCGGGCGACTTCGATTTGATCCTGGGTGATATCGCGCAGTTCCGAGTGATCCTGGCTGAGGCGGTCGCGCATAGCCCAGCGGTTGGTGAGGGCATTTGCTTTGGCCCGGTACTGGTTTGCGTTGAGTTTGCACAGGGCAATCTCACGCTGGAGCTGGCGGATTTCGGTGCGCTCAACAACTTGCTCGTGCTTCAACATCGCGTAGGCAACGCCGCAGCAGCCGAAGAGCAGGGCAACGGCGATCATCCACAGGAGCACGGGATAGGTGACCCGGGAAGCGTAGCGGGAACTGGTGTGCTGGAAGGACATAGAACGGGGGTGGTGGTTGGGGATTATTAAAGTTTTTCGATGGCCCGGAGCTTGGCACTGCGGGCGCGGGGGTTGTGCTTGAGTTCTTCTTCACCGGCGACGACCGGGCGCTTGAAGATGAGGCGGGCCGCATACTCGGGATTCGGGCGCGGCGCCGGCCACTCCGGGCGGTCAATTTCCGGCTTGGTGACGCGCTCAAAAAAGCGTTTCACCGCGCGGTCTTCGAGACTGTGAAAGGTGATGACGGCGAAACGCCCGCCGCTCTTGAGCAGCTCAAGGCCGCTGGCCAGCAGGGCATCGAGAGCGCCAAGCTCATCATTGACAGCGATGCGCAGTGCCTGGAAGCTGCGGGTGGCGGGGTGTTGCTTGCCTTTGCGGGGCAGAACCCCGGCGATAAGATCAGCCAGCTGCGTGGTGGTGGTGATGGGTGCCTGCGCACGCTGCTCAACGATGCGGCGGGCAATGGCACGCGAGGCACGCTCCTCTCCGTACCGCCAGAGAATGTCCGCGAGCTCCTCCTCCGGTGCCTGATTGACAATATCCGCAGCACTCACCGGAGCATCCGGGTTCATCCGCATATCCAGCGGCCCCTCAGCAAGGAACGAAAACCCCCGCTCGGGGCAATCGACCTGCGGCGAGGAAATGCCAATGTCTGCCAGCAAGCCGTCGACGGCATCCACCCCCTGCTCATGCAGCAGCGCGGCAGCGTTGCGGAAGTTGCCGGCCAGAACGTGCAGGCGGTCACCGTAAGGCGCCAGACGCAGGCGGGCCGCACGGCGAGCCGCGGGGTCCTGATCGATGCCCCACACTGTGGCACCCGCCTTGAGCATCAGCTCGCTGTGACCTCCGCCACCCAATGTGGCGTCGACTATCACACGTCCCTCAGCCGGCCGAAGCACGTCGACCGCCTCACGGGCCAGCACCGTCACGTGGTGGAACGGCTGACTGCCGGTCCCGGTCTCTCCTGCCACATCCGGCTCCTGCCCGTGCAGTCCGGCTTCGTGACGGTAAGCCTCCTGGAGCTCATGAGCCTCTGCGGCACCGAGCGCTTCGATCACCGGCTCGGCACACCAAGTGAGCTCCGGCGAGGCACTTCTCCAGCGGGCGACCCAAGCGTCCACACCCTCCTCACCCCGGAGTTCCACCAGCACAGACAGCGTGCAGGATGTCAGGCAGTACGCCAGCACCCCTTCACCGGCAGACAAAGCGGCAGACAAATCCTCCGCGAGCTGTTCTACGCGCGCGTACGAGAAAGAACGTGCCTCAGCGCATGCATCCAGAGGAGCCGCAATCAGCTGTGCGGTCAACTCACGCAACTGCTCCGCCAGCTCGGACAGGCGACCGCGCGAGCCCTTGATGCCGGCATCCCGCATCGCAGCCAGCAATTCCCTGCGCCCGGTCCGCCACGCCTCCAGCTGCTGCGGCGGCAGGGCATCCTCTTCCCACAGCAGCACACGGTAACACACACCGCCCGGCGCCCCGCGCCGAGCCTGATACACTGCAGAACCGGTCATCAGGAGAGAATGTGGAAAAGTTTATCCAGATCAAGCTTCGAGATCGCCTCCGGGCTGTTGCTGGCCTCAAAGTCGGCCGGCTCCCATATCTCAAAGTACGAACCGCGACCCACGATGGTAGCCGTCTCACCCAAGCGCAGACGAGAACGCTGCTGCTTCGGAATCAGCAATTTGCCCTGGCTGCTCACCTCAGCCTCAAAACTGCGTCCCGTGATGATGCCCACATAGCGGTCGATATCCCCGGGCTCCACGCCACGCGCTTCTGCCTGGGTTCGGATGGAGGCGATTTTGTCCGCAAATCCCTCCCGGGTGTAGCATTTGATGATGGGATATGCATCGCTCGTCGCATCGATGAGCGTCAACACACTGTCCTGAGCCGCGCGCCACCCGGCCGGAATCGCCACTCTGCTCTTGGGATCCAGCTTGTGCGTCACGTTGCCCGTGAACATCACTGTTGATGCATTACTCATACTAGACAGTACACCTACCTGCACAATAGTACACTCCAATACACCTCAAAAGTCAAACCTATTTTTCCCGACGGGCGATTTTTTCTCGCAATTCCATTTCAGGGGGTGAAATCCACGCGCGAAGGTCACTTATTTGACGCCCCAGTCAGCAGAAAATCAAGGACTGATGATTTTTCTCCCCGGCGGTTCGCATGGGTCTGCAACATGAGGCTGACCGGGAGGGTAAAGCTGGACAATACTCTATATCCAGACGGGATGGAAACCGAGCGATATTCAGCATCAATTCGGGCAAAGAACAGCAGACAATTCCCGGCATCACCCGGGCAGCCGCTCATGCCAAAGACAAAACCGCATGGGAGTGTACCCAAGTGTACCAGTAGGGGTGTACCCCAGTGTACCAAAACCCAAGAGTACGAAACAAAGCCCGGGTGTACGAAATAAGGCCCGGGTGTACGAAATAAGGCCCGGGTGTACGAAAACGGGCAGCAACGCAACCGAAATCACGCCGGCAGGAGTCCCTGGGCCGCGACAAAACAGACTGACCGCAACCGCGAGGCCCGGCCTGGCGGCGGAGCGAAGTTTAAAACAGGCATACACCATCAAAGCTTGACAGCAGATGGAAAGATTTGCTAAAAGGAGGGTCAGGACACCTTATCTCATCCTCTTGCACATGAATACACAGACCGTATTGCTCGTAACCGGGGTAGCGGCATTAACGCTGCCGGCATTTGCTTCTTCTGAGACGCGCACGTTGCCCGCTCCCGACCGCACGGGAGGAATGCCACTCATGCAGGCCATCGACACACGGTATTCGGAGCGCAGCTATGATCCCGACAAAGCCGTAGACGACAAAACCCTCAGTGAAATCCTCTGGGTAGCCTGGGGTGCCAACACCGCCGGCAAACGCACCATCGCCACCGCCCGCAACCTGCAAAACATGGGCCTCTACCTTCTGACAAAAGAAGGCACATGGCGCTACGACGGCCCCAGCAACACACTGGTCAAGGTCAACGACAAGAACCTCATCCCGCTGACAGCCCAACAGCAATTCGTCAACGATGCGCCTGTCCAGCTTCTTTTCACAGCTGTTGATGATAAATGGGGCCGCTGCCACGTTGGCTCAGCCTACCAAAATGTCTACCTGTACGCAGCCTCCAAAGGCATGGCCACCGTCGTGCGCGGCCTGATTGATGCTGATGCACTGACCAAGGAACTCGCCGACGTCCTGCGTCCCAATGAAAAAGTCATCATCCACCAGACCGTTGGCTGGCCTGTAGAGGAAGACGAAGAAGACTAACTCCCCCATGCCAAAGCACCTCTGACGGGGGGCCCTTTTTCCCCCCGCGAGCCCGCAGAAAACCGGGAAAAGCACAGCTCCCACCGTGCCTCAAACAGCCGGCGGGAGCTTTTTTTGTCCTTTTTCCGAGAAAAAAGAAGATTTAGCTCTTGACTCTCGCATTCAAATTCGCTAGAATTCTCCCGCACACCGAGTGCAACCACAACGGCAGGATAGCTCAGTGGTAGAGCAGAGGACTCATAAGCCTTTGGTCGCGAGTTCAAATCTCGCTCCTGCTAGTACGGTAACCCGCCTTCCGGCAGCATCCCGGGAGGCGGGCTTTTTGTCGTCAGGAGCGGCATCAGCAAACCCGGGTCAAGCGCAAAGTGTGTGGAAACCGCGGCTCTTCTGCTAACTGTGTGGAATGACGCCGCAACAGAGCCGGGAGAAGAAAAAAACAACGCAAAGGGCAAAAAAACATTGAGCATGGAGGAGAAATCTCCTACCATGCCCAGTATGTTCAATAAGTCCCTGAGTATTACCAGTCCGCACACTAAATGTCGAGAAGTTATTTATGATGCAACTCTGAAAAACGTTCAGAGCTCACCTTGCCCTCACTGCGGAGCCGCGAGTTATGCGCACGGTTATCGACGGCGCCTCGTCGACTTCATGAACGATGAAGGAGCGGTTCGTAAATGCCGGCTCAAAGTGAAGCGTTTCAAGTGCCGGGAGTATCACCGCACGCAGATCCTGGCTCTTCCGTTTGAGGCTCCTTTCGGAGTGTCGTATCTGATTGTACCGGAGTGTCGTATCTGATTGTACAATTCACGATGAAACTGCAAGACGGGTTTTGCAGTCGAGTTTGTCTTGATGCTGGTATAGAATGAATCCAGGTACAGTATGAAAGCGAAAACGTATCTTATCATTGATGCTGTTTTGGTATTGGGTCTCATAGCCTTTCAGGTGACTCCGGGTGTTGCGGATATGCTGGAGTTTCTACCGGTTCAGGTGGCAATGGGTATCTATCTCGCTTTACTTCTCGCCAGTGATTTCTACTGGTTTAAGGCCCTTTTCTCTATTCGGCAGATTCGGTCTCACAGGATATTCTGCTTTCTGATTTTTGCCTTCCTGACTCTGATCAATTTTATCTGTACGATGGAGATGGTATTGGCCGGGATGTGCGAAGTCATCAATCTTTCCTAAGCTTCGCTGTTGATGTATGCGTTGATATGCTTAGTGAAAGTATGGAGCGGGTTCGGAGTTTTTCCTTAAAAGAGCCCACATAAGGGGGGCGTGTGGAGCCTTGGATGAAGTCTGGCGTCTTCACGCCGAGCGATCACTGCGCCGGCGGGTATTCTTGCGGTGCCCTGGAGACTGCCGGTTACGTTACTCAGCCCGTCCGGTGGAGCAGGCAGTACAATGGCACCGGAACCGGTTTCGCTTGCGGCCATCGCCACTGCCACTTGCCGGATGGCTGCCGGACGGGGTGTGAGCCCATTGTCCCCCGCGTTTGTGGGGTGATTCCGTTGCGTGTCATTCCCGTTAAGTTCCTTAGCGTATTGCCTTTTTGATGCAGCCCAGTGGTATCTGCATGTTGGCTTGTTATGGGAGCATGCTGAATGATGCGGCAACACGGAACAGGGTGCACGACGCGTTTAAGGCTTGATTTCGCAGGTTGTTTTTCATACAATGAGCGCCGCTGCGTTACATTCATGAATCCTTCGCGACATACTCTGATTAGCATGGGGCTGGTATTCGCTTCCTTAGCGCCTATATGGGCGCAGGGTACTTACGGCGCCACCCGGGCAACGGTGTCAGCCGGCCAGCCTGCGTCATCATCGCGCAAGGTGACGGATCCCGGAGAGCTTTACCTGACGGCCTACCGTCTCTGCCGGGAGTCGGAGGAGCTGGCCTCGCGCCAAAGTTACAATGCTGCCATCAAACGCGGTATGCAGGCAGAGCGCGTGCTGGCGGGGATTGTGCGCGATTTCCCGCAGTGGAAGCCGAACATGGTGGCGGCCCGGCGCAAGTTGCTGGCTGAGAATATGAACAGCTACCGCGAGAAGGCTCGGGAATCCCGCATCCCGACCGGCCGGCAGCCCGGTAGCCCGGTTTCGACCGAGGTGCCTTCGGCAGATCGTCCGGTTCTCGTGGACAACAATTACCAGCCCATCGAGCTGCCCGACTACGAAAGCACGGATAAGAGGCTTTACAATGCTTTGGCTTTGGCGCAGGAAGAGTGCCGCCGCATGGCGGCTGCCTACAAGGACCTGAGTCAGAAATACGACGAAGTGCAGAAAAAGCTCTCGGTCAGCGAAGTGGAGGGGCAGATGTATAAGAGCCGCTACGATGCTCTGCAGAAGCAGATTGCTTCAGAGCGTCAGGCCGGTAACCGGCTCGTTGATTCGCTTTCCCGCCAGCTTTCTGAGATGGAGGCCCGCTACCGCGCTTCTGAGCAGGCCCGCGAGGAAGCTGAGAAACGGGTGGCGGAGTTGGAAAGTCAGCTTGCCAGTACCCAGGCAGAGCTGGAGCGAGTCACCCGGGAGCGCGATGCGCTCAGGGCGGAAAACGAGCAGTTGCGTGCGATTGTTGAACTCAACAGCCCGGAAAAGACGAAGGCTCTTTTCGACCAGAACCTTACCCTTTCCTCTCAGCTCAAGGAGGCTCAGGCGCGCGTTGCTGATTTGGAGGCCCGGCTTTCCGGTTCGTCCGATCAGAATACCGTGCTGGCTAATCAGCTCCAGGAAGCTCGCAATGAGGCCAATCGCCTGCGTGACGAAATGGGTGGACTCTACGAGGAAAGTTTGGGTTACCGCCGCCGCGTGTCTGATCTTAGCGGCCAGTTGAATAACCTCGAGGCTGATCTCAAGGCTCAGGCGGAGCGGCCGGTGGTGGACCCGGCCCTGGTCGAGGAAAACCGGTTGCTGCGGCAGGTGATTGAGAAACAGCGCCGTACTTTGGCGATGCAGGAGGAGGGGCGCAAGCTTCTGGTCGAGACTTACAAGCAGCTTAAAAATCCGACCGCCGAGCAGTTGGCGGCTATTAAGAAGCTGGAGGATGAGAGCAGCCTCGACCTGACCGATGCCGACAAGCAAGTGATCGAGGCTGTGCGCAAACAGGAACCCGGTACTGATGCCGTGCGCCAGAGCCTTCAGGTGGAAACGCTGGCGGATATGGCTGCCAAAGCCTTTACCAAGGGACGCTACACCGCCGCCGAACAGTTTTACCGCACCCTCTACGATTACCATCCCGACCACGTTGCCGGGCTCGTTAACCTCGGCACCATTCTGCTGTACCGCAACAAATGTGATGAAGCGCTGGAGTACCTGACCCGCGCGACCCGCCTGGCTCCGGATTTGGCTATTTCTTACTTCCAGTCCGGAGTGGCGTTGTACCGTCTCAATCGGCTGGATGAGGCTCGCATCATGTTCCAGCGCACGATTGAGCTTGACCCGGCCAATGCTGAGGCATTTTTCTACCTGGCGAACATAGAGGGCGTTTCGGGGCAGTTTGATAAAGCGCTTAACTACTATGCCGCAGCCGTGAAGCTCAATCCCGCACTGGGAGATGCCCATTATAATATGGCACGTCTTTATGCGGAAAAAGGCCGGATTGCCGATGCCGCGCGTGCTTACGACCGGGCTATCCACAGCGGTGCCGAGCCTGATCCGGAGTTCGAGCAGTACCTGCGTGATCACCCGGACAGCTCACAGGCTGCAGGCGAGGATTTGCTCCAGACTGTGAAGCCGGAGGATGAGGCCGCCCGTCTGCGGGCCGAGGACACCGAGTTGCAGAAGCTGATCGACGGGGCTCCTGAGGGGCAGGGCTCTCCTGAGCCGGGACAGCAGGATGCCGCATCGGCTGACTCCGCATCCCCGGAGGCGGTTCCGACGGAGCCGGCCCCGGAGGATCCGAACCCCACTGAGGTCGCTCCCCCGGAACCGCCCCCTGCCGATCCGGACTCTGAGCAGCCGGCTCCTGATGCCGCAACCGGCGGTACCGCAACCGGCGATACCGAAACCGGTGCTACCTCAACCGGCAGCGCCGATGCCGGGGAGGCAGCTGCCGCCGGGAATGCGGCGGAGGAGAACGCACCGCAGGGCGCTGCGGATGACGCTTGGCCCAAGCCTCCCGCGAACCCCTCGCGGGGTTATGACGCTTCGCCTGCCGGCAAGGGCCATGAATTGTCCAAAGAACGCTTCCGGACCAAGCGCGTGCGGGCCCGGGTCGATGGGCGCCGCCGCACCATCAAGCTGCGCATGAAGCTCCCCGAGCCGAAGCGCTTGCGCGACACCCGCGACGGTTCTTACCAGAACCTCAAGAGTACAGGCAAGAAAAAGCGTTGAGGGACGACTCCGGTCTTGACTCAGTACGCAGCACCGCATCCGGTCACCATGGCAGAGCAGGCAACCAGTTACTTCTACTACGGCAGCGACGAAGGAGCCGTCGCTGCGGCAGCTGCCCGCACATTTCAAGAGCTGACCGAGGGAACGGATGGCTGGGGCAATGAAACAATTGACGGTTCAGCCGCTACCGTGGATGAAGCGGTAGACATCGTCAACCGCACCATTTCCGGTCTGCAAACGATGAACATGTTTGGCGGGCGCAAAGTCATCTGGCTGCGTGGCGCCAGCTTCCTGGCTGATTCTCCGCAGGGTGCCCGCAGCGAAGCTGTACAGGATGCGCTTGAGTCGCTGGTTGCCACGTTGGGCAACCTCCCGCCCGACACCTATTTTGTGATGAGCGCCGCTGAGGCAGACAAGCGACGCTCTTTTTTCAGGAAACTGACGGCTGCAACGGAAAGCCGGGAGTTCACTGCCATCGATATCACGAAACCGGGCTGGGAATCGACACTTTCGGCCCTGGCGGTGAAGCTCGCGGGCGGGTTCGGATTGCGCTTTGACTCGGCAGCACTGGATCTTTTTGTCCACCGCGTCAACGAAAGCACGCGCCAAATTGCGAACGAACTCACCAAGCTCGACGTCTACCTCGGCCCGGAGCGGCGCCAGGTCACTGAGCAGGATGTCGACCTTATGGTCGCTGTCTCGCGCACCGGCGTTGTCTTTGAAATTTCCCGCGCCCTGGAAAACAACGACTGCCGCCAAGCCGTGCGCCTCGTCAACGAACAGCTCAACCGCGGCGAGCAGGCAGTCGCCATCATGCGGGCCGCGATCGTCCCGACCGTCCGCAACCGCTTCATCGCCCGCCTGCTCATGGATACCTACCAGCTGCGTGCCGACAACTACCGCAGCTTTGAATCCGCAGTCAAGGCATTGCCGGCAGAAGCCAAGCGGCTGTTTCCCGTCAAAAAAGACGGTACTCCCAACGTCTACGGTTGCTTCAACGCCGCCCGCACCTGCGGCAAGCTCAAACTGGCCAAAGCGCGGCGCGACCTGCAAGCCTGTGCTGCAGCAGACCGCGCCCTCGTCTCCACCGGGCTGGATGCGCGCGACATCCTGCACAAACTCATCGCTACTCTCACCGCCTGATTTGCCATGGCTTACACGATCCCCCAGCTCTTCGATGTGCTCGTCATCGGAGGAGGCCACGCCGGCATCGAAGCCGCACTGGCCGCAGCACGGCTTGGGGGTAACGTCGCTTTCCTGACACAGAACCTCGATACCATCGGTCAGATGAGCTGCAATCCCGCCATTGGCGGACTGGCCAAAGGGCACATCGTCCGCGAAATCGACGCGCTCGGCGGCGCCATGGCCCTCAATACCGATGCTACAGCCATCCAATGGCGCATGCTCAACGCATCCAAAGGCCCCAGCGTGCGGGCACCCCGTGCTCAGTGCGACAAACTCGCCTACCGTGCCCGCATGAAATGGGTCATGGAAACCGCCCCGGGTGTCCAGCTCTTCCAGGGCGATGCTGAGGAAATCCTGACAGACGTGAACCGCGTCACCGGCGTAGAAACCACCTGGGGACAGCGTTTTCACGCCCGCACCGTCATCCTGTGCAGCGGCACCTTTATGCGGGGGCTGCTGCATGTCGGCATGGATCATGTCCCCGGAGGCCGGCTTGGCTGCGCTCCCACCGGCATCTCAGCCGCGCTGGCCCGGCTCGGCTTCCCCATCGAGCGTTTTAAGACCGGCACCTCCCCGCGCATCAAAGGCAGCACCATCGACTTCGCCTCCTGCGGAACCCAGCCCGGCGACGATCCGCCGCCCCTCTTCAGCAACCTGTCTGCTCAGCGGCTGCACCGCGACAGCGAGCCCCACTGCACCCTCAACCTCCTGGCCGATGCTGACTTCCGGCTCCGGCAGCTTCCCTGCGCCATCACCTACACGCACGAGGGTACTCACGACATCATCCGCGCCAACCTACAGCACAGCCCGCTCTTCGGCGGTGTCATCGAAGGCACCGGCCCGCGCTACTGCCCCAGCATCGAAGACAAGGTCGTCCGCTTTGCCGAAAAAGACCGCCACCAAATCTTCATCGAACCGGAAGGGCGCAGCACCGATGAATACTACCTCAACGGGCTCTCCTCCAGCCTCCCGTACTTCGTCCAGGAGCAAATCGTACACAGCATCCCCGGACTGGAACGCGCCGAACTCATCCGTCCCGGCTACGCTGTCGAGTACGACTTCGTCCCGCCCACCGAACTTCGGCCCACACTTGAAACCAAACGCATAGCCGGCCTCTACTTTGCCGGGCAGATCAACGGCACCAGCGGTTACGAAGAAGCCGCCGGGCAGGGACTCATCGCCGGCGCGAATGCTATGCTTGCCCTGCGGGGCGAAGACCCGCTCATCCTGCGGCGGGACGAAGCCTACATCGGCGTCATGATCGACGACCTTGTCACCCGCGGCACCGACGAACCCTACCGCATGTTCACCAGCCGCGCTGAGATGCGCCTGCTGCTGCGCCAGGACAACGCCGACCTGCGCCTCACTCCCATCGCCGCCCGACTGGGACTCGTGAGCGAAGAGCAGGCCAGCGCCGCCGAAAAACGGCAGCGGGCGATCGAAGCCGGCATTGCCCGCGTCTCCGAGCTGCGCTGCGACGGCATCCCGCTGGAGCGTTGGCTGCGCCGTCCGGACAACCACTGGCAAAACCTGCCGGTACCCCTTCGTGCCGAGTTTCCCGACGAGCTCTGGGAACCCATTGTCACCGACATCACCCATGCCGGCTACATCGAGCGCATGCGCATCCAGGCCGCCCGCATCCAAAAACAGGAAGACCGCCGCATCCCCGACAGCATCGACTACGCCGCCATCCCTGCCATGAAAACCGAAGCCCGGCAGCGCTTTGCCCGCGTACGCCCCGCCACCATTGGCCAAGCCTCGCGCATCCCCGGCATCACCCCGGCGGACATCGCCCTGCTGCTCGTCCACATCAAAGCACACAGCGGCCAAACAAGCCATGCCCGCCCAGGCAGCCACAGCAGCGGAACCTGAGTGCAGGCTCTGCTCCCCCACCCCATCCAGCAAACACCGATCACCATCCATCACCACCATGAGCAACTTCCTGAAAAACCTCGCCGCTCTTGCCATCCGCACCCAAGTCATCTCCACCCTGCGAGCCCAGTGCCCGCCTGAGCTCAAAATCGCCCTGGAAGACCTGCTGGCGCATGAAAGCGCCGTCGCCCAGATCCAAAACCTCGTGGCTGCCAACCTCAAAACCCCCGAAGCGATCACCGGCGAGGCCATTCTTGCCCTCGACCTTCCCGAGCGTGCCTACGATCTGTTGCACAGCAACCCGGAGTTGCTCGCCTACCTCGTCAGCACCGCCCGCGCCAAACTCGGTGCATGATTCCGTGGCGAACAGTGAGCCGGAAGCGAGAATTGCTCATGCAACTGTTGTCATGTCGATCAGTCAGGGGAAAACATGAGTTATGATTGCTGTTTTTATTGTAATCGCCTTTGTGTTAACTCGTGTACATATCAGGGAGTAAATGTACGATAAAATTATTATTGGGGCTGGCCTTTATGGACTGTATGCAGCGCGTTTGTGTGGGATGGCCGGACAGACAGTTCTGGTGCTGGAGCGTGATCCGGAGCCGTTTATGCGAGCTACTTACGTTAACCAGGCTCGGGTACACATGGGGTACCACTATCCGCGCAGTTATGCGACCGCTGTCAGAAGTGCGCATTACTTTGATCGCTTCTGTCGTGATTTTTCATTTTGCCTGCACAAAGAGTTCGACCAAGTGTACGCTACCAGTGCGCAGTTTAGCTGGGCTAATGCTGCCGAGTTTCAAAAATTCTGTAAAGCAGCGCATATCCGCTGCGATGGCATTGATCCTGCAACATACTTCAAACCCGGCATGTGTGATGGAGCTTTTTTGACGACGGAATATACTTACGATGCGTAAATTCTTAAGGAATGGTACATCGCAGAATTAGAAAAGTTGTCTAATGTGGAGATCCGTTATGCTGCTGATATTCGCAGGATAAGTAAATGCAAGGACAATAGTATCGACCTGTGGAAGGTAGAAAGTGTGGGGGCAAGTGACTTGACGCCTTTCCTGCTCAATGCAACGTATGCTGGAATCAACGATATCCACCGGATGTTGGGATTTAAGCTGGCACCCTTCTTCGACACACGGGAGGGCGTTTTTTTACCCCCGAGCATGAGTGGGTGCGTGACTATCTTATATCATGCTGGACGATGCAACGCAAGCCATTTTTTGAGGGAATTTGGAGCGTAGGAGCGGCTTCCCGAGCTCTGCGAGGGCGAGGAGCGCAGCGACAAGTGCCGCTCCGCAGCGTAAAAGTCCCTCAAAAAATGGGGTTCGAGGGTCATCCCTGCGGCCTCTGTGTACATCTGGGGGCTTTGATTGCCCAGCGTTGAATGCGCTCGTTGCCCGTTGTAGTAGTCGAGCCAGCGAGCCGTTCTTTCCTTGGCTATCTGTAGACTCGGAATATCTTCGAGCAGAAAAAACTCGTGTTTGTAGGTGCGCCAGAAGCGCTCCATCACGATGTTATCTGACCATCGTCCTTTGCTGTCTTGGCTGATGAGAATACCCTCTTCGAGCATCCTTGTCTGCCACCTCTCTGAGGTATACTGACTTCCTTGATCCGTATTGAATATCTGAGGCCTGCGCCCGGTCGAGAACGACATCTCCAGAGCCTCCAGGCACAGATCCGTGCTCATGTTATCTTTCAGGATCCAGCCTAATATTCCGCGGCTTGCCCAATCCATCACCGCACAGAGATAGTAGTTCTTTTGTCCGATTTGGAGGTAGGTGATGTCACTCGTCCACACTTCGTCAATTCGTTCTATCTTTTTATCTATGAGACGATAAGGATACTTTCCTCCTTTCCTTGGATTCGCCGTCACAGTCGTCTGTGGATGCCGGAAGATGGTGCGCAGGCCCAGTTTCTTCCGAATCGTGGCGATGCGTTTGTAGCCGGCCCTAATGCCATGCTGGCGCTCCAGCATACAAGGGAGACGACGTCGTCCCAACGTTGTATCTTGAAGGTAGAGTGCTTGCAGGGCTCGAGCCAGGTTTGCTTCCGCCTCCTGCTCCGCTGCCGTCGGTGTCTCCGGTTTGTAGTAACTGCTGCTGCGAGCCACGCCCAGCAGCTCGCACTGGCGCTTTCGACTCAATGTGTGAGCATGAACATCCACGAGCTGGTGCCTCTGCTCTACAGCCCCAGCTCTTTGGCTTTTTTTGACAGCCAGTCGAGTTCGAACTCCCTCTGCCCCAGTAATCGCTGTAGCGTATCGATCTCTTTCTGCTTTCGCTCCAGTTCACTGCGCAGCCCTTTGCGCGTGAGGCTCTCTTCTATGGCTTGCCATGCCTGCTTCTTCCAGTCCTTAACGGTTTCCGGGCTAATGCCGAAGTCTGAGGCAATTTGAGCCAAGGTTTTCTCGCCGGACAGGGCTTCTTTAATTACTTGTTTTTTATGGCGACGCTGTAGCGGCCGCGTTTATGTATAGGGTTGCTCATGATGGGGTGTGCGTGGTTTCGTTAGATGATACGCACTCCCTTGGCTGAGGGCAAGCAAAACGTGGGTTAGCCTCGTGTCCAGAAACCCGGGGCCAGCATAGTTGCCCTTCAGCTTCTTCGCATAGGCTTTTTCCGTCGTGTCGCATTTGATTTTTTCAACCTTTTTTTGCTCTTGAGAGCACTGATTTTGATTGACAATGCGCGGCGTGTGGTGTACCCTATGCGTCCCCGCTGATGCTGCAATACCAACAACGGAAGGCTGGGGGCTCACGCGCAGCACCTTCCCCAATCCGCGCTTCCTGAGTCAAGGTCGCGCACAACATAAATACATACAATGATTAACGAACTGATCACCAAGATGGTGGAAGCCGGCGTGCACTTCGGTCACCAGACCCGTAAGTGGCATCCCAACATGAAGAAGTACATTCTCACTCAGAAGAATGGCATTCACATCATCAACCTCGAGGAAACTGAAAAATGCCTCGATGCCGCCAGCGCTTTCCTGAGCGACATGGCCGCCAAGAACAAGAAGATCCTTTTCGTGGGCTGCAAGCGCCAGGCCCAGGAGGCTGTCCGTGAGGCTGCTGAGGCAACCGGTCAGTTCTATGTCAACTTCCGTTGGCTGGGCGGTATGCTCACCAATATGGCCACCATTAAGAAGAGTATCGCCCGTCTGGATTACCTCGAGAATCTTGACAAGCAGCCCGAGTACAAGAGCATGTCCAAGAAGGAGCTCGCCGCTCTCGCCCGCGAGCGTGAGAAGCTGCAGCGCAACCTTCAGGGTATCCGCAATATGGGCGGTGCTCCCGATGTGATGGTTGCTATCGGTGCTGATCATGAGGATATCGCTATCCGCGAGGCTCACATCCTCGGCATTCCGGTGATCGTGCTGACCGACACGAATGCGGATCCCGACAGTGTGGACTTCCCCATCCCCGGCAATGACGACGCCGTGCGTTCTATCCGCCTGATTCTTTCTGTGCTTGTGGACGCTATCAACAAGGCCCGCGTCGCCTGATCGTCTCTTTTCTCATTCACTCCAATTCATTCTGACTGAAACAATGGCTGAAATTACCGCCGCAATGGTGAAGGAGCTGCGCGTCAAGACTGACGCCGGCATGATGGACTGCAAAAAGGCTCTCGTCGAGTGCGATGGCAACATGGACGAGGCCATTAAGTACCTCCGTGAGAAGGGTATCGCCAAGGCTGCCAAGAAGGCAGACCGCGAGGCCAAGGAGGGTGTCGTTTCCACGATCGTGGAAGGCAAGGACGGTGTGATCTTTGAGATTAACTGCGAGACGGACTTCTGCTCCAAGGGCGATAAGTTCCGCGCTCTTGTGGCTGAGGTTGGTGCTGCGCTGAAGGCTTCTCCTGCCACGACGCTGGCTGAAGCGCTGGCCGTGACGATCAACGGCATTTCTGTTGAGCAGTATATCGCCGAGCAGTGCGCTGTCATCGGCGAGAACATGAAGCTGCGCAAGTTCGGCCGCTACACGCTGGACGGCGAAGGCACCGTCATCTCCTACATCCACATGGGTGGCAAGGTAGGCGTGCTTCTTCAGGTTGCCTGTGACAAGCCCGAGACTGCGGAGAGTCCTGTGTTCCAGACGATGTGCAAGGACATCACTCTGCACATCGCCGCTTGTGCTCCCAAGAGTGTTGATTCTTCCTCGCTTGATCCGGCTTTTGTCGCTGAAGAGCAGGAAATCGCCAAGGCTCAGCTTATTGCTGAGGGCAAGCCTGAGGCTCTGCTTCAGAAGATTCTGCCCGGCAAGCTCAAGGCTCTCTACAAGCAGAGCTGCCTGATGAACCAGGAGTTCGTCAAGGACGGCTCTATCACGGTCGAGCAGCTGGTTGCCAAGACCGCTAAAGAGCTCGGCGACAGCATCAAGGTGCTCTCCTTTGAGCGCTTCCAGCTTGGCGCCTAATCTCCGGATTCCTCTATATCCTGTCAAGCCCCTGGTTCTTCCCTGAGCCAGGGGCTTTTGGGTATGTGATGGAGAAGGAAGGGGGAAATCCGGCCTCATCAAGTGAGGGGGGGCAGACCGGAAAGATGACCGGCAAGCGGACGGAGGGCCTGCTGCTCGGCACCGTCAGCGTATGCGGATAAAAATGCGGCGAAGCCGAGTGCCAAACTGATGCTTGACGAAGCAGGGGTATATCGCTTATAATCCCTACTGCGATGTACTGTATCCCTATCATGATAAAACGTCTGCGTGCGCTTTGGCTGCTGGTCCCGGCCTTGCTTCTGATGGCCGGATGCTCGGCGCCGCTGCTGCCCGATCCGCGTCAGCCGCAGATCGAGCCCGAGGTGTGCAGTAATCAGAATTTGATCGCTGAGCTTCGCCATTTGTGGCAGGGCCTGGAGGTGGTGAAGATGGATGAGGGCGAGCGCGGCCGCCTCATCGCGGATTACAATGCCAAGCTGCTGGAGCTGATGAGGCGCATCCGCTACAATTTCCATGAAGAGGGACTGGACGTGGCGCTTAGTGATGTCAAGTCATTCACGATTTCGGACGAGACGGTGGATGGCGCACCTCGATTGGTGAGTATTTATGAGGATATCGTGCCTTCGGCCGATGTGATCTTGAGCAATATCGAAGAGCGTTACACCGTGCCTGGCCTTGGTGTGCCGATGGTTGGCGTGGTGCCGGCGCAAAACGTGGAGAAGGTCGGCAAAAGGCGTGTGCCGGTGAAGGATGCCGGTACGGTCAATATCATGACGGTGCTGCTGGAGTTCCCGAAAGGTAAGGAGATGAAGCCGGTGCTGCGCTTCATCTCCCGCACCGAGAATGAGACGGTGCGCGTAGGGCGTCTGGAGTACCAGCTGGCAGCCGATTTTTCATCCGCAATCGAGGTGTACTGGAACCTGACCAAGCTCAAGAAGAGCCGCTTGCTCGGGCTCTTGCGTCCGCAGGAGTTGCGCGATGTGACCGGGCTTTCCTGCATGGAGCCGTATGCGGAGGATAAAATCCCGGTGGTGCTCACTCACGGGCTCATGTCGAGCGCAGAGACGTTTTCCAACCTCGTCAATCGTTTGCTGAGTGATCCCGAGATCCGCAAACATTATCAGTTTTGGTACTACAATTATCCAACCGGGATTGCCTGGACTTTTACCGCGCGGGATTTGCGCGATTCGCTGCGCACGCTCCGGCACAAGCTGGATGCTAACCACTCGAACCCGAATTGGCGTCGCCTGGTCGTCGTTGGGCACTCGATGGGCGGCTTGATTACCCACTATAACCAGTGCCTGGAGCCCTGGATGATCCTGCGCAACAGCAAGGATGAGGAGGTGGACTTTACGCCGTACCTGGATCGGAAGTACCTCAATTCTCCCGCGCCGACGCCGGCTGCGGAGTCCCTGCGGCGTACGTTCTTCTTCCGGCCGCTGGAGGCCAACCTCGTTGTGTATATGGCGACGCCGCACCGCGGAGCGCCCATGGCGATGAATCGCATTGTTTCGTGGTTGGTCAGCGCTGTACGCTTGCCTGAACGCCTGGTGACAGAGACACTGAGCATCCTGACGCTGCAGGAGGGAACGGTGCTGACAAACCCGGAAAAGATTCACCGCTGGTTCACCAGTGTCGACCAGCTCTCGCCGGAAAGCTGGTCTATCGTCGGCCTCCATGGCCTGCCGGTGCGCCAGGTGAAGACCCATTCCATCATCGGCAACTGGCGGGGACGGGAGTTGCAGCGCAGCTCTGACGGCGTGGTGCCATACTGGTCAAGCCATATCCCGTGGGGCGGGGAGACCGTGGTAGAGTCTGACCACTCGGTCCAGGATGCCGAGGAGACCGCTGAGGTGATGAAGCGCCTGCTCAAGGAAAACCTCAAAGCCCCTGTTCGTACAGAAGCTTGGTAAGTTCGGACATTATGTTTGCTTCGCGTGGCGGAATATGCTAGCATACATCAGTCCATGAGCAATCCAAAGAAGAAGGGAATGTGGGAGATTTTTGCCCCCATCCTGCGCCGGTACATCGGACCGGTGCGGGGGCTCATCGCGCTGGGCGTGCTTGCCGGTATGCTCGGTGCCAGTGCGGGCTTTGGTGTGCCCTACCTGACGCAGCATGCGTTCCCGATTGTCTTCGGACAGGAAGCAGCGCCTGAGTGGCTGGTCAGCCTGCTGAGCCGCTACGTCGAGCCTCAGTACACGGGCGAGGCGATTCTCTGGGTGGCTGCGCTGACGATACCGGTGATGATGATGGCTCGCGGTATCGGTACGTACTTTAATACGTATCTGTTGACGAAGGCCGGGATGACGGTGCTGAACCGGCTGCGCGTGGATCTTTTCAATCATTTGCAGTGGATTTCGTTTTCCTACCTGGATCAGCGCAGACGGGGCGATTTGATGACTAGTGTGATTCAGTACACACAGAACATTCAGCAGCAGATGGTGACAATCCTGAATGATTTGGTGATTCAGCCCCTGACGCTGATATTTGCGACCGCCTATCTGATTTATGCTGCGGCTACCAGTTCGGAGAGCGCCATTCTTCTCGGTAACTTGATTATCACGGCACTTTGCGTGCCGCTGGTTCGCTTTATCGGCAAGGGCATGGTGAAGCAGATGCGCAAAATGCTCGCCGGTATGAATGTGATTACTTCGACGATTGAGGAGACGCTTTCCGCTCAGCGTGAGGTGCGTGCCTTTAATTTGGAGGAGCGCCAGAGTACCCGTTTGCGAGATTACATCAGAGGGTACAACAAGAGCCTGCTTAAAATGGGTGCCTGGCAGCAGGGTGTGGCTCCTGCTATTGAGATCGTGAGTGCGCTGGCCCTGTCCTATTCGCTCTACCAGGGGTGTGGCGATGGGCTGACGCTTGAGCAGTTTACGGCGATTGCTCTGGCTTTCTACTTTTGCTATGATCCGCTGAAGCGCTTGGGCGCTGTGAGCAATCAGTGCCAGCTTCTCGCGGTGGCTGTTCAGGCCGTCACCAATATTTTCCAGGCTCAGGATAAGACACCCGAACCGGAAGAACCCGCCCACTTGCCTAAACCTGTGCAGGGTGTTGTGGATTTCAACCATGTCACGTTTGCCTACCAGGGTGACAAGACCGTGCTCAAGGACATCTCCGTGCATGTGCCGGCCGGTCAGGTGGTGGCTCTGGTGGGGCCCAGCGGCTCGGGTAAAACAACCTTTATCAACCTGATCTGCCGCTTTTACGACGTGCAAAAGGGGAGTGTCACTATTGACGGCGTGGATGTGCGCCGCCTGACCCGTGAGGAGCGCACGCGCCAGATTGCGCTGGTGTCACAGTTTTCTGCGCTGTTCCGGGCGACCATCCGCGAGAATATCCGCGTGGGACGCCCCGGAGCGACGAGTGCTGAGGTGGTGGCTGCGGGTGATAAGGCTTGCGTGACGGACATCATCGCCGATAAAAAGGGCGGTTACGACTTTATGCTTTCGGAGGGCGGTGGCGGGCTTTCCGGCGGGCAGAGACAGCGTGTGTCGATCGCTCGCGCGTTCCTGAAAGATGCCCCGATTCTGATTCTCGATGAGGCTACTTCCGCGCTTGATATGCGCAGTGAGGCGAGCATTCAACAGTCTCTGGAGCACCTGGCCGCCGGGCATACCACTTTCGTGATCGCGCACCGTTTCAGCACGATTCGCATGGCTCAGCGGATCCTGGTCTTTGATCAGGGACGGATTGTCGCAGATGGATCTCACGCGGATCTCTATGGAAGCTGTGCGTTGTACCGCCATCTGTACGACGAGCAGGTGAGGCAGGCTGCAGAGAAGGAAATGGCAGGGCAGGGAAAGGAGGATAAGGCATGATTGACAGGATGAAGTTTTTCCTGCGGGAGTTTATTATCCCGAATTGGCGCTGGATGGTGCTGGTATTTGCCAGTGGCTTGATTGCTTCGGCTACGAGCGGCTTGGGCATTCCTTTGCTGGTGAAGTACGTCTTCCCTGTGGTTTTCCACACCGAGGGCGATGAGTTGCCCGAGCTGCTGCGTTACGTGCCATCGCTTCAGTCCCTGGAGCCGGGAACGCTGCTGCTGATGGCTTGTGCATCGATACCGCTGGTTTTTTTCCTGCGCGGTTTTTTCCTGTGGGGAAATGCGGTGTCAGTGAACTACGTGGGTTTGCGTATCCTGGAGGCGCTGCGTATGAAGGTGTTTGACAGGGTGCAGCAACTCCCGATCGCTTTCACCGAAACACGGCAAAAGGGCGATATCATCAGCCGCGTGACGGCGGATACCGCCAACGTGCAAACGACGCTGACGTCGGTGTCCAATGACTTGGTAAAGCAGCCGGTGACGACGCTTTGTGCGCTCGTGGCGTTTATCGCTTTGCTGGTCAGTACGGGGCATGGCCTGCTGTTTTTTATCAATTTGCTTTTCATTGCTTTGGCGGTGTGGCCGATCATGATCTTTGGCAAGCGTATCAGCCAGCGTTCCAAGAAAGCTCAGGATGGACTGGGTGAGCTTAATTCGCTGCTCCAGCAGAATCTGGAGACGCAGCGCGAGGTGCGTGCCTACGGGCTCGAACAGCGCCAAACCGATGATTTCTGCTCAGCTTCAGAGACCTACTGCCGCAATTTCCTGAAGGTCGTTAAATACCAGAAGGCATTGGTGCCGGTGATGGAGACGGTGACGTCGCTTGCGCTGGCTGTGCTGCTGGTGCAGGGATATCGCTGCGGTATGGATCTGACGACCTTCATGGCGATGGCCGCGGCGCTTTTCTTCCTGTTTGATTCAATGAAGCGTGCCGGGCAGACGTTTAACCGCCTCAACGAAGCTCAGGGACCGTTGGAGCGGTTGTATGAGGTGTTGCGTGAGCCGGATACGATGCCGGATCCCGAGCAGCCGGTGGAGTTTGGCCAGCCGGTGCGGGGTGAGTTGCGCTTCCGCCATGTGAGCTTTGCGTACAGCGCAGGCAGTGCGGCGGTGCTGCGTGATATCGATGTCGTGATCCCTGCCGGTCAGGTGGTCGGCCTTGTGGGCCCAAGCGGTGCCGGCAAGACGACGTTCGCGAGCCTGATTCCGCGATTCTACGATGCGACCAGCGGCAGTGTGGAGTTGGATGGCATCGATGTCAGGGCGGTGACGAAGCACCATTTGCGTGAGCAGATCGCATTGGTGGGCCAGCAGGCTTTGCTTTTCGCCGGTACGATCAGGGAGAATATTTTGCTGGGCCGCGAGGATGCGTCGGAGGAGGCGGTGCAGGCGGCTGCCAATTCTGCTTCGGTGTCGGCATTTATCGGGACACAACCCCAGGGCATGAATACGAAACTGGGCGATGGCGGCAGTGGGTTGTCCGGTGGTCAGCGGCAGCGCGTCGCGATTGCGCGTGCGTTTATCAAGAATGCTCCTGTGCTGATTCTCGACGAGGCGACGGCCTCGCTGGATGCCGAGAGTGAGCGGGCTATTCAGCAGGAGTTGGATTCTTTGGCCAAAGGGCGCACGACGCTTATCGTGGCGCACCGTTTCAGTACGATTCGCAATGCTGACCGTATCCTGGTCTTTGATGCCGGCTGTATCGTGGGCGATGGTTCCCATGAGCAGCTGTATGCGACGTGCCCGCTGTACAAGGAGCTCTACGACAGACAGGGTGTTTGAGTGCCGTGCGGCGGTGTAGCTGCCCTTCCCCTCTCATTCCCCCACCCGGTGAGCTTCCCGCTGCCCGGCTCCGGCGACGTTGAGAGGGATCCAGGGGTCTTTAGGGGGCTCCAAGGGCCTCCAGGGGGCTCTTGGAGCCTCTCGTTAAACAGCGCTCACAGTGGGGTAGGGAGGTGAATCCTACGCCGCAGGTCAGTTTTTGTGCGGCTCAGTAAGGTCGCGCTCAATGAGCGCGTAGGCGTTGTGGTTGTGGATGGATTCGAAGTTTTCGGCTTCGACGCGATACCAGCTGAAGGCGTTGTATTTCTCTGTGGCCAGCGCTACATTGCGCACGAGGTCTTCGACAAAGGTGGGGTGCTCGTAGGCGTGGTCGGTGACGAATTTCTCGTCCGGCCGTTTGAGCAGGCTGTAGAGCTGGCAGCTGGCGCAGCTTTCGATGAGGTCGATGAGGTCTTCAATCCAGACGGCTCGCCCCGTGAAGCGCACGGAGTAGGTGACGACGCTGCGCTGGTTGTGTGCTCCGCGTTCGCTCATGGCTTTGGAGCAGGGGCAGAGGGTGGTGACGGGGACCTTGATGGTGAGGGTGAAGGCGTTGCCGGCGTTTTTTTCCGCGTCGATGACGAAGCGGACGCCGTAGTCCATCATGCCTTCCAAGCCGGTGACAGGGGCTTTTTTCAGGCGGAAAAAGGGGAAATCAATTTCAACGTGGGCCCGCTGGGCGTTGAGTTTGCGCAGGAGGCGGTTCGGCAGGCGGATGGCTGAGTGGACATCCAGGTAGCGCCGGTGCTCATGCAGGGCTTCAATGAAGCGGCTCATGTGTGTGCCCTTGTATTCCTCGGGCAGGTCTACGGTGAGCCCGATGGTGGCTACCGTGGATTGGGTGCGGTTCTCTTTATCGCTTACAATGATAGGGTAGCGAATCCCTTTTACACCGACCCGGTCGATGGAAATCTGGCGCGTGTCGCGCTCACTTTGGGTGTCTTTGAGCTCTTGCATGGAAACGGTATATTGCCGCAAAACGGATATGAAAAGAAATACCACGGGAGCTTGCAGGTATGCGCCCTGCAAGCTCCCGTCGAATCAACGACAATCCGCCGTCGAGATTTCCTCGGGGAGAGGATGGTTAATCAGGGGAGCAGGTTCACCGCCCGGGCGCGACGGATTTCGCGCGTGATCTTGCGGTGCATCTTTGCGGAGACACCGGTTACACGGCGGGGAAGGATTTTGCCCGTTTCGGACGTGAACTTGGAAAGAAACTCGGGGTTGCACATGTCTACCGCGCCCGCCGGGATATCGATGCGGCGACGGGGCATGGACTTGTTGCAGGTGCGGAAGCGAATGCGACGCTCAACGCTTTTGAATTCTGTGATCATGGTCTAATTGATGTGTCGTTTGGTGGTTTAGCGCATCTCGCGGTGAAGAGTGCGGCGCTTCAGGAAGGGATTGAACTTGATCTTCTCCAGACGGCCGGGGGTACGGGGGCTCTTCTTGTTGCGAGTGGTCACGTAGCGGGACGGGGTCTTACCCTCAGCCTTGGCTTCCGTGCATTCCAGGATGATGATATCTCTAGGCATAATTGCGATAATGTTGACTTGCGGGCGCCCATTTTACACTATTCTTCGCTCTCGTCAAGCGAAATTGCATTATCTTCGTCATTTTGTAGGCCGGCAAAGCCGACGGAGTCCTGGTTTTTGGCGCGGTAATTGGCGTAGGAACCGTATTTTTTCTCGTACTCTTCCTGGCACTTGACGGTGAGACGGCAGAAGGGGCGCACGCGCAGGCGTCCCTTGGGAATGGGATCGAGGGAGATTTCGCAGATGCCGTAGGTGCCACGCCGGATGCGCTCGAGAGCGGCGTCGATTTCAAAGAGTTGTTCGCGGTCTTTGTCGAGCAGGCGGATTGTCAGCGCCCGCACCTCTGCGTCGCTGCCGGCGTCACCGATGTGCTGGCCCGAGGAGGAGGAGAGGTTGGAGTCGCCGCTGCGCAGGTGGTCGCGGGTGACGCTGTGGACGTTCGGCGCCAGTTCGTCGCGCAGGGCCAGCAGGGCTTCCCTCTGCTCGCGGAGAAAGGCCGGCCACTCGGGGTCTTCTTTGAGCAGGGCGAGTGTGGCCTTGAGTTTGCGGCTGCGTTCGCGCTCTTCTGCCGTCATGGTTTCTTTTTTGACGGCAGGTTTTTCTGCGGGTTTCGCAGTGGATTTTGCGGCTGGTTTTGCGGCTGGTTTTGCGGCTGGTTTTGCGGTCGCTGTGCTTTTGGGCGAGGAGGGGAGGCTGGATGCTGTCGCTTTGGCTGGGGGCGTGCTGTTGGCGTCAGCAGCCGGTTTTGCTTTGGCTGTGGGGGCCGGTTTTGCTTTGGCTGTGGGCTTGGAAGTGGCTGGTTTTGCCTTGGCCGCAGGCTTGGTGGTCGCTTTGGCGGCTGAGGTTGTTTTTTGGGGAGAAGAGGCCATGGTTTCTGTGGTTGTTTGGTATGATGAGCATGCAGCTTGGATGCTGTGTTATGCGCGTTTGTATGCTACTAGCACAGTGTTGCTTACCTTTCAAGAAAAAATTGGTCCAATGACAAAATAACGACGCTTTTTGTGGTGGTGGTCTGGTGGCTGGAGGCGTTGTGCCGGTGCTTTTGCGCGGGTGGGGCTCGCGGTGCGTGCGGCTTGATGGTGTTGGAGGGTGTTTGGTGTTGGAGGGTGTTTGTGGGCCGTGTGGTATTTTTCTGCTTGCATGGGGGCGGGTGCGTTGCTAGAATCAGGCAGTTGAGCATGGTTATGAAATACACAGTTTTTTCATGGATGGCAGCGGGGCTTGCATTGGCTGCGCCTTTGGCGGCGCAGACTGCGAGTGCAGGCGGAGCTAAGACGGAGGCGGCGGCCGATGCGGCGGAAAGCAAGACCGGCGTGCGCTTTGTGATTTGTTCGGCTGCGGGCGGGAAGGTGCCTTCTCCTTTGTTCTTTGAGGCCAAGAAGGGTGAGTATCGCCAGGTGCGTATCGCCAGCCGCATTCCCAGTGAGCGGATTCGCCCCGACTCTAAGCAACAGATCTGTTTCTACGATCAGGATCCTGCCGCCGGCGAGGAGGAGGGAGCCAAAGGAGCTTCCGCACGCCCGAAAAAGGAGGAGATCAAGCCGGTGATGGTCATCAATGTGCCTGCCGGTACCAGTTCCAAGGCGCTTTGCATCCTGGTGCCCAATAAGAACAAGCCCACTGAACCGGCCGCTTACTTTGTGTCGGAGAGCAATCTGCCTTCCCGTGGCATGCACGTGATCAACATGTCCCCGTACAATGTCCGTATGAGTACCTCTGCAAGTGGTGATTTCAGTGACTCCAAGCAGGGCCTGATCCGTCCGCTGGCTGCGAATACGCGCGGTATCGCCAAGGAGAACATGTGGACTTATACCGGTGGTTCCGTGGATAATGGTGTGGCTTTCATGCTGGAGTACCAGCCCAATCCCCGTGACCCCAAGTCATGGCAGCGCATCAAGTCTTCCCGTTTCGTGTATTCTGATCGTCAGGCCCAGGTAACGGTGCTGGTCCCTGACCCCCGTGGTAAGGGTGTGAAGATGCTCAGTATCCAGATGACGGATTGAGGATGACGCTTTTTCCCGCCGCTGAGTGATGGAGACAGCGCGGGTGTGAATATCTGATACGCTACTGTTTGGCATGACTGTGAAGCATCAGCATGATGAGGTCGCACGGCGCATGGCGCGCATCGGTGATCAGTTTGCGGTGAATGGCGATTTCCTGTACGGGGAGGAGTTGCGCAACGGCCACATTAATACGACGTACCGCGTGTGCTACCGCACGGAGGAAGGCCATGAGGATCGCTATATCCTGCAGCGGATCAATGATTACGTGTTCAAGGATCCGGCGCAGGTGATGCGCAATGTGGAGAAGGTGATACGGCACATTTCCTGGAAAATCCTGCGCCGGCGCCGTGATGCTGCGGGGCAGACGCTGCAACTGTACCCGGCCCGCGGTGGGCGCAACTACATTACCCTGCCGGAGGAGGGGGGGATGTGGCGTTGTTACAACAACATCGAGGGTACGCACACGTACGACGTGGTGGAGAATACTCGCCAGGCGTACCAGGCCGGGTATGCTTTCGGGTCGTTTCAGGATCTGATTTCGGATATGAACCCCGAGGATATCAATGAGTCCATCCCTGATTTCCACAACACGCCGAAGCGCTACGCGGCTTTGCAGGAAAGTATCCGCAAGGACGTCATGGATCGCGTGAAGAATTGCACGGCTGAGATTGAGCTGCTGCGCCAGTGGGCTCCGCGCCTCAGTACTCTGGTGGATATGCAGGCTGCCGGGGTATTGCCTACCCGCATCACGCATAATGATACAAAGATCAACAACGTGATGCTGGATGAGGATACGGATGAGGCCGTGTGCGTGATTGATTTGGATACGGTGATGCCCGGGCTTTCCCTGTACGACTTTGGCGACATGGTGCGTACGGCGACGTGCATGGCCAGTGAGGATGAGGAGGACCTCAGCAAGGTGCATATGCAGATGCCTTTGTTCGAGTCGCTGGCGGAGGGGTATCTCGATGCGGCGCACCGGTTTCTTTTGCCGGCGGAGATTGACAGGATGGCGTTCGCCGGTTGGCTGATCACGACGGAAATTGCTATCCGCTTCCTGGCGGATTATCTGGATGGCGACCGGTATTTCCGGGTATGCCGCTCGGATCACAACCTGATTCGTGCCCGCAATCAGCTGGCGCTCGCCCGCAGTATTGAGGATAATCTGCCCGCGATGGAGAAATACATCCGCCGCCTGGTTAAAACCTATAAGCGCTGAGTCGAGGACGGTTAATCGAGTCGGATTGTGATACGTCCACAGCCCTGATGCGTCTGTTGCCCGATGCAAAGCTTTTTCAAACAGTGGTGCCGAGCGTTGGCTCTTGTGGTTGCAGCCACAGGGCTTGTGCCGGCGCATGCACTGACGATGGATGAGCTTTCCGCGGCTTTTCCGAAGAATCGCGTGGTGGAACAGTGCGCCTTCATTTTTGCGCATGAGGGGGTGAATTTTGTGGCGTTGGCCAATGATGCCAAGGAGGTCGGCATTATCCTGCTGTTGCCTGTCAAGAGTTCCCACTACCAGAAGGTGGAGGAACTCGCCGAGCGCTTCCGGAAGCTTATCCCTGACGGCGAGAAGGAGTTCAGGGTGGAGCCGTTTACCTACCGGGGGAAAACCAGCCAGGCACTCATCAATCGCGAGTCTCTGGCCCAGGAGACGTCCCGGCGCAACCGCTGGATGGGCATCCCCCTGTATCAGTGCCTGGCTTACGGCCTGGCGAAGGCAAATGGCCGCATCGCCGGAGTGAGCGATGACAGCATTGTGATGGAGGTGTCCAATGAGGTGTTTGGCAAGATGCGGGTGACGGTGTATTTGTTGAGCTTTGGGGATGTCGAAATCGTCGATGTTGTCCCGAGGAAGCGGACGAAGAAGAGCACCGAGAATGCCGAAGCTTTGTCTTCGGAGTTCGATTTCTCCTATCGTTACGCTGTGGATGAGGATGATGTGAAGGATCTGAAGCGGGATTACCTGATCAACCGGCCTTTGGTTTATGGCCGCTTCAATGTGGGGTCTTATTATTCCTCTCTTCCCTGTTATGTAGCGGCGGAAGGAAGCGCGTTCCGCATCGGGACGGCCCGTGCTTTCCGCGAGCTGCGCAGCAGAAAGGACATGCAGCCGCTGGCGTATTCCGGTGAGGACTGCGCGTGGCCGGAGACGTGGCCTGCCGACGCTCGGACCAAGGGAACTGCCGCATCCGCTGCCGGGCGGTCGGCTGTGGGAAGTGTGCAGAACCCGGCACAGGCTACGGCGGCACCGACTGCCCCGGGCTCCCAGGCCCAAGCCGGGCAGCAGCCGGGACCGCCTGCTCAGTCGTCCCGGACGGATCAGAAGGCCTCACCGGCTTCGACGTCGGACATGACTGTGATTTTCTATAATCCCTCTACGGCTCTGGAGGCCTACCTGGAAGCTCTGCGTCACTTGTGACGGGTGCCGCGGTGACGGGTGCGGAGGTGGCTGGTGCTGCGGTGGCGGGGCTTTCGGCATTGGGGGCTGCTACTGCCGCAGACGAGCTGATGCCGCGGGCGTCAAAGGCGACGATGCTCTCGACGATCTTCCGCGCCGCGTCGGCGTCGCGCCGGCGCAGGGCGTCGAGCAGGTCGTCATGCAGGGCGAGAGCTTCCGGCTCGTATTGCCGCTCAGCCAGGGCCGCGGTGAAATGCTGGCTCAGGTAGGCGGTAATAACGCGGTAAATCTGGCAGAGAATGGGATTGCGTGTGGCTGCTGCGACGGTCGCATGGAAGGCCATGTCGGTCTCGATGCCGTCACCGGTGCGTTGTTTGCAGCGCCGGAGAGCCTGCCCGATGGCGTCGAGATCCTGGTCGGTGCGCGATTGGGCGGCGAGGGCGACGATCGCTTTTTCAATGGCCAGACGTGCTTCGAGGATGCGGCTCAACTCCGCTTGGCGCAGTCGGTGATCCAGCGCGGCATCCAGCCGGTCTGCGGCGATGACGTAGGTGCCGTCCCCCGGGCGGGCCAGCAGCATGCCGGCGTGAATGAGCCCTTGGACAGCCTCGCGCAGCGTGTTGTGGCTGACGCCGAATTGACGGGTAAGTTCCGGCTCGGCGGGGATGCGCTCACCCACCTGCCATTGTCCTTCGCGGATGAGGGTTTCCATTTGCTCCCTGACTTTGTGTGCCAGCGAGACGCGACGCGGTGTAGCGGGACGTTCGCTGCTTCGGGAGGCGGGGAGAGGGGGATTCGGCCGTGACATGAGAGGCGTCGTGAGGGGTGGCTATGCGGAGGGGCTGTGCAGAGAGGCTGTGCGGGGAAAGGGATTGACTGGAGCGCAACGGCGTGCGGATGCAGAATGGAGCAGTGGAAACGGAATGGTGGAAACGGGGCGGTGCCGTGAGGAGGGAAGAGTGCGCCGGTTGCACCGGCAGGTCACTGCGGTCCGGTGCCGCCTGAGGGGTGCGCTTGGGCGTGATTACTCGATGACGGTCCAGAGCCGGCCGTTGCGACCGGGAATCAGCCGGATGGGCAGATCAAATGCCGTGCAGAGGTTCGGCTCGGTCAGGACGTCCTCGCGCGTGCCGTGGCACACGATCTCGCCCTGGCGCAGAATCATGCCTTTGGTGAAGGTGGGCAGGATGTCTTCGATGCGCTGGGTGATGAAGATGATGGTGAGATCCGGGCGGGCATCCGCGAGCTCCGCGATGGTGGAAAGGAGGAACTCACGCCCCGCGATGTCGAGGTAAACGCTGGGTTCATCCAGAATCATGAGCTCGGGGTTGGTCATGAGGGCACGTCCGATGAGGACCTTGACCTGCTCGCCTGAGCTCATGGTGTGCACGGGGCGATCGGCGAGGTGGGTGGCCCGCAGGGAGGCGAGGAGGGCAGCGGCGCGTTGCTCTTCTTCGGCAGTGGGTACGCGGAAGAGACCAATCGTGGCGTCCGGCCCCGAGAGAACCATTTCGCGGCCGGTCCATTCGCGGTCGCCCAGCCACTGGTGCATCAGGGGACTGACCCAGGCGATCCGTTTGCGCAGGTCGCGCAGGTTGATCGTGCCGAAGCGGTGCCCGAGGACTTCGACGGTGGCGCCGTAGAGGGGCCAGGCGTAGCCCAGGATCATGCGCACCAGGGTGGTTTTGCCAGCTCCGTTCGCGCCGAGGATGAAGTAGCGGTCGCCGCGCCTGACCCGCCAGTTGATGCCTTTGAGGATTTCCCGGCCGGAGAGGTAGAGGTGCGCGTCGGCGATGCGGATGACGTCCGGCGATGCGGTTTCGGCGTTGGGTAGGGTGGTGGTGGTGGGCTGGTCCATGGTGGTGTCCGGGTGGGAAAAAGTTGTAGCCTGGGGGTAAAGCAGGCGGGCACATGAGCCAGGCTCATGTGCCCGCCGGGTGAGGGGCGACGGCTTAATTGCGCTCGAAGAGGGAGCGGATCTTGTTGCCGACGATTTCGACCGGGTGCTCGGCCAGGGCTGCGCGCTTGGCCAGCAGGTTCGGGGCGCCCTTGGCGGCTTCCTCCAGCCATACGCGGGCGAACTCGCCGCTTTCGATGCGCTTGAGGGATGCTTTCATCTTCTCCTTGACCTCCGGGCCGAGGATCTGCGGGCCGTTGTAGTACTCGCCGAACTCAGCAGTGTTGGAGATGACAGAGTTCATGCGCTGGATGCCGCCGTTGTAGATGAGGTCGACGATCAGCTTGGCTTCGTGCACGCACTCGAAGTAGGCCATCTCCGCCGGGTAGCCGGCCTCAATCAGGGTCTCAAAGCCGTACTTCATCAGGTCGACCAGACCGCCGCAGAGCACGTTCTGCTCGCCGAAGAGGTCTTCGTAGGTTTCCTGAGCCATGGTGCACTCCAGCACACCGCCACGGGTCAGACCCTCCGCTTTGGCGATGGCAAGTGCGACGTCGCGGGCCTGGCCACTCGGGTTCTGGAAGACGGCAATCAGACCGGGGCAGCCGAAGCCTTCTTCGAAGACGCGGCGCACTTCCGTGCCGGGGCCCTTCGGCGCCACCATGATGACGTCGACGTCTGCCGGCGGAACGATGGTCTTGAACACATATGCAAAGCCGTGGGAGCAGCACAGTGTTTTACCGGCTTTCATGGCCGGGGCAATTTGCGTGGCGTAAATCTCGCCATGCTTTTCGTCCGGCAGCAGCAGGTGAACCACGTCGCCCTTTTCCGCAGCTTCGGCCACTGTCATCACCTGGAAACCGTCCTGGACCGCTGCGTCCCAGCTCTTGCCGGGGCGAATGCCGATGATGACGTTGACGCCACTGTCACGCATGCAAAGCGCCTGGGCGCGTCCCTGTGCACCGTAGCCGATCACAGCTACGGTCTTGCCATTCAGAACGCTCACATCGGCGTCCTTATCATGAATAATATCCATTGTTGTATCTGGGGTTGAAGTTGATCAGCAAACATCCTATGTTTGCGTTTCCGTGCTTAAGATAGCATGCTCTCCCGGGAATGCAAGAGAAAAAGAGGGGCTGATACACAAAAAAGTACACCCGGCGTGCGACAGGCGGGAGCAGGCCGGGCCACAGCGGGGCAAGAGCTGCTGACGTGGAAGCGCGGCTCGGCTCGTGCAGGGGCCGCGCAGGGGCCGCGCGGAGGAACGCAGGGGGCACCAGGGGGCGCCAAAGGGTGCTAAAGGGCACAAAAAAGAGCAAAAAGGAGCCAAAGGGTGCCGGCGACGTGCGGGAAAGTGAGAAAAAACAGCAGCAAGGGGCGCCGGATGGCGCTCCCGGGAGAGTGGAGTATTGCAAGGGAAGGGGTTGTGTGGTACACTCGTCGCAGAAGAACATGGCAGCGCGAGTGACAGAGGGGCGGGAGAATATCCCGTCCAAGCCGGTGGTGGTGTTACCCAACCGCCTGGATCTGCGCGCCCTGCAGGTACTGGAGGAGGAGTTGGGCGGCAATAGCCACATCACGTGGCTGGTGGAGAACAGCCTGCAGCCTGGTCAGGAGGTGATGACATACCTGCGCGGACGCGGGGCTTACGGTGTGTTGAGCGCGATGGATCGCCAGAAACCCGAGCAGCTGGCGGAGCTGGTGCGCCGTGAGATGGAGAGCGGTCGCCATGTCGTGCTGCTGGTGGGGCGTCCGCTGCAGGCGGCGGGCACGCTGAGCGATGTGCCCGGACCTTTGCTGGAGCAGGTCGTTGCCACGGGGTTTGCCTGTCTGCCGGTGCATGTGGGCATGGTGAGTCTGCAGCCCTGGAGCCCGGTTACGGTGAGCAGCGGCCGGTATGACCGCGTGGAGCTGCGCTTCGGGCGTGTGCTGCGCGACCGCTATTTGAGCGTCGGTGCGGTGCTGTCCGCGTGGATGGAAGCTCAGTCCGCGCTCTATGGGGCTCTGCCCACGCTGGGCTATTCCCTGCCGGCGGCCCTGGTGAAGGCGATGCAGACGCATCCCGAAGCGGCGCTGATCGACGGGGTGGATGACACCCAGTTGCCCAACAGTAAGCTTTTGCCGCTCACGCTGATGCTGGCGAGTTCCCTGCGCAGGAAGGTGCCGCAGGGGCGCGTAGGGGTTATTTTGCCGCCGGGCAAGCTGGCGGTGATCACCTACATCGCTTGTCTGTTTGCCGGTGTGACGCCTGTCTGTATCAACTACCACGCCGCGAAGGAGCAGTTCCGCCACATTGTGAGGCAGACCGGGCTCACGCGCTACATTACCGAGAAGCGGTTTGTCTCCAAGATGGACAAATTCCCCTGGCCGCGTTCGCGGGATCTGATCTATATTGAGCGCGAGCTGGCGGAGATGGGCGGTGCGCGGCTGACCTACTGGCGTGCGCTGTCGCGTTTCACGGGGGCGGAGTTTCTGACGCGCATGCTCAGCCAGCAGAAGTCCAAGCCGGATGCCGAGGCGGTGGTGGTGTTTACCGGTGGCACGGATTCCGTGCCCAAGGGGGTCAGTCTGTCGCACCGCATGCTGCTCACGGGCATGGCGGAACTTACCTCGCGGCTGGACTTCCGAGCGGGGATGACGGTATTGTCTCTGCTCCCCTACGGTTACCCGACGGGGCTGATAACGGGGCTGCTGCTGCCGCTGCTGGCCGGGTTCAACGTCGTCACCTACCCGACCGAGGATGCGGGCAACCGCATCTGCGAGCTGGTGAGGCAGTATAAGGTCAGCATGGCGGTGTCCACGCCGAAGGATTTGGCCAAGATCCTGCCTGCCGCCAAGGACGACACGTTTGCTTCCATGCGCTACCTGCTTTCGGTCGGTGAGAAACTGCCGGACAGCCTGGCTGCGTACGCCGCCGGCAAGCTTCGGCTCACCGTGCTGGAGGGCTACACGATGGAAGAGGTGGTCCCGATGGTGTCGATGACGCTGCCGCCTCTCCGCGTGCCCGCGGGTACCCGGCATGCCAAACCGGTCTGGCAGAGGGGCTCCGTAGGTGAACCCCTGCCCGGCATGGCTGTGCGCGTGGCAGACCCCGAGCACGAGGATCGCCTGATGCCCTGCGACAGCCCCGGGATGATCTGGCTCAAGAGCCCGACGCTGGCTACCCGGTATCTGGAAGAAAACCCCGAGGTGAAGCAAAATGTCCGCAACGGCTGGTTCCGCACGGGAGACATTGGCCGCCTCAGCGCAGATGGCCTGCTGACTCTCTGCGGCCGCAAGACGCGTTTCTCCATGGTGGATGGGCGCCTTCAGGCGCACGAGGAGCTGGAGCAGGCGCTGCTGGAGGTTTTCCAAGCCGACACGACTAAGCCTGGCCGCAAGATCGCCGTCGTAGGAGTGCGGGAAGCCAGCGGGCATGAGAAACTCGTGGTGCTTTCCACCCTGCACCGGCAGGTCGTCGCCTCGGATCGCATCACGATGGAGTACGGACTCAAGAATGCGGGCTACCGCCACCTCTCACCCCCTCAGACGATCATACCCGTCTCCTATATCCCGGAGCTTCCCGACGGCAAGCTGGATTACAAGCTCTGCCATGAGGGCGCCTGCAAAGCTCTGGGGCTGCCGCTCCGTTGATTCTGATCTCATTGCCCCCATTGCTCCCATGCCTGACCCCCTCCCTGAGTCCTCGCCGGTATTGCCCAGCCCGTTCCCGTTCCATCAGCCCGGTACGGAGGTGGATGATCTGCTGACCAGCGTCGGGGTTTCGCCCCAAGAGGGTGCCGATATGGGCATGGAGTGCGATATCGCGGACAAAGAACTTCCGGCCGGTTATCAATTGCGCGGCTACCGCATTGTGCGGCCGCTGGGCTCAGGTGGATTTGGTGTGACGTACCTCGCGCACGATATCCACCTGGATCGCCCCGTGGTGATTAAAGAAAGCTTCCCGAACTCCATCTGCTACCGACAACACGGCACACTGGATGTCCGCCTGCACCAGGAATCCGAGCAGGAGACTTACCAGTGGGCTCTGGGCAACTTCCTGCGGGAAGCGCGGCTGCTCTCCACGCTGGATCATCCCACCATTGCCAAGGTCTACACCTATTTTGAGGAGCATCGCACCGCCTATTACGTCACGGAGTACATCGATGGCAGCTCGCTGGGTGATGTCGCCGAGGACTATCTGCGGCACCGCATGTTCATCTCCCAGAATGAGCTCTACGGGATGATGATTCGCGTGCTGGATGCGCTCAATTACCTGCATGACCGCCGCCTTCTGCACCGCGACATCAAGCCCGACAATATCCTCGTTGACCGGTTGGGGTTCCCGATGCTGATTGATTTTGGCGCAGCCCGTGAGGCTGTCGGTGATCTGTCCAGCAGCGTGGTGGAATCCCAGGGCTTCAGCCCGTCCGAGCAGAGTATGTCAGGTGGCAACATGGGGCCATGGACCGACCTGTATGCCTTTGGGGCGACGTTGTATTATGTGCTGACGCATGAGTGCCTGCCCAGTTGCCGCCTGCGCGAGCTGAGCGACCCGGTCGCGCCGCTGGCGGCCGATGAGCGCCTGCTGAAGGTCTACCACCCGAAGCTGCTGGCTTCGATTGACCGCGCGATTCGTCCGTCCATCGATCAACGCTATCACAATGTGGCCGAGTGGATGGAGGATTTGCACCTCTGAAACCGGGGGTCTTGCGTGTTGGCGTAAAGGGATGGCTTGCATCGGACGGCCGGGGATGGTATACTGGGAGGCATGGAGACGTTCCGGGTTTTGACTGCACTGCGTGTACTGTTCGTGTGGATACTGGTATCCTGCGTTCTGTGTCCGGCTTTCTGCCGGGCTGATGACTACAAGGGCTGGCGCAAAAAACACCCGGAGTGGAAGCTTGTCTTCAGCGATGATTTCAAAGGCAAGCGCCTCAACACGAAAAAGTGGAATCGCGTCCGGTATGAACCCGGCAACCGGGCGGATTGGCGCCGCTACCAGTCCAGCGACGATGAGCTCGTCACCGTCAACGGCAACAGCACCGTGTCGCTCTGGGGCAAGTTCGGCCCCTACACCAGCCAGAATGACCCCGAGGGCACTGCCGAAGGGTACGCCTGCGGCGGCATTTTCACGGATCAGAGCTTTGCCTTTCAGTACGGCTACGTTGAAGTGCGCGCCAAGTTTGACTCCGCGCAGGGTGCCTGGCCCGCCATCTGGCTGATGCCCACAGACGGCTCGTCCTGGCCGGCCAAGGGGGAGATTGACATCATGGAGCACCTCAACAGCGATAACACCGTTCACCAGACGATTCATTACAAAAACGCCTCTGGGGGCCGCACGTCCAAAGCCCTCCGGCAGGGAGCGGCTGTATTTGATTCTGCCCGGGATCGGGAAGCCTTCCACACCTACGGCGTGGAGTGGACGGAGGAGGGCGTGACTTTCTACATGGACGGCAAGGTGACGGGCAGCTGCCCGACCGAGGAGAACAACCCCAACTGGCCGTTCAATATGGAGGATAATCCCTTCTACCTGCTGCTGGATATGCAGTTGGGGGGAAGTTGGGTGGGCCGTATCGACCGGGAGGCCGTGGGTGACGGGGTCGCGATGACGATTGACTACGTGCGCGTCTACGCGGATCCCCGCTCTGTCGTCCGGCTGTCCCCCGATGCAGACAAAGAAGAGAAGGCGGGGAAGGACAGCAAGGCGGGGAAGACTAAGGCAACTCCCAGAAAGAAGACAACTTCCAAAAAAACAAAGCGCCGCAGCAAATGACCGGGTGCTTCCGGTGTGTTTTTTGCAATAATAGCTTTACAAGCAGCGGGGAAAATGGTAAGAGGAGATTGCACGTCGGCTGGATAGGATGCCGGGGCGGGGGAGGCGGCGCAGGCCGGAGCCTCGTGACAGGGTGGGTAGGGTAATGATATTACGAAAAGCATATGAAGATCAATAAACTTATGGGGGCTGCGCTCCCTGTTTTGGGGGCAACCATGGTGGTCTGCCCTGCGATCAGCGGCGTAGCGCTGGCAGATGATTATACGGGTTGGCAGACTTCTCACCCGGAATGGGAGCTCGTTTTCTCTGATGATTTCAATGGGACTGAGCTTGATACCACGAAGTGGAACAGGATTGACTACGTTGGCTGGAACGTCTCAGACTGGCGTAAGTACCAGTCGCGGGATGACGAGCTTGTCACGGTGAATGGGGATGGTACGGTATCGCTCTGGGGTAAGTACGGGGATTACACCAGCCAGGCGGATCAGGCTGGCACCAATGATACCTACGCTTGCGGCGGTATCTTCACGGATAAGACGTTTGCCTTCCAATATGGCTATGTCGAGGTGCGAGCCAAATTTGACTGTACGGCTGGAGCATGGCCAGCCATTTGGATGATGCCTACCGATGGCTCAAACTGGCCGAAGATGGGTGAGATCGACATCATGGAGCACTTGAATTATCAGGGTATCGTGCACCAGACGATCCATTACAACGGCGCTGATGGCACTAGAACGTCCCAGTCGACGACCGACGCTAACGGAAATAGTACGGCATATTTTGATCAAGATGACCCGAATGATAAACTCGCCTTCCACACCTATGGCGTGGAGTGGACGGAGGATGGCGTCAAGTTCTACATGGATGGGAAGTGTACAGCGACCTTTAACACGAAAACCAATAATCCAAATTGGCCATTCAACAAGGATGACAATCCCTACTACCTCCTGTTGGATATGCAGTATGGCGGACAATGGGTGGAGGATGCTTTGCCGGATGGATCATCGCTCAACCCGAACCCCAATGTCGCGATGACCATCGATTACGTCCGCGTCTATTCGACACCGCAGGCCGTGCCCGAGCCCGCAACGGCTACGTTGAGCCTGCTGGCGCTCGCTGCGTTGGCTGCACGCCGTCGCCGCCGCTGAGGTCCGGCAACTTTCTTCCTGCTCTTTTTGCGTCCGCCGCCTGCCTGCTCATGAGCCGGCAGGCGGTTTTTTGCCGGGGCGGGGGGCAGGAGGCTTCATGATGCGTGCGGTCGGTGGTGCCAGAGTGCCGGCAGAAAACAAAAAGCAGCTCTGCATGGTGCAGAGCTGCCCGCTGATAGGGAATCTGTGAGTGGTGCCGTGGACTGCACGTCCACAGGCGCCGGTTACGCCTCCGGTGCGACGTTGACGCGGCGGCCTTCGCGGTCGAAGAACACGCGGCCATCGACCAGGGAGAAGATCGTGTAGTCGCGACCCATGCCGACACCCTTGCCGGGATGGAACTTCGTGCCGCGCTGACGCACGATGATGTTGCCGGCGATGACGGACTGACCGCCGAATTTCTTCACGCCGAGGCGCTTGCTGCGGGAATCGCGACCGTTGCGGACGGAACCTTGACCTTTCTTATGTGCCATGACTTGTAAAAATCAGCTTGTGGGGGTTAGTAACAATCAGGCGTTGATCGCGGTGATCTCGACCTTGGTGAGTGCGGCGCGGAAGCCCTTCTTCTTGTGGAAGCCTTTGCGGCGCTTGAACTTGAAGGCGATGCCCTTGGCGCCACGGGCCTCGGGGTCGAGTACCTTGGCCGTCACGGTAGCACCGGCCACCACGGGTGTGCCTACCTTCGTCTCAGCTCCGTCTTCGACAAGCAGAACCTTGTCGAACGTCGCCTCGCCATCCTTCTCCAGTCCTGCGATGCGATCCACGGTGAGCACGTCACCGACCGTCACCCGGTACTGCTTGCTGCCGGAAGTGAATACTGCGTATGCCATAGTTTTGCGAATTTTAAGATTGCTCCCGCTCGCGCGGGCTGGCACATTATAGACATATGCAGGCTTTTGGCAAGCGAAATCTGCAAAAATTTTTGCAAAAAGATGAAAAAATGGAAAAAAATTTTTCGAAATGGGTCGGTTGAGACTTATGGTGAGGCGGAGATGGTGGCGCTGGGCCGTGCGATGGCGGCCGAGCTGGAGGCGGGTGACGTGCTGGGGCTGGTGGGGGATTTGGGCGCCGGCAAGACCCACCTCATCCAGGGGATGCTGGAGGGGCTGGGGTGTACGGATGCCGGAGCCAGCCCCACGTTCGCGCTGGTGCACGAGCACACGGGCGGACGCTTGCCGGTGGCGCATTTCGATTTTTACCGTATGAAATCGCCGGATGAAGCCCTTGGCATCGGCTGGGATGAGTACCTGACCGGTGATTCGGTGCTGATGGTCGAGTGGGCAGACCGCTTCGACGGTGAGCTCATGCCGGCTGCGACTCAGTGGCTGGTGCTGCGCCATGAGGGGCCGACGCAGCGCCGGGTGTCGCTGGCCGGTTATTGAGCGCCTGCCCGGGTGAGGCTGTTGCCGTGCCCGGTTCGCCGGGCGCCGCTGCCGCCGCCCCGGAGCTCCCGGAGCCCTTGGTGTGCCTTGCGCCCCGGTGTACCCGGTGTGCGCTGAGCCCCCGGTGCGTCTTATTTGCCGAGGCAGAAGGTGGAGAAGACGCGCGTGAGGATGTCCTCGGTATCGACGCGGCCGGAGATGGAGCCCAGCGCATCGATGGCTTCATAGAGGTCGACGGCGGTGTACTCCGGTGATGCTGCAGCCCGGAAAGCGTCGGCTGCGCGCTGAAGGGCCTCGCGCGCCTGGAGCAGGGCGTAGCGGTGGCGGGCATTGATGGCGGCGTAGCTGTCCAGGTCGCCCGGTTCGTGCAGGAAAAGGGCGGTGATGGCAGCCTCCAGCTCATCGCGGCCCTCGCCCGTGCGGCAGGAGTAGCGGATGCCCGTGCGTGTCGCCTGGTCCGGGTGCAGGGGCAGATCGCATTTGTTGAGCAGCAGCAGGTGCCTGGCACCGATGACGCCCGGCGGCAGATCCACGGGCGGTTGGGTGGCATCCGCTACTTCGATGACCAGATCGGCAGAGGCTCCCGCTGCCATGCTGCGCTTCATGCCGGCGCATTCGATCGCGTCGTCGCTTTCGTGCAGGCCGGCGGTGTCGATGAGGCGCAGGCACAGGCCGCCCAGTGTGACTGTTTCTTCGATGGTGTCGCGGGTCGTGCCGGCGGTGTTGCTGACGATGGCCCGCTCGAAGCCCAGCAGCGAGTTGAGCAGGCTGGATTTACCCACGTTCGGGGCTCCGACGATGGCCGTGCGCACGCCTTCGCGCAGCACCCGGCCTTCATCCGCCGTTGCCAGCAGGCGCCGCAGAATCGTGTCCGCAGAGCTGATTTTGCTGAGCATCTGCTCTACGGTGTCGGGCGCGATTTCTTCCTCGGGGAAGTCGATGTAGGCGGTGGTGTGAGCCGTGACGTCCACCAGGAGGTCGAGCGCTTGCTGTACCCGGTCGTGAATCGCCCCTTGCAGCTGATTCTGGGCGGCGCGGAGGGCCAGATCGCTGCCGGCGGAGATGACGTCCATGACGGCCTCGGCCTGAGTGAGGTCGAGCTTGCCGTTCTCAAAGGCGCGGCGGGTGAACTCCCCCGGCTCCGCCGGGCGGGCGCCGCAGGCCAGCACCCGCTCCAGCAGGCGCCGGGTCACGAGTATGCCGCCGTGGCAGCTGAGCTCCACGACGTCTTCCCCGGTGAAGCTCGCCGGTGCCTGAAAGTACGTTGCCACCACTTCGTCAAGCACCAGCCCCTGAGCGTCGCGCACGCGCAGCAGGGTCGCATGCCGGGGCCGGAGCGGCCTGGTCCGGCCGCTGCACGCTGCTGTTACCTGCCTGGCACCGGGGCCGCTGATGCGGATGATGGCGATGGCGCCGGTGCCGGGGGCGGTGGCGACGGCGGCGATGGTATCATGGGCGGGGTCGTTCATGGGCTTATCTTCTCATATTCATGACAGAATGTCCAACGAAATGGCGGGTTTCCTGCTTTACGGCCTGGGGGAATGGCTGGTAAGATAGCCGGTGATGAAGAAGGTGCTGCTCATCGTGGGGGTGCTGATCGCGGCGGCGTTCCTCTGGCTGTGCAAGCTGGGGGGCGAAGAGGCGCGCGAGGTCATCTTCCGCGGCAGTGTGATGGATTTGCCGACGGATCAGCAGATCATGAACCGCTACCGGGAGCGCAGCGAGGAGGGCCGGGAGGTGCGCGCTGCGCATGTGGTGCTGCCGATGGAGGATGGGACGCGGGTGAGCGGCTGGCTGTTCGACCGTGGGAAGCGGGCGCCGCTGGTGGCGGTTTACGGGGGTAATAATATGCAGATCGGATCGCTGCTGAGCTGGGCGCTGCGCGATAAGACCCGTTCGTATCTGATGATTAATTACCGGGGCTACGGCAGCAGCGAGGGCAAGCCATCCGAAAAGAGCGTGGTCAGGGATGCGATTGCCTGCCTCGATTGGGCCAGCAAGAAGATAGGAAAGCCCAAAACGGTGGCGTTGGTGGGGTTCAGTCTGGGGACCGGCGTGGCGACGCAGGTGGCCGCAGCCTGCGACCCCGCGGTGCTGGTGCTGATCTGCCCCTTTGACAGCATCCTCAATACGGCTTGTGATTATGTGCCGATTTTGCCGTATTTCATCGTGAGGGACCGGTTTGACTCAGCGGCTTGTGCGCCGGATCTGCGCTGCCGCGTGGTGATCCTGGCGGCAAGCCGGGACCGGGTGATTCTGCCGGAGCGGACGGCCCGGCTGCGCGAGGCTCTGGGGCGCAGGCATGAGTACCACCGCTTCGATGCCGGTCACGGCTCGATTATGCAGGCGCGTGGTTTCCTCCGGACTCTCTTCGAGTCGCTGCCGGAGGGGCTGAGCCCTGAGGAGAGCCGCAGAAGCTGGAGCCGTCAGGAACGGCGCCGTCATTGATGCCCGCACGATAGCCGGAACCGGGCGAAATACGCGAAAGGCACCGCGCCGTTGGGGAGGGTGCCTGTGCCGTTGGGGAGGGTGCCTGTGCGGGACGCGCGGGGGCGGTCAGCAGGTCAGGGCGTTTTTGGCAAGGCCTGCGAGCGAGGTTTCCCTGAAGCCGTCCTGGAGGGCGCGGCCGGTCTCATACATGGTCTTGATAACGCTGTCGAGACTGACAAAGTGGGAGCCATCGCCGCGCATGGCCAGGCGGGCGGCATTGACCGCCTTCACGGCGCCAATGGCATTGCGCTCGATGCAGGGCACCTGCACGAGCCCACAGATCGGGTCACAGGTCAGCCCGAGGTTGTGCTCCATGGCGATTTCCGCGGCATTCTCAATCTGCGCGTAGGTGCCGCCCATCGCGGCGGCCAGACCAGCGGCTGCCATCGAGCAGGCAACGCCCACTTCACCCTGGCAGCCGACTTCCGCGCCGCTGATGGAGGCGTTGGCCCGGTAGAGGCTGCAGATGGCCGAAGCTGTCAGCAGGATGATCTCCGTGCCTTTCTCGCGGTTGTGCGGTGCTTCCTTGTGGCCGAAGCGGTTGAAGTAGCGCAGCACGGAGGGGAGTACACCCGCTGAGCCCATGGTGGGCGCGGTGACGACCCGGCCCCCAGCGGCGTTTTCTTCCGAGACGGCAAAGGCCCAGAGGTTGATCCAGTCGATGATCATCAGCGCGTCTTCATCGTTGTTGCGGAACTTGGTTTCCAGACGGCGGTATATTTGGGAAGCGCGGCGGCCGAGCTTGAGGCTGCCCGGCAGGGTGCCGGCTGCGGCCATGCCGCGCAGGATGGCCTGATCCATCACGTCTGCGATGTGCTTGATGTAGTGGCGCACGATGGGAGCCGGGCGCAGGGAGCATTCGTTGTTGAAGATGAGGGCGGCGATGGAGAGTTTTTCGCGTTGGCAGATGTCAATCAGCTCGCGGCAGGAGCCGAAGGGGTAGGGAACGTTCGGGGGATTGGGAGCAGAGAGGCTCATCTCATCTTCGCGCCGGATGGCTCCGCCGCCGATGGAGAAGTATACTTCGCTGAGCTGTTCCCGGCCGGCTTCATCAGAGGCGGTGAAGCGCATGCCGTTGGCGTGTTGGGGAAGGGTGATGTGTTTGCACAGCTCGATGTCCGCATCCATATCAAAGGGGATGAATTGCTGGCCTCCGAGTACGAGCTGGTGCCTGCGCCGTACTTCGCCAATGATGTCGGCTGTGGTATCTACCGTTTCGGCCTGTTGCCCCATCAGCCCGTAGACCAGTGCCCCGGGTGTGCCGTGGCCTTCACCTGTCAGGGCGAGCGAGCCGTACAGTTGTACCTGGATGCGTCTGACTCTGCTGAGCAGGTGGGAGGTTTTCAGGTTGTCCACAAAGCGGGCAGCGGCGCGCATCGGCCCCATGGTGTGCGAGCTGGAGGGTCCGATGCCGATGGAAAAGACATCAAAAAGGCTGGTGTAGGTCTGGGACATAGAGGAATGGGTTGCCGGGAAGGGGCGTGCGTGGGGCCGGGGGTATACATAACACGGCAGCCCGTTGCGGGGCTGCCGTGCTTAGTGATTGCGCTGTGAGGGTTACTTGATGAGGCCAAGCTCGCGGCCGGCAGTGGCAAAGGCATCGATAGCACGGTCGAGTTGCTCGGTGGTGTGGGCGGCAGAGATCTGCGTGCGGATACGGGCCTGATCCTTGGGGACGACGGGGTAGAAGAATCCCATGGCGTAGACGCCGAGCTCCAGCAGGCGGTCGCTCATCTTCTGGGAGAGCGCGGCATCGCCAATCATGACCGGCACAATAGCGTGACCGGCGCCGGCCAGCGTGAAGCCGCACTGCTCCATGCCTTTGCGGAAATACGCCGCATTGCTCTGTACCTTCTCGGTGAGCTCAGTGGATTCCTCCAGCATGTCGATCACCTTGATGGTGGTCGCGGCGATGGCGGGCATCACGCTGTTGGAGAAGAGGTAGGGGCGTGCCTTCTGGCGCAGGATGTCAACAATCTCCTTGCGGGCCGACACATAACCGCCGGAAGCACCGCCCAGGGCCTTGCCGAAGGTGCCGGTCGTGATGTCGATCTTGCCGAAGAGGCCGCAGTACTCGTGCGTGCCGCGGCCGCGCTTGCCCAGCACACCTGTGGCGTGCGATTCGTCGAAGTGCACCAGAGCACCGTATTTCTCGGCCAGGGCATGGATCTTATCGAGGCTGGCGATAATGCCGTCCATCGAGAACACGCCATCGGTGGAAATGAGAATGGTGCGGGCTCCGTTGGCCTTGGCTTCCTGGAGCTTGGCCTCGAGGTCAGCCATGTCGTTGTTCGCATAGCGGTAACGGGCTGCCTTGCAGAGGCGCACGCCGTCAATGATGGAAGCGTGGTTGAGTGAGTCGGAGATGATGGCATCTTCCTTGGTGAGCAACGCCTCAAACAGGCCGCCGTTGGCATCGAAGCAGGAACCGAACAGAATCGTCGCCTCCGTGCCGAGGAAAGCGCTCAGCCTCTCCTCCAGCTGCTGGTGCAGGGTCTGGGTGCCGCAGATGAAACGCACAGAAGCCATGCCGAAGCCCCAGCGGTTGATCGCCTCGCGGGCGGTCTCCATCAGCACGGGGTTATTGGCAAGGCCGAGGTAGTTGTTGGCGCACATGTTGATGACCTTGCTGCCATCGCGCAGACCCACCTCCGAGTACTGGGGGGTGTCGATGTAGCGCTCCTGCTTGAACAGACCGGCGGCTTTCATGGCCTCGAGGTCCGCGATCAGACGATTTTTAAATTCGGTGTTGTACATATGGGAAAACGGGCTGCTGTAATAGTCCGCCCGATTGTAGCTTCTAACCTCTCGTTAGTCAATGCGATAATCTGGCATTTTGCAGGAAGCGTGTTGGCGCTTAAGCCTCGGATGAGAACTTAACCGGGGTGCTCCCTGCGATGGAGCAGTGGCACCAGGGTGGGGAAGCCGTGCCTGACGGTAATGGAGCTTGGCCTTGCTCCCACTGTCCCGCAAAAAAAGCGGGAGTGCCATTGCACTCCCGCCCTTCTGGAGGAGGAATCATCATCCCCCGCACGCAATAGACGTCACTTGCGGCGGCGGCAGAGCCACCCTGCGGCAGGGTAGATTTTTTGCGCTTGGAAGTCAAGAAGAAAATGCTAGTACTCAGGCAAAAACGAATTGTTGCATCATCAATCGTGCCGAAACAGACCAAGACAACGAGGCAGATGAGCCGCAAAATTAACATCCGGGCTTCAAAACCGGTGATCCTGTGGCAGGGAAGGCGCAGTTGTCCGGCGAGGGGGCCGTCGGTTGGTGGGGCTGACGTTGCGCGGGGGCGGGATGGAAGGTGATGGTGTTGCGGGGTGGCAGCAGGTGTTCGGTGGCGGTGCCGGGGATCAGGAGGCGGCGTGCTGCCCGGTGGGTGACGCGGAAGCTGCCGAATCCGGCTAATTTTACTTCGCCGTCTCGGAGCAGGCCGTAGCGGATGCCGCTCAGGACGGCATTCAGGGCAAGCTCGGCTGCCATGGTCGTGGCGGTGCCGCCAAGAGAACGACGAACGGTGTCGAGGAGGTCCTGCCGTTTCATGCGGTGTCGGGGAGGGGAGCTTCTTCATCCCGCCGGTATCTTCATCCGGCGGTACTTTTATCCCTGCGGTAACTTAATCCCTGCGGCCGGCGGAGCGGGACAGGATGATGATGGCATAGTAGGCCAGTGCCGCGATGGAGGAAAGTGCGGCCGAGACGTAGGTCATGGCTGCCCAGCGCAGCGCGGTAGCTGCCTGGCCGTGCATCGCCCGGTCGGCAATGCCGCTTGCGTTCATCCAGGCCAGGGCTCGCATGGAGGCGTTGAACTCGACGGGCAGGGTTACCAGCGCGAAGAGCGTCGTGGTGCCGAAGAGGGCAAGCCCAATCCACGCGACGGTGGGGTCATGGCTGACGCCTACCATCAGCAGGCCGATGATGAGGACAATCTGCCCCAGTCGGGAGCCAATGCCGACGAGCGGTACGAGGGCTGTGCGCATGGTGAGCCAGGAGTAGGCTCGGGCGTGCTGGAGGGCATGCCCGCATTCGTGGGTGGCGACGGCCATGGCGGCGACGGTGGCTTGGTTGTAGACGGTTTCGCTGAGGTTGACGGTTTTGTCGACGGGGTTATAGTGGTCCGTGAGCTGGCCGGGCGTGGAGATGACGCGCACGTCGGTGATGCCGTTCTCTTCCAGCATGCGGCGGGCGACTTCGGCGCCGGTGTAAGGAGCCGGCTCCTGGGAGTAGGTGTTCATGAAGTGCATCATGCGCTGCTGCACGATGAAGCCGATGAGGCCGGCACCCAGCAGGAGCAGAAGCCCCAGCATGGTGGCGCCGCTGAAGCCTGCCATGCCGCCGGGTGTGCCGTAAAAGTCGCTGTTGCTGCTGACGTGGTAGGCGTATTGGGCCAGAAGGGGTGAGAAGAAAGAATCCATAACGGCTTCAGGCTAGCATGTGCTCCTGTGGCAGGCAACGCCAAAGTGTGACTGCGCGGTGAAAAGCGCGTCATGGGGGACGGTCGGGTGCCTTGGGGTGCTGTCGCCAGGGCGGGAGCGGCCCATGCCAGCGCCTTTGTCAGCTCATGCCAGCGCCCTTGTCAGCTCATGTTGCCGAGGTTGCGTTTTAGGTGTTCGAGGCCGATGCGGTGTATGGGTGAGCCGTTCAGAAGATGGTCGAAGGCTGCGGGCGTCATCTCCGCAAGCGCTTGGGGAGGGAGGCTGCGCAGGGGGGCGGGCATGAGCAGGTGGGGGTCGATGCGCTGCGCAGTGGCGGAAGCGGTGCTGTTCCAGGGGCAGGCGCTTTGGCAGGCATCGCAGCCGTAGAGGTGGTGGTGTTGCCGGGCGGCGATGTCGGGAGGGGGGGCGTCCTTCGCCTCGATCGTCCAGTAGGAGAGGCAGCGCCGGGCGTCGCAGCAGCCGCCGTGCAGGGCGCCGGTGGGGCAGGCAAGTTCGCAGCGGTGGCAGTTGCCGCAGCGGTTGGCGGCGGGGGTGTCTGTGGGGAGTTCCAGTGTGGTGAGGATGGAGGCCAGAAAGCAGTACGAGCCCCGCTTTTCGCGGATGAGCAGTCCGTTGCGCCCGATCCAGCCAAGGCCGGCCCTGGCCGCAAAAAAGCGTTCCGACACCGGGCCGGAGTCTGTGAAGCAACGCTGAGTGCCGCCGTAAAAGCTCAGGGTTTCGTCGAGATCGGCGAGTTTGCCCGCCAGAAGTTTGTGGTAGTCTTCTCCCTGGGCGTAGCGGGCTATGGCGCCTGGGGTTTCGCGCGCGTCGGTGCGGGCGTATTCGTAGGTCAGCATGATGACCCGGCTCACGCCCGGCAGGATGAGATCCGGGTTGAGGCGGGCCGGCAGGTGGCGTTCCATCCACGCCATGCCGGCGTGGCAGCCGGCGGCTACCCAATCGCGCAGCTGGGTGCCTTGGGCAGCGTGGGCATCCGCTACGCCTATGCCCGAGAACCCGAGACTGTGCGCCGCGTAGGCCACAGCTTCCCTGGCGGCTTGCATCATGGTTTGGCCTCGGGTCGGATGTTTGCCCCCTGAAGACGCCGTATCAGGGCCCGTTTGTGCTCCGGACTCAGGGGGAGGGCTATCACCAGGCGCTGGAGCCCGTTGGCCAGTTTTTGGGCGCTGCTTGTGTCGTGCGTGCCGCCTTTGATGCGGGTGCGGAACTCCAGGCGCTGGAGGTTGGCTGAGGCTTCCCGGTTGCCCCAGGAGGAGGCGAGGTGGTAGAGGCGCAGCGCGGCGGATGGATTGCGCTGCGTGACGGCGGTGCCGCGTTCAAGAATAGCGCCGAGGTTGTTGGCTGCATTGGCGTCCCGGTGCCTGATGCCCAGCTTGTAGAACTCCACAGCCTTGAGGATTTGCGGGTGTTTCAGGCCAAGCCCCCTGTAGCACATGTGGCCGAGGTAGTAGTAGAGGTTGGGTGTATCGGGGGCTTGGCGGTGCAGTTTGACAAGCTCGCGCAGCGCGGTCTCGGGATCGGCCGTACACCCCAGGCCTGTCATCCTGTACCGGGCGAGTTCCGCACGTGCTTTGGGCAACCCCATGGAGGTCGCTTTTTCCATGTACGTGTATGCGGCGCGCGGATCCCGCGGGCAGCCCCAGCCTTTTTCCCTGTAGGTGGCAAGCCGGTAGAGCGCTTCCTCGCGCAGCTGCCGCCAGGCGGCAGCCTGCTCTCCCCGCTCCTCCGGAGGAGTTTGCGCAACCACGCTCTCCGCAAAACGGCAGGCAGCCTCCGGCTCCGGCTCAAGCCCCTTGTGCCGCCCCTCGTAGACATCCAGCAGAGTCAGACCAGCCGGTGCATAACCGCGCTCCCACGACTGCAACAGCATGTCCGGCACGCTCGACACATTCTGGTAAGCCTCATCCTCCAGCATGATGCAGGCCAGATGGTGCAGACGCACAGCGTCGTCCATCGAAAAATCGGGCATGACCCGCTCGCCCTGCGCCAGGGGGGTGAGCAGGCCGCAGACCGCCGCGATGAGCGTCAGCTTCATGAAAGCTCCCAGATGCATTCCTCCCAAAGTTGTAGCACGCCGGCACTCCCTTGTCCACCATTTTCCCCGTTCTATGCCAATCTCTGCGCTTGACACGGTCGGATGCCATGCTACCATGGAGACCTTATGACACAGGAATCCCTTCTGAAGTTATTGGAATCGGACGCCCGACTGAGCGACCAGCAGATTGCCGACCGCCTTGGTGTGAGCGTCTCTGAAGCAGCGGCCACCCGAGCATCCCTGGAGCAGGAGGGGCGCATCGTCGGTTACCGTGCGATTGTCAACGATGATGCCAAGGGTGTCTCGGCCTTCATCGAGGTGCGCTGCACACCGGAGCGCGGTGGCGGCTTCAACCGACTTGCAGCGCGCATCGCCCGCTTTGAGGAGGTGAAATCCTGCTTCCTCATCTCCGGCGGCTTTGATCTGCTGGTGATGGTGGAGGCCGACAGCCTGCTGGAGGTCGCCCGCTTCGTCAGCGAGAAGCTCTCCAGCATGGAGGGCGTGCTCTCGACAGCGACCCACTTCCGCCTCAAAACCTACAAGCAGAACGGCCTCCTGTTTGAGGAGGAAGTAACACACGAACGTCTCAGCGTAGCACCCTGACCCGATCATGGACTGGAACCGCATTCTTTCCAAGCAAGTCGTGGAGCTGCCCCGCTCGGGCATCCGCGAGTTCTTTGACCTCGTCACCGGGAGCAAGGACATCATCTCCCTGGGCGTCGGCGAGCCCGATTTCGTCACCCCATGGAACATCCGCGAGGCCGCCATCTTCTCCCTGGAAAAAGGCCACACCACCTACACGAGCAATCTCGGCCTCGAATCACTGCGCCGCGCGATTGCGGAGTACGTCGGGGGGCATTTCAACGTCGGCTACGATCCGGCCTGCGAGATCCTGCCAACGGTGGGCGTGAGCGAGGCAATCGACCTGGCGCTGCGCTGTCTGATCAACCCCGGCGACGAGGTGCTTTACCACGAGCCCGTCTACGTGAGTTACGCACCGTCCGTGCAGCTGGCCTATGGCAAAGCCACCCCGGTGGAGACGAGTATAGATGATCTTTTCGCGCTCAACCCAGCCAAGCTGGAAGCCGCGATCACACCCAGGACAAAGGTGCTGATGCTGAACTTCCCGACCAACCCGACGGGCTCCATCGCCCCGGTGGAAACGCTGCGCGCGATTGCGGATATCTGTATCCGGCATGATCTGTTCGTGCTGACCGACGAGATCTACTCCGAGTTGCGCTACGACGGCCAGAAGCACGTGAGCATCGCGAGCCTGCCCGGCATGAAGGAACGCACCCTGCTGCTGCACGGATTTTCCAAGGCGTTTGCGATGACGGGCTTCCGCCTTGGCTATGCCTGCGGCCCGAAAGAGCTCATCGAGCTGATGTGCAAAATCCATTCCTACACGATGATTTGCCCGTCCATCACGTCGCAGGAAGCCGGCATCGAAGCCTTGCGCAACGGTACGCCCGCCATGCTGGAAATGCGCGAGAGCTACCGCATGCGCCGGGACTATATCGTGAAACGCTTCAACGAGATGGGCATGGATTGCCACCTGCCCGGCGGTGCCTTCTATACATTCCCGAGCGTCAAGCGTTTCGGCCTCAGTTCCAAAGAGTTTGCCACCCGCTTACTCAAAGAGGCCCGCGTAGCGGCGGTGCCGGGCACGGCATTCGGCGCATGCGGCGAAGGGTATCTGCGCTGCTGCTATGCAACAGGCTTCAACCTGTTGGAGCAAGCGTGCGACAAGATGGCGCGCTTCTGCGATTCCCTGAAACCACAGGCGTAAGAAACCGGGGTAAGACCGAAGCCTGCTGCGGAGACCGTCCGGCGCCGTTGAGCGCCGGCGGACTTGCCGGCGGCGGCAGCGTCGATGCGCTATGACCGAGATACGCCAGCCGCAGGACGACACAACCCTGTACCGCACGTGCGTCTACCCGTTCGTGCTCTTCCTGCTGTTCAACCTGCTGCAGGCCATTGCCGAGAGTGCCCTCCAGTGGGAGCACCCCGACGCCGCCTGGTGGCAGCGGGCACCCGAGATGTGGCTCTACCCCCTGCAGACGCTGGTGTGTGCAGCCTACCTCTGGCACGTCCGGCGCGGCATCCGGTGGGATGGCACCCCGGGCACGTGCCTGCTTGGGGCCCTCCTGGGGCTGGTGGGCATCGGCGCCTGGCTCGTACCGTATGCCGCCGGCTGGGTGCCGGCAGAGGGAGGCTTCCAACCCGAGCTCATTTTTGGCGTCGGCAACATCGCCGTGCCGCTCGAATATGCCCTGCGCTTTGCCAGAGCCGTCATCGTCGTACCCCTGGTCGAAGAACTGTTCTGGCGCGGATTCCTCCAGCGCTGGTGCATCAACCGCGACTTCCCGCAGGAAGTCCCGATAGGCAGCCACAGCTGGCTTGCCTACGCCGGCACCACAGCTGGTTTTATGCTCATCCACGTTGCGGCGGATTACCCCGGGGCATTTGTCTACGGCACGCTGACGTATGCCCTCGTCGTGCGGACCCGCCGCCTGATGCCGGCTGTGGTCATGCACGCCGTAGCCAACCTCGTGATGGGCATCTGCGCCATCGGGTGCGATCTGCCCCACCTGTGGTAAGGCAGCATCCTGAGGTAAAACAGCATCCTGAGGTAAAACAGCATCCTGAGGTAAAGACGCACCCTGCCTTCAGTCCCGCCGCAGGAGCCCCTGGCTGAAGGCTTGACTCAGCAGGGGCCGGACGGTACAATGCCGCCTATGCAAGCCTTTTTCCTGTGCGCCGGGCAGGGGACGCGACTCGCACCGCTCACCCACATCCTGCCTAAGCCCCTGATGCCGGTCTTCCAGAAACCGCTCATCCAGCACGCCATGGATCACTACATCCGCCAGGGAGTGAGCGAGTTTATCGTCAACACCTCCGCGCTGCCCATCATGTGGGAACGCGCCTTTCCCGAACCGGAGTACCGCGGCGTACCGGTGCGCTTCAGCCACGAGGATGAACCGCTCGATTCCGGCGGCGGCGTGAAACGCATCATGCCCTGGGTGAAAGATGAGCCCCTCCTGGTACACAACGGAGATATTCTGATCGACCTGCCCGTCAGTGAGCTGCTGGCAGCCCACCGCCGCAGCGGAGCGATGGTGACCCTTGCCCTGCGCAGCATCGACGGCAAGCGCAATGTCGGATTTGATGAGTCGACCGGGCGCGTCACAGACATGCGGCACGCCCTGGGGATCAATCCCGGCACGCACCAGTTTGCCGGCGTCTATGTCATGGAGCCCGCAGTGGCCGAGTTTTTCCCGGAGGAGGAACTCTTCTCCATCGTACCGGTGTGGCTGGAACTGATCAAACGCGGGCAGGTGGCCGGCGCTGTGTTCGACTGGGTGAACTGGCACGAGATCGGCAACCCGCAGAGTTATCTCGATACGGTGCTTGCCATGAACTCATCCCAGCGCATTCATCCCAGCGCAGTCATCAGCCGTGGCGCAGACCTGAGTGAGGATTGCGTCGTCGGCAAGGATGCCCACATCCCCGATGGCTGCGTGCTGGATGACTGCATCGTCTGGCCGCGTACCCACGTCGCCCCCGGCCACTACCGCCGCTGTGTGCTCACACCCCGCATTCGGGTACAGGTGTGAGGCACCATGGTACACACACCTCAAATCACCACAAGGCACCAAGGCACCGCCCGGGTTCGAGCGACACCTCCCGGGGCAGTTCGCCCGGGGCCAGCGGCCTCCTTGCCCCCGGTCCGTTTCAACCGGGCGTATGTCTGAAAAATCATGACCCGGGAGGCGAATTTTCTTTGCATGGGCAGTCTGCTGTGCTAGAATGCCCCCGCATGGTGTAAGGCAACTTACGGTGCTGTCACAGGCACTTCTGCCGAACCGGGAGCCCCCCGGCACGTTCGCGAAGGGGCAGCAGGTGGAGCCCACTTCAGCTGAGCGTTCTGCGTGAACCCGGGCGGCAGCACCAGCGCACAATCATCGTCTGACAATCTTATGGCTATTGATCCTAAATTGCTTGAAGAACTTGAGGCGCGTCGCCAGAAGGTCATCATTTCCGGTGGCCAGGAGAAAATCGACAAGCGTCACGAGAAAGGTGACTGGACGGCCCGCGAGCGCGTGGACGCCCTGTTCGATGCCGGCTCCTTCACGGAGATCGGCATGCACATCCGCCATCACTGCAGCAACTTCGGCATGCAGAAGAAGTACATCCCCGGCGAGGGTATCGTCTCCGGCTTCGGGCTGGTAGATGGCCGCCCGGTCGCTGCTGTGTCCGCCGATTTCATGGCGCAGGGCGGCTCACTGGGCTATATGCACGCGCAGAAGATCTGTGATGCCCAGACCTACGCGCTCAAAGCCGGCGTGCCAGTCATCCAGATCAACGACTCCGGCGGCGCCCGCCTGCAGGAAGGCGTTGAGGCACTGACCGGTTTTGCCAACGTCTTCTACAACAACGTAGCGGCCTCCGGTGTGGTGCCGCAGATTTCACTTATCCTCGGCCCGTGCGCGGGCGGTGCGGCATACTCTCCCGCCCTGACGGACTTCATCATCATCCGCGAGGGAGGGGCTGCCGGCATGTACATCACCGGACCGAAGGTGATTGAGCAAGTGACCTACGAGAAGTGCACCATGGAGGAGATCGGCGGTGCCGCCGTGCATTCCTCTGTCTCCGGCAATGCTCACTTCGTGGCCAAGAGCGATGCCGAGGCCATCGGGATCGCCAAGAAAGTACTCTCCTACCTGCCGAGCAACAACACACAGGAACCCCCGCATGATCTGAGCTGCCCGCTGGACATCTCCGACGACGAAGGGATGAACGACATCATCCCTGAATCCAACAACACCCCGATGGACATGCAGAAGGTCATCGCCCACCTGGTGGACGAGGATTCGTTCATGGAGGTGCATGCCAATTTCGCCGGCAACGTCATCGTGGGCTTCGCCCGCATCTGCGGCGTGGTGGTGGGCATCATTGCCAACCAGCCCGCGGTCAAGGCAGGCTGCCTGGATATCGATGCCTCGGACAAGGCTGCCCGCTTTATCCGCTGCTGCGATTGCTTCAACGTACCGCTGATCAACCTCGTGGACGTGCCCGGCTTCCTGCCCGGCAAGCAGCAGGAGCGCGGCGGCATCATCCGCCATGGCGCGAAGATGATCTTCGCGTACTCCTCCGCCACGGTGCCGAAGATCACACTCATCACCCGCAAGGCATACGGCGGCGCGTATATCGCGATGTGCTGCAAGGGCCTGGGGGCGGATGCCGTCTTTGCCTGGCCGACCGCGGAGATCGCCGTGATGGGCGCCCAGGGTGCTGTACCCGTGCTTTACGGCCGCGAACTCAAAGCAATTGAGGACCCGGCCGCCCGTGAGGCCCGCCAGAAGGAGCTGCTCGACGAGTACATCGACACCTTCTACAACCCCTACGCCGCCGCGGCTTCTGACCAGGTGACGGACATCATCAACCCGAAGGAAAGCCGCGCCCGCATCGCGCTGACGCTGCGCACCCTGCTCGGCAAGCGTGAGACCCGCCCCGCCAAGAAGCACGGCAACATGCCCCTCTAATTGTACTGAATCTTTCATATGAACGCATTACACACCCTTGCAGGGCTGACCACCGGTGACGTTGTTTACCAAGTCACAGGCATGTGTGTGGTGTTCTGCTGCCTCGGTTTCCTGAGCATCATCCTGGAGATCTCGGGAGCCGTGGCGCAGCGTATGGATGCCAAGCGCAAGGAGCAGGAAGCAGCAGCCAAAGCCGCCCTGGCGGCTCAGCAGCAGGCTGCCGCCCCCAAACCTGCTCCCAAGCCTGCTGCTCCCGCAGCGGCTTCCGCCGCCACAGAGCCCACTCCGGTTCAGGTGGCGGCTCTGGCCGCCGGCATCTTCAACGCTGCCCGCAGCAACATCACGCCCGAAGTGATTGCCGCGATTGCCGCCGCTGTCAAAGTCACCGTGGGGCACGATGTCCGCATCCTCGACATCAAACCCGTGAGCACCACCTACGCCCAAAGCGGCCGTGCTTCCATCATGAGCTCCCACGTTCCTGTGCGCCGTTGAGAGCCAATCTACCTTTTCGCACAGGGCCCATCCCCCCATACCCCATTTAACACAACAAGAAAACCTTAACACACACATCACATTATGAAACAGCTCCGTATTACTGTTGCCGGTCAGACCTTTGACGTCACCGTTGAGACCATTGGCGGTACCGCCCCCGTGGCCGCCGCTCCTGCCGCCCCCGCCCCTGTGGCTCCGGCCCCTGTCGCCCCCGCTCCTGCCGCCGCTCCTGCCCCTGTGGCAGCCCCGGCTCCGACTCCTGCCCCCGCGGCTCCTGCCGCTGCCGGCGATGGCAAGCCCGTGCCCAGCCCGCTGAGCGGCAAAGTCGTGTCGCTCGACGTCAAGCCCGGCACCGCCGTCAAGGAAGGAGACCAGATCCTCACGCTCGAAGCCATGAAGATGAACACCGTGATCTACGCGCCCTCCGCCGGCACGGTGACGTCCTTTGCGGTGGCTCCCGGCGATACGGTGACAGAAGGCCAGACCCTTGCGTTCCTCGGTTAAGTCCGGGCGCCGGCCCTGCTCCCGCCGGGAGACAGGGAGAACTCAACCTCATTTTCTCACTGCAATATGCAAGAACTGATTCAATCCTTTTTGGACTTCCTGTCCGGCATGGGTATCTTCCAGATGACCTGGCAGATGTACGTCATGTGGATTGTCGTGGCCGGCATGCTGTACTTGGGAGTAGCCAAGCAGTTTGAGCCCTTGCTGATGGTGCCGATTGCTTTCGGTGCGCTGATTGCCAACATCCCGGACAACGGCATGGTGATCACCCAGGCCAACCGCCAGGTGGTGGCCATCCAGCAGGGACAGCTTACCGAGCAGACGATCCGTGACGTCGGTTACCTGAGCGTCAAGCTCGCGCGCGCCGCCGGCTCGGAAGTGCAGGCCCCCGCCGGCACCTCGCCGGAGGTCGCAGCCGAGTACAAGGCGGCCATGGAGCAGCCCATGGTCGTCAGCACGGCCAGGAACGACGAGGGCAAGCCGCAGAAGGGCCTGCTCGATATCCAGGGCCAGAAGACGGAAGACTACTACATCACCAGCATCCACGGCGGTCTCTTTGACTGGCTGGGACTCGGCATCCGTGCCGAAATCTTCCCGCCGCTCATCTTCCTGGGCGTCGGTGCACTGACGGATTTCGGCCCGCTGCTGGCCTCGCCGAAGGCGCTGCTGCTCGGAGCTGCGGCTCAGGGTGGCGTGGCCTTCACCTTCCTGGCAGCACTGATGATGGGCTTCACCCGCGGGCAATCTGCGGCGATCGGCATCATCGGCGGCGCAGACGGCCCAACCTCCATCTTCCTGGCCAGCAAGCTTGCTCCTGAATTGCTGGGTGCCATTGCCGTCGCGGCCTACACCTACATGGCTCTGGTGCCGATGATTCAGCCCCCGTTCATGAAGTTGCTCACGACGGAAAAACAGCGCAAGATCCGTATGAAGACCCTGCGTCAGGTCTCCAAGGGTGAGAAGCTCTTCTTCTGCTTCGTGGTGACGCTGGTGACCATCATGCTGTGCCCGGATGCGGCTCCGCTGCTGGGGATGCTCATGTTCGGCAACTTCCTGCGCGAGTGCAAGGTGACAGAGCGCCTGGTATCCTGCGCCCAGAACGAGCTCATGAACATCACCACCATCCTGCTCGGCGTCTCTGTGGGCCTGACCATGCAGGGGCAGCGCTTCCTGGATGTCCAGACCATCAAGATCATCGTGCTGGGTGTGATTGCCTTTGCCGTGGCGACGATCTGCGGCATCCTGGCCGCCCACATCATGAACCTGATTCCCGGCTGGCGCAAGAACCCGATCAACCCGCTCATCGGTTCCGCCGGTGTTTCCGCCGTGCCGATGGCGGCCCGCGTCTCGCATAACATCGGCCAGCAGGCCGATCGAAGCAACTTCCTGCTCATGCACGCCATGGGCCCGAACGTGGCAGGCGTGATCGGTACGGCAGTGATCGCCGGTTACTACATCACGACGCTGTAATGCTGTCCTGCGCACTCAGGTGCCTCACCCAAGTGCTTTTCACCGCCTGCTCCGCTGCCAATGCGGAGCAGGCGGTTTGCTGGCAGCCCAGGTGCAGCGGTTGGGATGTCCGTGGCTGCTGTGCAGTGGTCGTGTTGGCTGAGGCCGCTGTAGAGCGGTCGGGATGCCTGAGACCGCGCTGCACAGCGGGCGGGATGGCAGAGGCTGCTGCAGAGCTGTTGGGTGCCTGAGACCGCTGCACAGCGAAGGGGGAGGATTTTTTGTAAGCACTCAACCAAAACCATTGTAGGCAGGCGTGCGAAAATAGAGGCCTATGTTTACATTGCCTCAAAACAC
>CALXRG010000003.1 GCA_944390825.1 uncultured Akkermansia sp.
GGGCGCTCCAATCTCGGGGCGCTCCAATCTCGGGGCGCTCCAATCTCGGGGCGCTCCAATCTCGGGGCGCTCCAATCAACGATTGGACTTACTCCTAAGCTAGGGCCATTTTATGCGAACAGGTGGGTGATGTCAAGGAAAATGGGGGAAGATAGAGGATGTTATTTTTGCGGCTGAGAGGGTTGCAGTTACCTGGTTTTCAGGGGCTGGGGTGGAGGGCTTGGGGAGGGGGTGGGCTGTCTGCAAGAAGGCCGTACCGCACGGGGTGCGGTACGGCTTGGCTGGGGGGAGGGGTGGCTTGCGGGGGGGGTTACCTGGTGGTGGCTGGCTTGCGGCGGAGGAGGCGTACGGTGGCGTCGCGCATGCGGGCGAAGATGGCGTAGAGGCCGGGTACCATGAAGATGCCGAAGATGGTGGCCAGGACCATGCCGCAGAAGGTGGTGATGCCGATTTCCTGGCGGCTGGCGGCTCCGGAGCCGGTGGCGATGACCATGGGGAAGACGCCGAAGATGAAGGAGACGGCGGTCATCATGACGGCGCGGAAGCGCAGGCTGGCGCCGCGCAGGGCGGCGTCGCGGATGGGGATGCCGCTGTCATGCTGTTCTTTGCTGAATTCGACCATGAGGATGGCGTTTTTGGCGGAGAGGCCGATGAGCATCAGCAGGCCGAGTTGGACGTAGATGGACATGGTCAGGCCAAAGAGTTGCACGCCCATGAGGGCTCCGAGGGTGGCGACGCTGACGGAGAGCATGACGGGTACCGGGGTGGTCCAGCTTTCGTACTGGGCGACGAGGAAGAGGTAGGCGAAGATGAGGGCGAGGACGATGAGGGAGCCGATCTTGCCGCTGTTTTCACGCTCCTGGTAGGAGAGGTTTTTCCAGCCGAGCATCCATTGGCGGCCGGTGTTGGCGGTGCGCTCTTGCTGGTTGATGTCTGCGATGATGTCTTCCAGCAGGGTCATGACTTGGCCGGAGCCGACGCCCGGGGCGGCGGTGATGTCGATGTCGGCGCTCATGTACTGCTCAAATCGGCCGTAGCTGGCGGGGCCCATGCGGTAGGAGAGGGTGCAGACGGCGGAGAGGGGTACCATGACGCCGTCTTCGTTGCGGACCATCTGGTTGAGGATGTCGTCGGCGGTGCGGCGGTCAGCGGTGTTGCCCTGGATGATGACTTTGAAGTTGAAGCCGTTGAGGGTGAAGTCGTTGACGTAGCTGGAGGCCATGACGCCCTTGAGGGTGGAGAAGATGGTGCTGACGGGGACGCGCAGGGCCTGGGCTTTCTCGCGGTTGATGTCGAGGCTGATTTGGGGGATGTTGGCGTCGAAGTCGATGCGGGTGCCGGAGACGGTGTCGGTGTGGGCGAGGAGGCGCTGCTCGACTTCTTTGATCATGTCGCCGAGTTCCTGGGGGGAGTCGGTGCCGCTGACCATGAGGACGGCGGAGACTCCGCCGGTGATGCCGAGGCCTTTGATGGAGGGCGGGGTCATGGCGATGACGGTGGCTTCCGGGATGTCTGCGCAGGCTTTGTTGATCATGCTGGCGATGGAGGTGCTGTGCAGCTCGGGGGTGCTGCGTTCGTCCCAGTGGGTGAGCTGGATGATGATGGTGCCGTTGCCTTCACCGACGCCGCCCATCATGCTGTAGCCGGCGTTGACGGTGATGGTGCGGATGCCGGGGATGTCTTTGAGGCGTTTTTCGATGGTGCGCATGACTTTGTCGGTGCGCTGCTTGGCGGTGGCGGTGCCTTCAAGGCGGACCATGACGAAGAGGGCGCCGGAGTCTTCGGTGGGGACAAAGGAGCTGTTGAGAAGCTCTGGGGCGATGAGGTTTTTCGGGTAGAGTTGCTGGGCGTTGGCGTTGCGTTTGGTGGCGGGGGCCTGGGTGCCGGTGTCGCTTTGGAAGAGGTCCAGCCATGCCTGGGGGGCGCCGTTCATGTAGATGTAGTTGCCGGCAAAGACGGCAAGCAGCAGCAGGATGGTGAGCCAGGCGTTGCGGACGAGGATGCCGGCGCCTTTCAGGTAGATGCGCCGGCTGATGTCGAGCAGCCAGTTGAAGGGGGTGAAGAGGATGCTCAGCCGGCTGGGTTTGGCGTTCGCCGGGCGCAGGATGAGGGCGCAGAGGGCGGGGGAGAGGGTCAGGGCGTTGAAGGTGGAGATGCAGAGCGCTACGCACATGGTGACGGAGAATTGCGTGTAGATGACGCCGACCATGCCGCCGTAGAAGGCGATGGGGACGTAGACGGCGAGGGTCACGAGTGTGGTGGCGATGACGGCGCCCGTGATTTGCTTCATGCTTTTGATGGTGGCTTCTTTCGGGCTGAGTTTTTCCTCCTGGATGAGGCGCATGACGTTTTCGACGACGATGATGGCGTCATCTACCAGGGAGCCGATGACCAGGATCAGGCCGAACATGGTCAGTACGTTGATGGTGTAGCCCAGGGGGTACATGATCATGAAGGCTCCGAGTAGGGAGACGGGGATGGCGATGGTCGGGATGAGGGTGGCCCGCCAGTCCTGCAGGAAGACGTAGGTGATGAAGACGACGAGGATGAGCGCGACGATGAGGGTGATGACGATTTCTTCCATCGTGGCGCGGATGGAGAGGGTGGGGTCGTAGCCCATGCCCCATTTGACGGTATCCGGCAGGGTGGGCTCGATTTCTTCCATGAGGGCTTTGAGGCGGTCGACGGTGGCGATGTCGTTCGCGTCGTTCATGCGGAAGACCATCATGGTGACGCCTTCTTTGCCGTCGACGCGGCCGTAGCCAGCGTTGTTGGCAGCGCCCAGTTCGACGGTGGCGATGTCTTTGAGTTTGGTGATGTGGCCGTCTTCGCCGCGGCGGATGATGATGTTTTCAAATTGTTCGACGGTTTGGAGGCGGCCGAGGGTGGTGACTTTGAAGGTGGCGTAGGATTGCTCGTCTTCTGCGCCGACGGAGCCGGCGGCGGCTTGGACGTTTTGCTCTTCGATGGCTTGGCTGATGTCGGAGGGGGTGATGTTGAGTGCGCTCATGCGGGTGGTGTTCATCCAGATGCGCATGGCGTAGTCACGGCTGGGGATGATGTCTGCCCCGGAGATGCCGTCGACCTGGATGATGCGGTCGCGCAGGTTCATGCGTACCCAGTTGGAGAGTTCCAGGACGCTCATTTTGTTCTCATCGCAGGTGAACTTGAGCTGGCAGAGCATGTCGCTGGAGCGCTTGCGGACGTTGTAGCCGGTTTTTTTGATGTCAGAGGGGAGTTTGGCTTCGATCTGGCGGATGGCGTTGGAGACGTTCTGCATGGCGGTGTCGTCGTTCGTCCCGGTGGCGAAGATGAGGGTGAGCGAGTAGCTGCCGCTGTTGGTGCAGGAGGAGTAGTAGTAGAGCAGGTCGTCGAGGCCGACGACTTGTTCTTCGACCGGGGCGGCGACGACTTGGGCGAGTTCTTCTGCGCTGGCTCCTGAGTAGGTCATCCTGACGGAGATGGTGGGGGGCGAGACTTCCGGGTACTCGGAGACGGGCATTTTGCTCATGCAGACGAGGCCGGCGAGCATCGTCAGGATGGAGATGACGAAGGCGAACTTCGGGCGGTGGATGAAGAATTCGGAGAACATGTGGGTGGGGTGGGGGAGAGGGGGTTATTGCTCGATGGTGACGGGACAGCCGTCGCTGAGGTCAGCGAGGTTGGTGGTGAGGACTTGGTCGCCTTCGTTGAGTCCGGAGTAGATGGGGATGCGCCCGCTGGCGGTGCTTTTGCCGCAGAGGACGCGGGTTTCCACGGCTTTGCCGTCGCGGCAGGTGTAGACGTAGCGGCCGCTGGTGTCGGTGAGGATGGCTTCGGCGGGGACGCTGCAGACTTTGCATTCGGGTTTGCGGGTGAGGCGGATGGTGACGGTGGCTCCCGGGTGCAGGGTGCGCTCGGCGTTGGGGAAGGTGGCCCAGAAGTTTTGGGTGTTGGTGGTGGATTTGATGTGGTTGTCGCCGAAGGAGACTTCGCCTTGCTCGGGGTATTCTTCGCCGTTGGCGGTGATGAGGGTGATGTCGGAGTGGGCGAGGAGGTGCTCGTCGGAGCCGAAGTGGGAGAGGACGTCGTTTTCGCTGAGGAAGAAGCGGACGTAGATGGGGCTCATCTGGTAGAGGGTGGTGATGCTTTGGCGGGTGTCGGCGAAGTAGTTGCCCTGGGCTTGCTGGACGCGGCCGATGCGGGAGTTGATGGTGGCGCGGACGTCGCAGCGGTTGAGGTCGTCTTCGTTGATGACGAGTTGGGCTTGGGCGCCGGATTTCTGGGCGCAGAGCTGGCGGAAGGTGGCTTGGGCGCTGTCGAGTTCATCCTGGCTGGAGGCGCCGCGCTCGACGAGGTATTTCTGGCGTTCGAGTTTTTTCCGGGCGTCCTCGATTTGGATGGTCAGCTGGGCGATGCGGGCTTTCTGGGCGTCGACGGCGGCTTGGTAGCGCGTGGGATCGATGCGGAAGATGACGTCGCCTTGTTTGACCATTTTGCCGTCTTTGACTTTTTGCTCGATGAGGAGGCCGGTGACGAGGGGCAGGACGTCGACTTTGTTGATGGATTCGACTTGGGCGCCGTTGCAGATGAGCTCGGTGGTGTCGGATTCTTTGATGACGGTGTTTGCTTTGCAGGTGATGGTTTCGGCGTCTGCTGCGCCGGCGCAGGTTGGGGTGGCAGCGGTGTTTTTGCGCATGACGGGGGTGACTTTGGCTCCGACGCGGGTTTTGTGAGAGCCGTCGGTGATGACGGTTTCGCCTTCTTCGAGGCCTTTGTAGATGGATTGCTGGCTGCCTTGGACGGTGCCGGCGATGACGTCGCGCCGTTCAACGGTGTTGTCGGCGTTGACGATGTAGACGAAGGAGCCTTTGTTGTCGTAGCGTACGGCGGTCATGGGGACCATGGCGACGGTTTCTGTGTCGCTGAGGCTGACGGTGAGGGCGCCGAGGCCGATGGGGGTGAGGATGTGGTCTTTGTTGTCAAACTCGGCCCAGAGGCTGTAGGAGTCGGTTTTGGAGGAGAGGGCGTTGTCGACGACGCGGATGCGGCCGTTGTGCGGGTAGTTTTGGCCGGAGGCGAGTTTGAGCTTGACGGTGGTGACTTTGGAGATGTTGCGGGAGCCGCCGAAGATGCCGTTGACGTCGCTTTGGCTCAGGGGGAAGCGGACGTAGATGGGGTCCATCTGGCGGATGGAGCATATTTCCTCACCGGGTTTGATGTAGTGGCCTTCTGAGTAGTTGAGCCGGCCGATGCGCCCGGTGATTTCGGCGCGGATGGTGCAGTCGGCGAGGTTTTTTTCGGCGGTGGCGAGTTCGGCTTCGGCTTCGGCTTTCTGGGCTTTGAGTTCTTCCAGCTGGGCTTTGGCGGTGTCGAGGTTTTCGGCGGAGGTCAGCCGGTCGGCTCCGAGTTTGCTTTTGCGCTGGTAGTTGGCTTCGGCGTAGGCGAGCTTGGCTTCGATTTCGTCGACAGTGGCTTGTGCTTTTTGTACGGCTGCTTTGTAGCGGATCGGTTCGATTTCAAAGAGGATGTCTCCTTTCCGGACGATGCTGCCTTCTTTGAATTGGGGTTTTTGGAGGTGGCCTTCGACGGCGGAGGTGACGGTGACGTATCGGATGGCTTCGGTGTGGCCGATGCTGCGGCGTGCGACGGCGTCTTTGCCTTTGGTGACGGTGCCGACTTGGACGTAGGGTGCGGTGCCCGGGGCTTGCGCGTGGGCGGTTCCGGCCAGTGCCAGTAGGGTGAGTGCGGTGATTCCTCTGTTCATGTGTGGTGGAAGGCTGGGTGGTGGAAGGTGGTGTGCTCTGGGATGGTGCGGTCGAAGATGCTGGTGCTGCGCGCGGTATGCTGCGGATGGGCAATGCGCGGGTGATGACTGTACGAGGCACAACCCCGCTTCGGGGGCTTGGTTGCGGGGATAATGGGCGATGGCGCTGTTATTTTTGCCGGGTGAGGATGGGCTGGAGTTTGTTGAGCCAGAGGGGAAGATCGGCGGCGCCGTTGTCGTCGCTGAGGGTGATGGGCAGCAGGCGTTCGGCACCGGCGGCGGCCAGGAAGTGGTCGAAGTCTTTGCCGGCTTGGCAGAAGTGCCCGAAGCTGGCCATGCCGATGCCGAAGACGGCGTAGCGGACGCCGGTGAGGGAGGTTTCGTTTTTGCTGAGCTGGTAGTGCAGTTCGGCGGCGTTGGAGGGGGGATCGCCGTCGCCCCAGGTGCTGGTGATGATGAGCAGAATGCCGCTGAGTTGGGGCAGGTCGCTGACTTTGGCGTCGTCGAGCGGGTCGAGGGTGACTTCGTGGCCGAGTTGTTGCAGGTGTTCCACGGCTTGCTCAGCGAGTTGCTCGGTGCTGCCGGTTTCGGAGCCGTACAGAATGTGGATGATCATGGTGGGAAGGGCGTGATGTGGTGCTGGGGAAGGGCGGGCGGGGGCGTTCCCGCTGCCTGAGCGGGGCTGGCGGTTGGAGCCGGGGTGTGGGGTCAGGCGGTGGGGTAGGATGCCCGCACGGAGGAGGAATCAGCATGCGGCAGGATGAACTTGTGCAGCTCTACGGTGGCACTCAGGGCGCCGAATTCTTCCACGATGCAGCGGGCAAAGCGGTGGGCGAGGGTTTCCAGCAGGCGGGTGGGCTGCTGCTGCGCCAGGGCGACGAGACGGCGGGCGAGGACGTCATAATCGACGGTGTGGCTGATGTCGTCTTCCATTTTGTCGAGGGGAGTGGGGGGGAGGTAGGAGATGTCGGCCTTGAGCCGCTGGGGGGTGGCGCGCTCTGCATCCGGTACGCCGATGCAGCAGGTGAACTCAAGGCCGTTGATGCGTATGGCATCGGGCTTGGGTGCCCGGGCGGCTTTGAGCAGTAGTTGCTGGAGGGTGCTCAGGTCCGGTACGATGAGGTCCGGCCTGGCACTGCTGAGCTGGCGGGCGCTGTTGTAGCCGGTGAGCACACCGATGCCGGTGATGCCAACGCGGTGCGCGGCGTTGATGTCGTGCTGCATGTCGCCGATGAAGGCGGTTTCCTCCGGTGCGAGGCCGTGCATGCGCATCAGGGTGGGGATGTGGTGCTCCTTGTTGTGGATGCCGGAGTGAACGTGTTCGAAGAAGGGCATGATGCCCAGCAGGCGGGCCTGTGTATCAAAGGCTTTCGGATCCATGCTCGTGAGAGCAAAGCAGCGGATGCCCAGAGCTGAGCAAAACTCCATGAACTCGCGCGCGTGCGGCAGCAGGACGACCGGGGTCGATGAGCTGTCAAACGCTTGCCGGTAGTAGTTTTCCAGGTCTTCGAGTTTGGCTTGCGGCAGTTTCCAGGCGTAGTAGTCCGGGTAGGGGAGCTGGAACTCTTCGCGGAAGCGTTCTTTGGTGAGGGGGGGGAGGTTGTACCGGGCGAGGACGTAGTTGGTGGCCTCGATGGTGAGATCCATGTCGTTGCACAGTGTGCCTGACCAGTCAAAGATAAGATTGCGGAACATGGGGTTACGGTTTCCGGGTTTTGGGCCGTGTTTTCATGATGGAGCTGCTGCCCGGCCGGGTGGAGATGCGGTTGACGGTTTGGTATTTGCGGATGGCGTGCTTGAGCGCGGGGTTGACGAACGGGTTGTCTTTGCCGTATTTCGCCCACGGACCGCCCGGTACGCGTGTGAAATCGACGAAGCGCCAGTGGACGGTCGCAGTGCCGGTGGTGATGCCCAGGTAGTCGCGTACGGCCGGTGAGATGTCGATGCCGGCGGCTTTGTTGTGTTCGTTTTTGGGGCGTGCGTTGCCAAAGACGTATTCCCAGTCGTCGGTGCGGAAGGGGCCGCAGTCTTCCCACTGGGCAAAGCAGTATTTGCCGTTGTAGTAGATTTGTACCCAAGTGCCGCGGCAGACGGATTCATATTTGCCGCCTTTGTCCCGGTGGTACCAGGGGATCACTTTCTCAGCTTCCGGTTTGGGCCCTCCCTTTTCGATGTCGTTGTAGGGCAGGGCAACGTAAAAGGGGTTGAGCTGGGGAGTGAAGCCCAGGGGAGCGTAGGTGATGGGGCAGCGGTTGGCGGGGTTCGGATCGTCGAAGCCGCCGTAGTTGTCATCCCAGGCGCTGTCCCAGCTGCTGGCGGTGTTCGGCGTCGGATTGTTTTTGCTGGGCAGTTCGCCGATGTAGAAGTAGGTCGCCGTGATGTCAAAGTGCCAGGGCATGGTCCCGGGTGAGTGGACTTTGGGCAGTTTCTTCGGATCCGGGAAGTTGGTGCGGTGGCTTTGGTCGATCGCCGGCCGGATGGGGCCGGCTTTGATGGCTTCGGCCCGCAGGCGCTCGGCAGACATGAGCCGCGCCGGGCGCCGGGTGACTGTCGCCCGGTTCCCGGAAGTGCGCCCGGTGGCCCCTGCCGAGGAGTCCGACAGACCGACCGCTCCGGTCCGTGCATCCTGTGCGTTTGCCGCCGCCAGGCAGCAGAGGACAGGGCCCGCCAGGAAAAGAAGGAGCTGGTGAACGCGCTGCATGGAGGGAGGAGGGGTCGGTTGCCCGGGAGGGGGATGGCGGTTACCAGTTGTGGAGGACGCTCGGCCTGGCTACGGAGAGTTTCTCCGGCGCGTCGAGTGTGTAGTGCAGGCCGCGGGATTCCTGGCGCCGGATGGCGCAGTCCACGATCAGGGAGGCGGTGAGGGCGAGGTTGCGCAGGTCGATGATTTCGGGCGTGACGCGGTAGCCCCAGTAGTATTCGTGGATTTCACGGTTAATGTTGCGCAGGCGCGTGGCGGCACGCTGGAGGCGGTGATTGGTGCGTACGATGCTGACGTAGTCGGTCATCGTGCGGCGTACTTCATCCCAGCAGTGGTAGAGGATGGCGAGGTCGTCCCGCTCGGCTTTCTCGCCGTGTACCCATTCGGGGATGGGGTATTCTTCCATTTTGTGCGCGAGCGGCAGCCGGGTGAGCATGGTGTCCAGCGCACGCTTGGAGACGACGACGCATTCCAGCAGGGAGTTGCTCGCCAGGCGGTTGGCTCCGTGCAGGCCGGTGCAGCCTGATTCGCCGGCGCAGAAGAGGCCGCGCAGGGTGGTCTGTCCGTTGACATCCGTCTGTACGCCGCCGCACTGGTAGTGCGCGGAGGGCACCACGGGGATCATGTCCACCTCGGCATCGATGCCGTAGCTTTTGCAGGTTTCGTAGATGTAGGGGAAGCGCTCGGCCATGAAGCCTTTGGGTTTGTGGGTCATGTCGAGGTACATGCAGGGGTGGCCGGTGCGCAGGATTTCGCTGTTGATGGCGCGGGCGACGATGTCGCGCGGGGCCAGGCTTTTGCGCGGGTCGTACTTTTGCATGAACTCCTGGCCGTCCGGCCCGCGCAGAACGCCGCCCTCGCCGCGAACGGCTTCGGAGATGAGGAAGGTCAGGCCTTCGCGTTCGGAGGTGTGCGGATTATAGAAGGTGGTGGGATGGAATTGCACGAACTCCATGTTGGAGATGTTGGCGCCAGCGCGCCAGGCCATGGCGATGCCGTCTCCCGTGGCGGTGGGTGGGTTGGTGGTGTACATGTAGACTCGCCCGGTGCCGCCGGTGGCGAGCATGACGCGGTCGCAGCGGAAGATGTCGACTTCCCCGGTGGCGGGGTTGAGTACGTAGGCGCCCAGGACGCGGTCTTCGGTGACGCAGCCCAGCTTGGCAGTGGTGATCAGGTCGATGGCGATGCGGTGATCCAGCAGCTCGATGTTCGGGTGCTTTTGTGCACAGGCCAGCAGCTTGGAGCTGATTTCCAGGCCGGTGGTGTCTTTGGCATGCAGGATGCGGCGCTTGCCGTGCCCGCCTTCGCGGCCGAGTTCGAACTCGCCGTCTTTTTCCAGATCGAAGTCGACGCCCCAGCTCAGCAGGGTGCGGATGCAGTCGGGAGCTTCTGTGACGATGGTGCGTACGACGGCTTCATCACAGAGGCCGGCTCCGGCGTCAAGCGTGTCGGCGACGTGTTCTTCAAAGGTGTCGTTGGCGTCCATGACGGCGGCAATGCCGCCTTGCGCCTTGGCAGAGCTGGAGACGAGGGGGTCGCTTTTGCACAGTACGATTACTTTTCCATGTTCGGCGGCCCGCAGGGCAAAACTGAGTCCGGCGACGCCGCTGCCGATTACGAGAAAGTCGGATGTGATCATCTTGCGAGATTTTTCGGGGGCGGATTCTAGCACATTTTTATCTGTTCGTCACGCAGAATATCCGGGCTTGTTTTAGAAATCAACAGAATCCGGGTGCAGCCCGGAGGCACCGCAGTAGCTGATGGCGGTGAGGCGCTGCATGTCTTCTGCACTGAGCTCAAAGCCGGTGAGGTCGAGGTTGGTTTTCATGCGTGACGGGGTGACGGATTTGGGCAGCGGGAGTATCCCCTGCTGCAGGATCCAGCGCAGGCAGATCTGGGCCGGGGTTTTGCTGTAGTGCCTGGCCAGGGCGGCGATGGTCTCGTGCTCCAGGACTTTGCCGCGTCCGAGCGGTGACCAGGCTTCGACCAGGATGCCGAGCTCCCGGCAGTAGGCGACGCACTCGGCTTGCCGGTAGCCAGGGTGGAACTCAATCTGGTTGACGGCAGGGGTCACCGCAGCGGTGCTTAGCAGGGCTGCCAGGTGCTGGGGCATGAAGTTGCTGACGCCGATGGCCCGCACCAGGCCGTTGCGCAGCAGCCGCTCCATGGCGCGCCAGGTGCTGGCGTTGATTTGCTGCCAGTCGCTGAAGCGGTGGGGCGAGGCGGGCCAGTGGATGAGGTAGAGATCCAGATAGTTCAGCCCGAGGTCGTTCAGACTGCGGTCAAAGGCCCGCAGGGTGCTGTCATAGCCGCGTTCGGTGTTCCAGACTTTGCTGGTGACAAAGAGCTGCCGGCGGTCGATGCCGCAGGAGGCGATGGCGGCGCCGACGCTTTTTTCGTTGCCGTAGCAGGCCGCGGTGTCGATGTGGCGGTAGCCGGTGCGGATGGCTTCGGCGATGGTCTCAATGGCCGCCGGGCCGTTTTCGATTTGCCAGGTGCCGTAGCCAATGGCGGGGATGGTGACGCCGTTGTTGAGGGTGAAGTGTGTGTCCATGAGGGGCGAGCTTGGGCGGCTGCGTGCCCGGGATGAGGACGCTGCCGCGTGGGTGTGTGTCGCTTGCAATAGCACAATCAGTTGAGGTCTGCAAGTCTTTTGTCGTCTGCGGGGCGCTGCTGACAGAGAAAGGCGCCGGGAGCGGGGAGCCGGGATGAGGGGGGACGCCGGGGGATACTGTGAAAGGTGCGTGGTGGATGCCGGGGTGATGCCGGGGGTTGCGTGGGGGAGACTGTGGGATGCGCGGGGGGGGGATGGGGACGGGAAACCCCCGTCAGCCGATGGCTGGCGGGGGCTGGGAAGTGCGGTGCGCGCGGCGGGGCTGCAGTCACTTGCGGGTGACGTTGCGCATGCCTTTTTCGCGGCGTTGCTGCTCGGCGAGGGCTGCCTGCTGGGCGTCCATCATGCGCTCCATGAAGCTTTTTTTGCCGCTTTTTTTGCGGGCGGGGACCTTGGTGAGTTCCGGCATGGGCAGGCGGCGGATGTACCAGGTCTGGCCGATGGAGATGATGTTTTGCGTGGTCCAGTAGAGGGCCAGAGCACTCGGGAAGGTGTAGCAGAAGAGGAAGAAGAGCAGGGGCATGAACTTCATGATCTTTTGCTGCATCGGATCGCCCGCAGAGGGGGTCATGTGCATCTGGATGATCATGGTGACGGCCATGATGATGGGCAGGACGTTGACTGGCAGATCCATGAAGCCCAGCGGGATGTGGCAGACAGTGTCCATCTGCGACAGGTCTGTTACCCAGCCCAGGAAGGGTGCCCCGCGGAATTCGGCGGCGGTTTGCAGGACGTAGTAGAAGGAGAGGAAGATCGGCAGTTGCAGCATCATCGGCAGGCAGCCGCCCAGCGGAGAGATGCCGTAGTCGCGGTAGAGCTTCATCATCTCCATGCTGACTTTCTGCTGGTCATCCGGGTATTTCTCCTTGAGCTCCTTCATCTTGGGCTGCAGGAGGCTCATGCGCTTCATGCTCAGGTAGCTCTTGCGGTAGAGAGGCCAGATGCACAGGCGCACGACGAAAGTCATCGCGACAATGGCCCAGCCCCAGTTGCCGAACCAGCCGTGGAAGGTGTTGATGAGCCAGCTCATGGGATTGCTGATCACGTAGAACCAGCCGTAGTCCATGATGTGGTCGATTTTGCGGACCTCGCCGGTCATGTCCTTGAGCATCATGTTGAGCTTGGGCCCGGTGAAGATGCTGTAGCTGAAGCTGCGGGTGAAGGCGCCCATCGGATCGGTGTTGGCAGCCAGCCCAAAGTCCGGCATGCCCAGGCCAAGTTCCAGGCCGTCTTCCTGCTCGCCGGTGACGGGGATGCGGATTTTGGTCGGGGCGAGGTACAGGGCGGTGGTGTCCTGCGCCTGGCTTTTGTCCTGGTTGATGAGGCTGGCATAATATTGGTTCATGACGCCTGCCCACTGGATGGGCTGGTAGTCCGTCCTGTAGCTGCGCGGTATGTTTTTGCCCAGGCCCAGGAAGCTGCTGAAGATGCCTTTGCTTTCTTTGATGAACTCGCCGTCCTCCAGGAAGATGAAGTTGGTGTAGTTGGACATCTCGCTGGTGGAGATGCGGTGCGTGGTGCCGGTGAAGATGCCCCAGTTCTGCGCGATGAGGGGCTGGGCGATGGTGTTCCGGACGTCGAGTTTGAGGTCGAGCATGTAGGCATTGCCTTCGATGGTCTCCTCCCCGACCTTGATGGGTTTGAGTGAGTAGGTTTTGCGGACGCGCAGATTGCCGACGCTGCCTTCGAGGGTGACTTGCCGGTCATTGGTCAGCTCGGGTACGACGGAGTAGATGGCTTCATCGTACTGGGCCGGGCGGCTCTCGCTGAGGTTGAACATGAGAGTGCCGATGCCGTGGGCGGAGCTGCTGTTGATGCGGACGTTTTCGCTGAGTTCGTCTTTGGTGCTGTTGATGGCTTTGCCGATCATTTCGACGCTGCGCAGGCTGCCTCCTTTGTTCTGGAAGAGGAAGTGCGCGACTTCCTGTCCCTGGGAGTCATGCGAAGTGAGGGTGGCGACGATTTCCGGCTGTACGGCAGCAGGGGCCGCGGGGGCGGCCGTTGCGGGGGCTCCGGCTTGCGGCTGCGCGGGGGTGCCGGCGGGTGCCGTGCCGGCGCCGGGTTGAGCAGCGGTGCCCGGGCTGGCGGGCTGTTGGGTGGTGGCCGGTGCGGTGGCTGCGACTCGGGGGGCATTGGCTGCCGCGGCCTGGGCGGCTTGCCTCCGGGAGTCCGTGTACCACCAGTTGGCGGCCAGTCCCAGGACGCATGCCGTGATGACGATCCATGCTTTTTTGTCCATATGTTTGTAGTGATGTGTTGTAACCGGAGCGCTCCCGGGGAGCTTGGGTTGGTGAGGATGTGCGGCTGCCCGGGGATGGGCAGCGGGTGGGTGTCAGACTAGGAGTGTTTGCGCGGGGGAACGGGGTCTGGGCCGTAGCCGCCCCAGGGGTTGCAGCGCAGAATGCGCCAGACGCCCAGGGCGACGCCTTTGATGACGCCGTGGATCTCAACGGCCTGAATGAAGTAGGTCGAGCAGCTCGGGGTGAAGCGGCAGCCCGATCCCGGGCCGCTCAGAATGTGGAGTGGCTTGCTGATATAGCGCTGGTAGAACAGCACGGGGAGGATGACGAGCTTTTTCAGCATGCTGGCTGCTTGTTGAGGTGCCGGCTCAGGACTTTGCAGAAATCGGCTTCAAGCTGGCGGTAGTCGGCAAAGGCTGCCCGGTTGCGCATGACGACAACAACGCTGTAGCCGCTCGCAAGAGGGTCGCCGTGCGCCCGCAGGATTTCGCGCATGCGGCGCCTCAGCAGGTTGCGGATGACTGCGTGGCCGATGCGCTTGGTCGTGATAATCCCAAAACGAGAATGCCGCCCCGCCTGATCAGCAGGCAGGGCAGCGAGATTGATGACAACAAAACGCCCTGCTTCGGATGACCCCTTGGCTCGCACCATGGCGAACTCTGAGGCTCGCTTCATGGTATGACGCCGCGTGAGCTGCATCTGATACAGGGCGTTCAGTTCTGCGGTCTGCAGGCCGGCTGCCTTGCCCCGGACGGGGCGCAGGTGTCAGGGAGTAGGCCCTGTCCTGCCCGGCCCGCCTGCTACCGCAGGTTGCGGGCCTCAGCCGTGCTGGACAGTGTGGCGCTTGTACTGGATCTCAGCGCCCTTCGGAAGAAGGCGTGCGCGACCTTTGGCGCGACGGCGGGCGAGGATGGCGCGGCCGTTCTTGGTGGCCATGCGGGCACGGAAACCGAACTGGCGTTTGCGGCAGCGCTTGGAAGGCTGGTATGTTCTCTTGCTCATGGTATTCTATCTGTTGTGAAGTTGTCTTAATATGCCGCTGCGCGCGGTCGGGGCAGCTATGATACCCGAAAATCGGCACATGTCAAGCACGGATGCGGAAAAAAACGCAAAAGAGCTGCCTGCGCCGGTACGCCGGGGGTGATTTCAGCTGTCCTGCACGATGAATTTCAGCTCGGCCTCGCAGGTGACTTCGCCATTGACGAGGCAGCGGCCTGTAGCGACACCGATGGCACCGCGCATCTTGGTGAGTTCCGTTTCGATGATCAGGACGTCACCGGGGACGACCGGTTTGCGCCATTTGACTTTGTCGCAGCTCATGAAGTAGCCGATCTTGCCCATGTTTTCCGGGATGCGGAGCATGAGAATCGAGGCAACCTGTGCCATGGCTTCCACCTGCAGCACCCCGGGCATGACCGGGTGGCCGGGGAAGTGCCCCTGGAAGAAGAGTTCATTCATGGTCAGGTTCTTTTGGCCAATGCATTTGCTCTCGCCCTCAAAGCCCAGGATACGATCCACCATCAGGAACGGATAGCGGTGCGGCAGCAGTTTGAGAACCTCGTTGATGTCCATGACGGCGTCGCCCGCGGGGATGACCATGGGTTTCGGGCGCAAGGCCAGCATGCTCTCGTACTGCTTCTGGAGCTTGGCGGCCATGGTGGTGTTGATGCCATGGCCGGGCATGATGGCGATGACGTGCCCCAGGATGCGGCGACCGTTGAGGATGAGGTCGCCGATCATGTCCATGGTTTTGTGGCGGGCACATTCGTTGTGGTAGCGCAGGCCGCCGGCGCAGATGTATTGCTCGCCTTTAATGACGATGGCGTTGTCCAGCGTGCCGCCTTGGATGAGGCCCTTTTCCAGGAGCGGTTGGATGTCTTCGTAGAAGCAGAAAGTACGTGCTTTGGAGAGTTCCTTCTCGTAGATCTCCGGAGTGATTTCCGAATGGAAATACTGAGTCACCCGGCCGCCGGGGCCGGATACCGTCACCGAAACGCGGAACTTGCGATCCGGCAGGATGATGATCATCGAACCGTTTTTGTTTTCAACGGAAACGGGTTCGCGAATCTCCCAGACGGGGCAGGGCACGTCCTGCTCCTCTATACCTGCTTTTTTGATCAGCTCGACGTAGGGGGAGGCGGAGCCATCGCCAATCGGCGGTTCGTTCGCATCCATTTCGATAATGGCATTGTCAACCCCCATGCCGGTCAGGGCTGAAAGAATGTGCTCCACAGTATGCACATTCACGGAACCTTCCGCCAAGGTGGTTGCGCGCTCGACCGTTTGCACGTTGGCCGCAGAGGCATCAATAAACGGCTTGTCCGGCAGGTCAATGCGGCGAAACTTGAAGCCGGTGTTGGGCTCGGCTGGTTTGATGGTCAGCTTTACGGACTGACCGGTGTGGAGGGCTGTCCCCTCGATGGAGACGCTCGTACGGAGAGTTTTTTGCATCAAAATGGCCATATCGCACAGGCATTTTACACACTGGGTTCCTGTTTGTGAAGCTCAAACTGAGTCTGCTTCTCATTATCTTTTGCACCGGATTATCTAACTTTTGAAAAAATGCTCACAACCGCTTGTCAAATCGCGGGGTGAGGCGTATAATCGCTCCCCCGCCCCGCCGGCGCATCTGCGCCCGTGTGCGCACGCAGGCGAGCAGGGCCCGGAGTTGTTCCGACTCCGTTTCGTGATCCAGTTCGATTTCCCATGTCCTACTACGTTTGTGCAGCCCTGATTATTTTTGTATCGTGTTACGCGATGATTATTTCGGAGCGTGTCCACCGCACGGTTATTGCGCTGTTTGGCGCTATGCTGATGGTGCTGTGCGGCGTGATCAGTCAGGAGGAGGCAATCGCCCATATCGACTTCAACACACTGGCGCTGCTGATCGGGATGATGATTCAGGTGATCGTGCTGAGCCAGACGGGGCTGTTCCGCTTTCTTTCTGTCTGGGCGGCGAAAAAAGCCAAAGCCAACCCGATCCGCCTGCTGTTGAGTCTGTCGACGCTGGTGCTGATGTGTTCTGCCATGCTGGATAATGTGACAACGGTGCTGCTGACAGTGCCGATTACGTTTACGCTCACGCGGCAGATGCACATCTCGGCCAAGCCCTTCGTGCTGGCTCAGATTTTTGCGTCCAATATCGGCGGAACCTCGACGATGATCGGGGATCCTCCCAATATCATGATTGCCAGTGCCGTGCCGGAGCTGAATTTCATGTCCTTCGTGTCGGTCCTCTTCATCCCCTGCTTCATCAGTTATGTGCTCACCATGGCTATTATCGTGTGGGTATACCGAAGGGATTTGCGCTGTGAGGAAAAGTACCGCGAGCGCGTGCTGAACATGAAAACAGGAGGCCTGATCCGCTGCCCGATCATGCTGCGCAAGTGCCTGCTGACGCTGGGGCTCACGATTGTGCTTTTCTGCCTGCATGGGCAGATTCCCGGCTGGACGATGGAGTCGGGCACGGTGGCGGTCACCGGTGCTTCTCTGCTGATGCTGCTGACGATGCCCGGCCGGACGGAGCAACTGGAAAAGATTTTTGCTCAGGTGGAGTGGACGACGATTTTCTTCTTCATCGGTCTGTTCGTGCTGGTCGGCGGACTGGAGGTCAATGGCGTCATTACCTGGCTGGCGGCTCAGGCCATGAGTATCACCCAGGGAGAGCCAATGGCGACGATGTCTACGATCCTGGGGCTGAGTGCAGTCATGTCGGCTTTTGTGGACAACATCCCCTTCGTAGCGACGATGATACCGCTCATCAAGAACATGGGCGCGATGGGGTACGCAGATTTGGAGCCGCTGTGGTGGGCTCTTTCACTGGGGGCCTGCCTCGGGGGCAATGGAACGGTGATCGGTGCCAGCGCTAATGTGGTGGCGTTGGCTTTGGCCCGCAAGGAGGGCTTTTCGGTGAGTTTTTTGCGCTACATGAAGCTGGCATTCCCGCTCATGCTGCTTTCCATCGCTATTTCCTGGCTGTACCTGTGGATCAGGTTCCTGTAAGGCCCCGGCCCTGTGAATCCGGTCCCGCAAGCCCCGGCTCCACGGCGGGGACGGATGTGCTGGGGGGGGGCTCAGGTGTTCAGGCGAAGTTGGGGGAAAGAGCAGTGGGGAAGTCGTGGGGAAGCGGGATGCTGACAGCCCCCTCCCGGATGGATACCGCCCCTGCCGGACAGAGTGTGTAAGCGGACAAAAATGAGCAGCGGGGTGTTTGGTCCATTTTGTACTTGAAGAGCCGCGCCCCGTGCGTTAGAATGCACACATGGCAGAAATTCATCCTACCGCTATTGTTCATCCGACGGCTGAGTTGGCCGATGATGTGAAGATTGGGCCCTATTGCGTGGTGGGGCCTCATGTTGTGTTGGGGCCCGGTTGTGTGTTGCACAACCACGTGGTGTTGGACGGCCCGGCGACTTTTGGCAAGGGAAATGAATTCTTCCCCTTTGCGGTGGTGGGAACGAAGAGCCAGGATCTTAAGTACAAGGGAGAGCCGACCTTCCTCGAGGCGGGCGATTACAATGTGTTCCGTGAAAATTGCAATATCAACCGCTCAACGACCGCGGAGCAGAAGACGATTATCGGCTCCTACAATACCTTCCTCATCAATTGCCATTGCGGTCATGAGTGCGTGGTGGGCAATCACGTGATTCTCTCCGGTTACGCAGGGGTGGCCGGCCATTGCCAGATTGGTGATTGGGCGATTATCTCCGGATTCGCGGCGCTGCATCAGTTTGTGCGCGTCGGCGCTCACGCGATGATTGGCGGCTGTGCCCGCGTGACGATGGATGTGCCGCCCTACATGATTGCGGAGGGGTTCCCCGCCGCGGTGCGTGCGGTCAATACCATCGGTCTGACCCGCCGCGGTTTTGCTGAGGATGATATCCGCGCACTTAAGTTTGCGTATCGCAAGCTCTTCCTCGATAAGTCTTCCAACAAGGAGGAGGGTATGGAGATCGTGCTGGCGGATGAGACCTTCGGCAAGAATGAGCATGTGCTCCATCTCATCAACTTCCTGCGTACGTCCCAGCGCGGGTTTACGCACTGATACCTGATCGATGCCTCTGTCCCTTGTTTTCGACTTGGATGGAACGCTGGTGGACTCTCTGCCGGGTATCGCAGAGGGGGTGAATCGAGCCCTGGCTTCGCTGGGGTTGCCGACACTTTCCCGCGAGGCAGTGCGCGGTATGATCGGCCGCGGTGCGGCAAATCTGTGCGCTGCAGCTATCGGGTATGCGGATGCTGCGCTGGCTCCGGAGAAGGAGCTTAAGGCGATGCACGACGCATTCCGACGTGAGTATCCCCACTGCTGGCAGGGACGGGAGTATACACACCCGTATCCCGGTATTCCGGAGATGCTGGAGAGGCTGGCGTCGGAGGGGGCTCACTTGGCGGTGTTGTCCAATAAGCCGCACGAGGTGACGCTGCCCATGGTTCGCGAGCTTTTCCCGTCTGTGCCTTTTGACCCTGTTCTTGGCTTTAGTGAGCGCTTTCCGCGCAAGCCAGATCCGGCTTCCCTGTATCATATCGCAGCGTCGTGGGGGGTGCCGGTTTCGGCGGTGACGCTGGTGGGGGATTCTCGCTTTGATGCGATGACGGCAGAAAATGCCGGCTGCCGACTGCTGTTGCTGGACTGGGGGTACAGCGGAGGGGATCTGAGCCGCTGGCGGGAGCAGCTTGTCCCGGGGACGGATGAGTTGCTGGCGAGGTTGGGTTGCTGCTGAAGGGAGCTGCGGCGCACGGCTGCTGCCGGGAAGGCGGAGTGTCTGTGTGTGGGGCAGGCTGTTGCCGGAGAGGGGAGCCGTTTTGCAGTGCCGCTGTTGCTGCCGGGAAGACCGTGAGGCTGAGGAACAGACGTAGCACCGCAGAATAAATGTCGGCCCATGGGCGGGCGTCTGCCCCGGTGCCGGGGGCAGCGTGGTCAGGTCCCCGCCAGGTGACTGATGAGGTTTTGTACACCCAGACCAATCAGCAGGATGCCCGCGAGAGTTTCCAGTCCCCGCTGGGGTAGTTTGCGCAGGAGCCGGGTGCTGCCGAAAGAGAGCAGCGATAGTACAAAGGTGATCGTCCCGATGATACCGGCGGCCATGAGTGCATCCGTCAGGTCCAAGTTGCGGCCGCACATGCTGCCGATTGCCATGCAGATGCCTACGGCCAGGGCATCGATGCTGGTCGCTATGCCGACGGCCAGCAGGGCAATCAGGCCGAGAGGCTCGCCGCCTCCGGTGTTTTCTCCTTCCTTCTCTCCTTTCCAGGCGTTGCGGATGACACTTAGTCCCAAGGTGCCAAAAACTGCCAGCACAACCCAGTGATCCCAAGCTTCGACCCAGGGGCGTACTTTGATGCCGCCGGCAAAGCCGATCAGGGGCATCAGCGCTTGGAATATGCCGACGCTGGCCGCCAGCTTGAAGGCAGCCAGCCAGCGGCTTCTCTTCAGCACCAGACTGTAGCTGAATGAAAAGATCATGGCGTCAACCGCCAGTGCAACGGCTACGATGCTAGTCTCCGGATAGGAAAGCATGAGGTCAGATCAGTTGGTGCGCGAAATCCCCGCAAGCCTGTCGGGCTTGCGGGGTATCAGATGTCAAATCTGAAGATCCGCGCGATGCGGATGCGTCATGCTCGGGATGTGTATTACTTGGAGAAGTAGCGCTTCAGCAGGCCGTCGAAGCCCTTGCCGTGGCGTGCTTCGTCCTTGCACATTTCGTGGACGGTGTCGTGGATGGCATCGTAGCCCAGCTGCTTCGCGCGCTTGGCGATGGCCAGTTTGCCGGCGCAGGCACCAAACTCAGCTTCGGCACGCATGGCGACGTTTTTGGCGGTGCTGTCGGTCAGCACCTCACCCAGAAGTTCGGCAAACTTCGCAGCGTGTTCGGCTTCCTCGAAGGCGTAGCGCTTGAAAGCCTCGGCTACTTCAGGATAGCCTTCGCGTTCGGCCTGGCGGCTCATGGCAAGGTACATGCCGACTTCGCAGCATTCGCCCGTGAAGTTGGCGCGCAGACCTTCGACGACTTCTTCGTCCAGGCCTTTGGCTACGCCCACGCGGTGCTCGTCCGCATAGTTTTTCTCGCCTTCTTTCATCTCTTCGAATGTCGTAGCGCCGCAGACGGGGCAGACTTCGGGCATGGTGTCGCTTTCGATCACTTCGCCGCAGATAGTGCAGATGTACTTCATAGTAGTTCTCCTGATGTTGTATGGTGTGTGTATACGAGGTGTCCCCGGTGTGGGGGACACGGTTAATCTAGCATGGTCGCGGCGTTCTGTCAAGTTTTACTTTGGAATTGTTCGAATAATACGCTTCATAAAGATGAACAGTCAGGAAAGACGGAGAATGGGGGCGGGGCGTAAGACGATGAATGGCAATATGTGCGGTAAAAGTCGTCTTGACGGTACAAGATATTGTGATAGGATAGGCGCATGAGATGCATCCAATGCGGCTACATGGAAGATAAGGTGATCGACTCGCGCGTGTCGAAGGACGGGACGTGTATCCGGCGCCGCCGCGAGTGCCTGCGCTGCCGTTACCGCTACACGACGTACGAGCAGATTGAGCGTACGGAGTTGCGTGTGGTGAAGCGTGATAATCTCTACGAGGCGCTCAACCGCGAAAAAATCCTGCGCGGTATGATTAAGGCTTGCGAGAAGCGGCCCGTGAGCATGGAGAAGCTGGATATGGCGGCAGATGAGATCGTGGCGGAGCTGCACCGGGATCACCAGCGGGAGGTGCCTTCTTCCCTGATTGGGATGAAGGTGATTGAGAAGCTGCAGGAAATAGATCCCGTCGCTTACATCCGCTACGTGTCTGTGTACCGCCAGTTTCAGAATGTGGACGAGTTCATCGAGCTCATCCGCCGCATGGAACGCAAAAGCCTGAATGACCCTCTTCAACGTAAACTTTCACTGGAATGATTGCTCCCCGTCAGTTTCGCCCCCTGCTGCAAAACGGCCACTGCGTAGTGGCTGATTATGATGAGGTGTGGATAGAGTCCGTGCTCCGCGCCGCTGCTGAGGAGGCAGGAGTTCGGCTTCCTTTCGCGCACGAAATTGCCCGCGCTGTGATGATTTTCCTCGAGGAGCAGTGCCCGATGCGTGCGCTGCCACTGGAGTATTTGTTTTCCCGCATGCGCAAGATGCTGGATGATATCGGGATGAGCCTTGTGGCGCTTCATTTGCGCACGCAGACCCCACCCGTCGACATTGATCTGGATTCTCTCGCGCAAGAGAAGCCGCTGCCGTTGTTTTTCTACGCGGAGTTGCAGCGCCGCATGGAGGAGCTGCGGCGCATGGGGATGACGACGTACCGCTTCATCGGGCGCAAAAGATGCAGCCTGAAGCTCGGTGCGCGGTTGCGGGCCTGCCCCACTCAGCGGCGAGAGCTTGCTGAGCTGGACGGGTTTTTGCAGCATTGCTGACTCAGCAGGGGACATTGACGGAGGCTCAGCACGGGCAGAACACACGAAGCGGCCCGCTCATGCGCAGGTTGCCGCAGCAGCGGTTCCGGTGAGAAGCTGTTCTTGACACCGGTGGCGGCATTGGGTAGAGTGAGAGCATGAACGCGCCTATGCAAAACACGATCAAACCCCGTCGCGTGTGGGTGGATTGGCTCCGCCTCGCTGCTTTCCTGCTGGTGGTGTTGTGTCATTGCTGTGACCCTTTTACGTTCAATCCGAATGCGGCGCCCAGTCCGGCCGAGGGCTTCTGGGGGGCGCTGTGGCAGTGTTCGTCCCGGGCTTGTGTGCCGCTTTTCGCCTGCATGACCGGGATCCTGCTGCTGCCGACGCGCGACCGTTTGTTCGTCTGTTGGCGCAAGCGCATCGGGCGCGTACTGTGGCCGTTCCTGATTTGGAGCGGGATATACTGCTGCTTCCCGGTTGTGTTCGTCGGGATGCTTGGCAATGCACCGGAGGGTGTTTATGACTGGTTTGTCTCAGCCCAGGAACCGACGGGGGAGGTGAGCGCCGCTATGGTTGATTTTGCCGGCGTATTGCTGAATTTTTCCTCGTACAGTGTGCACATGTGGTATGTGTACCTTATTATTGGGTTGTATCTGTTCCTGCCGATTTTTTCAGCGTGGGTCGAAAAGGCAACGCAACGGGAGAAGTACGCCGTGCTGTGTCTCTGGGGCATTACGCTGTTTTTCCCTTACACGGATCTGGCCAAGCTCGAGTTGTTCGGGGTTTGTTCATGGAATGGATTTGGCATGCTGTACTATTTTGCGGGGTTTATCGGCTATTTGTTGCTCGGCCATTTGGCTGCCCAGTGGAGGCCGGTGGGGCTTCCCAAGGCGCTCTGTATGGCTCTGCCTTTGCTGTTGATCGGGTACCTGGTGACGCTGACCGGCTTCCGAGTGATTCAGACGGGCGCTTACGCGCAGGTCCCGACGTGGGGCGAGATGCTTGCTCTTGCGTTAAATCCACAGACCCCCAGTGCGCCCTACATCCCCGAACATGAGATTTTCCTGCTGTTTTGCAGTCCCCATGTCGCTATGATGGTCGTGGGGTTCCTGGTGCTTTTCCGCCAGTTTGATGGAGCAGCATCCGGAGTGCGTGCGCTATTGGCGAATTTTACCGCCTGCGGATTTGGCATTTACCTCGTGCATTACTTCTTTGTAGGCCCGTCCAACATGCTGATGCGTGGGCTCGGTGTGCCGATGGAGCTGGTCATTCCGACGTCTGCGGTGCTCGCTTTGCTTGTGACATGGGCTGTTGTTGCAGGGCTGCGCCGTCTGGTGCCCGGCAAGTGGTTTTTGGGTTGATTCGCATGACCGAAGAGGGCGCGCGGCTCGGCGCTTCGCGTCGCTGGCTGGCGGTTGGTGTGCCTGGCCAGGTGCTGCGGGCGTTGTGCCGTCCGGTCCCGTTGGCGCGTGTCCGGCCATGTGCCGCAGGCGTTGGATGAGCAGCCTGAGCTTCCCGGCTCCCTTGTGATGAGGCGCCGGGCTCTGCCGTGTGGGGGGCTGCATCTGCCTGCGGCGAGTGTTCAGAAATCACTGTATGAGCTTTTGCCTTGCCTCTTTGCTCCCCTCATGATAGCCTAAGGGGCAAGACGGCGTGCCTGCTCGGGATGCCGCTCAACAGCCTCATTTCATCATGATTATCGAGAACGAATTCATCAGCGTGGATGTGCAGAAGATCGGCCGCCGATTGGCTGCCGTCATCGTGCAGGACAAAATCAATGGCCGGCGCTACAGCCTCGGAAAGGACATTTTCACCCTTCAGGTGTGCCAGGAATCCACCGACGAGGCCTGCTCGGTCAAGGAGTATACGGATACCCTTTACACGCTCTCCGCGGCGGACTTGGCCTGCGGGGAGGTTACGCTGGAGTCTCTTGCTGCTGTGGCAGATGCCCGCCGACTGGTGGATCGCCGCAGCGGTAAGCGTATCGCAGTGCCGTTCGTGGTGAACAGTGAAGGACATAATATCAAGTGGTGGCTCGAGTTGCGTGACGGACAGCCGTATCTGCGGGTAGGGCTGATTGTCAAGCCTCAGCAGTTCCCCATGCCTGTGCGGCGTGTGACGCTGCTGAGTATCGATGCTCCGGAGGCCCGGGTTGAAGGCAGCGTGAAGGGGGCCCCTGTGGTGGCTTCCGGCAATCGTCTGTTTGCCGGCGTGGAACACCCCGTGAGCGCGGCAGAGGTGTCTACTGCCGGTTTTAGCTGCTACCTGAACCGCAGGACCAATCTGCCGGCCCGCGTGGAGACCGGATTTAGTGCTGTGCTCGGGTTCTGCCAGCCGACGCAGTTGCGGCGTACCTTCCAGCTCTCCTACGTCAACATGGAGCGCGCCCGCGCGTATGCGCCGTTCCTTAATTACAATACGTGGTACGATATTGGTTATTTTACGTGCTATAATGAAGAGGAAGCCATGTCGACAGTGCGCCTCATCGGGGAGGAGCTGGTGAAAAAGCGCGGTGTTCAGATGGATTCTTTCCTGATGGATGACGGGTGGGATGATACGACGACGATGTGGGAGTTCCACGCCGGACTGCCAAATGAGTTCCGGAAAGTCAAGGCACTTGCTGCACAATACAACTCCGCTCCCGGTGTCTGGTTCTCTCCGTGGGGTGGTTACGGCAAGCCGAAGGAGCAGCGTATTGCGGCCTGCGCGGGTGCGTACGAGACGAATGAGCGTGGTTTTGCTCTTTCCGGGCCGAAATATTACGAGCGCTTCAAGGAGATGTGTCTGCACATGATCCGCGCCAATGGTGTCAATCAGTTCAAGTTTGATGGCACCTCTGGTGAAGCAGAGCCGGCGAAGGGGGCGCGCTTTGGTTCGGATTTCGAGGCTATCATGGCGTTGATTGAGGAGCTGCGCGGGGAAAAGCCGGATATCTACATCAACCTCACTACCGGAACTTGGGCTTCGCCTTTCTGGTTTGGCATTGCTGACTCGATCTGGCGCGGCAACTGGGATCATGATTTCTGCGGTGAGGGCTCGGAGCGAAATCAGTGGATAACGTTCCGGGACGCTATGATCTACCAGCATAACGTCCAGAACTCCCCGCTCTTCCCGATCAATTCGCTCATGACCCATGGTGTCATCTACAACAAGGGTGCCCGCGGGCTGACCACGACCTCCGGCGATGATCTGGCCAAGGAGATTTGGAGCGGGTTCGGCTTGGGTACTCAGATGCAGGAAATGTACATCACTCCTTCCATGTTGACTCAGGACGAGTGGGATACGCTCGCTGCTGCTGCCAAATGGACACGCCGGAATGCCGATGTGATGGTGGACAGTCATTGGGTGGGCGGAGACCCCGAGAAACTGGATGTCTATGGGTTTGCCTCCTGGTCACCCCGCAAGGCCGTCATGACTTTGCGTAACCCTGCGGCAACAGAGCAGGTCTTCTGCTTCGATCCCGCTGCTGTGTTTGAGCTGCCAGCCGGTGCCCCCACTGCATACAGGCTGTCTTCTCCCAAGGGTGATACCTTGCCCGCGGATACGGTGGAAGCCGGCAAGCCTGTGAGTGTCAGGTTGGCTCCGTTGGAGGTGCTGGTTCTCGAGGCTGATCCTATCAACTGATTTTTCCCGTGAGCAGACGGGGATCCCCCCCCGTTGTCCGCTGCACAGTGGTTTTGTATGGCCCGGTTTCCGTTCTGCGGAGGCCGGGCCTGTTGCTGCAGGAGAGGCCGGATGCCGTCGCCACCCGCATTCCGGATACCCCCCCGCCCCGTATCGGATCTGGGCTTTTTTCGGATCCCAGTCGGGGTGCATCGGATCCCGGTCGGAATGCATCGAGTCCCGGGCTTTGGGTGTAGCGATACAGCATAAGGTATGCCGCGCGGTGGCGTCAACAGCGTCTCCGCGTTCATTATCTTCAGTATCGAGAATGTGAGTTTTACAAAAATGTATTACAAAAATGTAAAAACAGAGCTGTATTTTACAAATATGTAAAACGCGAGGCATGCAGGGTATTCTTTGGTGGCGCATGTAATATCTTGGAATATGAATGAGTTGAGTAATTCTCCTGAAAGTTGGCACGCTGTTTGCTTGTATAGGAGTGGGAGGCGATTCTCCGCATCACACAGCGCGCGGCTTGCCTCTCTCGACTTCCACCAGCAACATCATCTATGTCCACGCATACACTCACGACAGATTCGGCTGAGGCTCTGGAGAACCTCTACGGCAGTGAAACGTTCAGCATCAAAACCATGAAGAAATACCTCTCGAAGACGGCATTTCAAAAAATGAAGGCCACCATCGAGAAAGGCGGACGCCTGGATCCCGGTATTGCGGATGAGGTGGCTCAGGCGATGATGGTGTGGGCCATTTCCAAGGGTGCGACACATTACACACACTGGTTCCAGCCGCTGACGGATGCCACGGCAGAAAAGCATGATTCGTTTGTCGAACCTGATGGCAAGGGCGGCATGATCTGCGAGTTCACCGGTAAGTCGCTCATCCAGGGTGAGCCGGACGCGTCCTCATTCCCTTCCGGTGGCATCCGGGCGACCTTTGAGGCCCGCGGCTACACGGCGTGGGATCCGACTTCCCCCGCTTTCATCAAGAGGACGGCGCATACTGCGACACTGTGCATTCCGACGGCGTTCTGCTCGTATACCGGTGAGGCACTGGATAAGAAAACCCCTCTGCTGCGAGCCATGGCTGCCGTATCCCGCCAGACGACGCGTGTGCTGAACTGCTTCGGCATCGAACCGAGTGTCGTTGATTCGAATCTCGGTGCCGAGCAGGAGTATTTCCTCGTTGACCGCGATCTGTACTTGCAGCGGCCCGACCTCATTGAGACCGGACGCACTCTGTTCGGCTGCCTGCCGCCCAAGCACCAGCAGATGGAGGATCACTATTTCGGATCCATCAAAGAGCGCATTCTGGAGTTCATGGCTGCGGTGGATCACGAACTGTGGGCACTGGGCGTGCCGGCCAAGACCCGGCACAATGAAGTGGCACCCGGGCAGTTTGAGATTGCTCCGCTCTTTGAACCGATCAATGTGGCCGTAGACCATAACGTCATGATTATGGATATCCTGCAGCGCCAGGCCCTCAAGTTCAACCTTGTGTGCCTCCTGCACGAGAAGCCCTATGCCGGAGTCAATGGTTCCGGCAAACACAACAACTGGTCGCTCTCCACGCCGGAACTCGGTTCGCTGCTCAGCCCGGGCAAGACGCCGCACAGTAATCTGCTCTTCCTCACGTTCCTCGCCAGCGTGATTCAGGCCATTGACCGGCATGCCGACCTGCTCAGAGCGTCTATTTCCAAGGCCGGCAATGACCACCGTCTAGGTGCTCAGGAGGCCCCTCCCGCTATCATCTCCATTTTCCTGGGTGATCAGCTTATGGACATCATCGAACAAATCAAACACGGCGGCGCCAGGTCGTCTGCGGGTAAGACGATGATGGAGCTGGGTGTTGATACGCTGCCGGTGCTGCCGAAAGATGCTACCGATCGCAACCGTACGTCGCCGTTCGCCTTCACCGGCAATAAGTTCGAGTTCCGCGCTGTGGGTTCTTCTCAGACTTGCGCCTGGCCGATGGCCGTGCTCAACACCATTGTGGCAGAGACCCTCGACGAAGTCGCCACGGCGTTGGAGCCCCACGCCGGTGCCCCGGACTTTGAACAGCAGGTGATGTCTCTGGTCACCAGGATGATCACGAGTCATGACCGCATTCTCTTCAACGGCAACGGTTATTCGGAAGAGTGGATCGCGGAAGCCGAGCGCCGCGGACTGCCGAATATCAAAAATACTCCGGAGGCACTTGCCGTACTTTCCCGGCCGGATACTGTTGCTCTGTTCTGCAAATATGGTGTGCTGACCGAGTCGGAATTGCTTGCCCGCAAGGAGGTGCAGGAGGAGAGCTATATCAAGCTCATCGATATCGAGGCCAAGACGTGCCTGAACATGCTCCAGACTATCTACGCGCCTGCCGTGGCTGCACAGATGACAGAGATATGCGGCACGGTCGCATCCATGCAGTCTGCGGGAATTCGGGCCGGCCTGAAGGCTGCAACGGACAAGGCCGAAAAGGTTGGCAGCCTTTATGACGAGCTGCTGGACCGCACGGCTGCCTTGTCAGCAGCTATTGAGAACGGTTGTCCCATGAAAGAACAGGAGTGCATGCTGGCCGCCCGCTCCACGGTAGACGCCTTGGAAGCAATCGTGGATGCGGACTTGTGGCCCGTGCCTACCTACGCACAGATGCTCAATATCCACAGCAAATAGGAGCTAGTCACAGGGTGTGAGGCGGCGCTCCGCCATCACCTTCTGCGACGCCGGGGTCTCGGGTGAGGCCCCGGTTTTTTTTGCTTGTCAACGGGAGCAAAGGGGAGGGAGGTGGGGAGCTGCACATGAAGGGTGCGTTTGTGCCCAACTTGATGGACACTGATGAGCCGCTGATGGAAGAGCGGAGGTTAAACGGCTGAGTGGAGGTTAAGCGGCTGAGTGAAGTGTCGGACGGTGCGTGAATCGGGCGTCAACCTGAGGGTACAGGATGGCTTTTTGCCTTTCGGCTCAAGACAGTTTCTTACTGTTCGGCGGTGAAGGATTGGAGCAGGCCCATGCCATAGGGGGGACGGTAGCGGGCCGGCCGGTCGGGGGAGCCGTGCAGTACAGCTTCTCTCCAGTTTGTCGGGATGGAAGATAAACCAAAAAAGGCGCCTAACAGGGCGCCGGCAATGGCACCATTGGTGTCCGGATCTCCCAAGTGGTTGACGACACGGCAGAGAGCGGAAGAAAAGTCGCGGGCGTGCAGCAGGTGGTAGTACGCCGCATGAAAGGCAATTTCGAGCCATCCGGCGTGCTCAAGGTAGGCAGGTTCCCGGGTGCGGGCGGATTCAAGTCGGGAGAGGAGGGCGGTAGCGCCGAGTTGCTGCGCTCGTGCTACGGCGGCGGAGTGAATGTGCTCGCGGCTGTGTCCCAGCATGGCAAGCCGGAGAGATTCCACAAAGATGATGTTCGCTTGGGCACATTTGGGGTGTACGTGGGTAAGCGCCGCATCAGCCGCAGCGGCTTGCTGCCAGTCGAGCTGAGGATGCAGCAGGGAGACAATGGCCAGTGGAGCGATGCGCATGAGTGCCCCGTTTGCTTCGGATTCGGGAGAGGAAAGGCCTTCCAGAGCTCGCGCGATGGTGATGCCCTCGTTGTCGGGGGCGGTAAGGTGCCAGTCAAGGTAGGCCTCCCGAGTGAGCTTTGCGGAGTAAGTGGGGATTTCGCGGAGGCTGCGCAGGAGCGCCAGAGCCATTTCCGAGTCGTCGGTAATATCGCCGGCGCGGCGGGTGGCTGTGCTGCCCCATCCTGCTACCATGGTGGAGACACCCTGCGGGTAGCGCTTGTGGAGATCAGCGGGAGTTTTGAACTCGACAGGTGCGCCGAGGGCGTCGCCGCACATTAGGCCCATGAGGCAGCCCGACAGCTTGTCCGAGGAAGGCATGTCAGCGGGAGGGTCAGGTGGCATCCGAGACAAAAGCAAATCAGCGCGTGGCGGAATCGGCGGACGTGGCCGGAGCGACGTCGGGTGCGGCTGGAGTACCTGCCTCTGAAGCTGTGCCGGCCTCTGATGCTGTGCATACCTCTGATGCTGCGTCGTCAGCAGCCGATGCTGTGCCGTCCGCTGCTGATGACTGCTGTACCAGGGGAAAGCGGTGCGAGAGGGGATACTCCGGTACTTGGATGAGCTCGACCCCGTACATGGCAGCGATAGCGGGGGCCTCAGATTCTTTGTAAACTTCGCCGTAGTAGATGGTTTTAACGCCGTGTGCGCAGAGCGCCTGCATGCAGGAGGTGCAGGGCATGGTGGTGCAGGCGACAATGCGTGCTTCCCCGCGTTTGAAAAGACTGCATAGATTGATTTCGGCGTGCAGCATGTATTTCTGGCGGTCTTTGCGGGAGACCCAAAACCCCTCCGGTGCGGTGAATCCGGGGAAGAGTCCGTTATAGGCAGTGCCAATGACGCGGTTGTCCTTGTCCAGGGCGGCAGCACCCACTTTGCGGTAGGGGTCTTCGGATCTCAGCGCTGCGACATGGGCCAGGGCCATGACGTACTGTGGTATGGGGAGGCGGCTCATGGCGTCAGTATATCACATACCCGCTCCAAGGCAAGGGATTACTGCGGTCCGCGCGTACCTGTCACATTCGGATGCAGACCGGCAGGGACAGGGGCAAGCGCCAGTCATGGTGATTTCCGTCTCGACCTGAGGGCCGGTATTTGCTATACAGGAGGGGATGTACAAGTATCTCAATCCTGTTTTGTTTGCGGTGGCTGTATGCGTGCTGCTGTGGAGGGTCACCAGTGGTATGGAGGGTGAGGGGGTCGGCAGTACCGTTGATGCGGTGTTCCTGACCGTGTGTGCGACATTGTGTGTGATTTGTCTGTCGATCGGCCTGAGCCGATTGCTGACGCAGCGGGGCGGTCACCGGGAGTTGCTTTGGGGGGTGGCGTATCTGATGATCTGCGCAACGGTGATGGTGTCCGCGCGTACGGTGTCTCCTGAGTACAGCGAGGAGGAGTACCAAAGCTACCGCGGTGCTTTTGATGCCTGGCGCAACGGTGCCGACCCCTATGCTGTCCGGGATGAGGGGGAGTCGGTGTTCACTCTTGCGGCTTCCCTGGGAAAACGTGAAGTGGTGGAGAGCATTTTGACGAAGACCTCGGCCCCGGCTGATCAGTTGCAGCGTGCGGCACAGATGGCGGCGTCACGCAACTTTTCGGAGTGCCTCCAGGTGCTGTTGGAGCATGGTTTGAACGCGGATGTTTTGTTTGAGGGGTCAACGCCACTCTGTGCGGCAGCTCAGAATGGTCAGCTGCGTGCCGTTCAGACGCTGTTGCTGGCAGGGGCTAATCCGAATCTGGCGGATGAGGATGGGTGCACGCCGCTGATTCATGCGGTGATGGCACAGCATGTCGGCCTGGTGAAACTCTTGCTTCAGTACGGGGCGGATCCGGCTGCCAGGGATGAGACGGGCCGCGACGCGGCAAGTTACAGTGCGCGTGCGGCCATAGACGATTTGCTGCAGAGGCAGCCGGTTAGATGATGATGGGGGAGCCGGATGTCCTGTTTCAGTCTAGTTTGCGGTTGTAAAGAGCGGCGGCGTTGAGCACTACGAGCAGGGAGCCGGCGTTGTGTGCCAGCGCTCCTGTGGCGGGGCCCAGGATGCCCAGCAGACTCAGGCTGAGGGCGAACAGGTTGTAGCAGACGGAAAGTGCCAGGTTGAAGCGGATGGTGTTCAGTGTCGCTCGCCCCAGCTTCATGAGGTAGGGAAGACGGTGCAGGCCGTTTTGCATGAGAACGACGTCGGCCGATTCCGTGGCAATGTCGCTGCCTGCCTTGCTCATCGCAACGCCGACCAGGGCGGTCTTCAGAGCGGGGGCGTCGTTAATGCCATCTCCCACCATAACTATCTTGCGGCCCTGGTTCTGAAGGGCAAGGATTACCTCTGATTTCTGCTCCGGGAGCAGTTCGGATTTCACATGGCGGAGGCCCAGTTGCTTGGCCAGGGTGTCGGCGGCCTGCCGGTGGTCGCCTGTGAGCATGAGCGTTTCCTCCGGCAGCTCGGCCAGGACCTGCGAAGCTTCAGGCCGCGGCATATCACGCAGTCCTACCGCCCCCATGAGCTGCCCGTCGCAGGTGATCAGTACCGTGGCCATGCCCGCGCTTCTCATGGCTGTGAGTTCCTCCTGCTGGCTGTCGTTCAGCGTCATCCCCTGGGAGGCAACGGCTTTTTCGTTGCCACAGAACCAGGTGCGGCCGCTGATGTCCGCCTGGATGCCCCGTCCTGTGGTGGTTCGGCTGTTGGTGGCTTGGGGCAGGGGGGAACCGGCGGCCGCTATAATGGCGGCTGCAAGCGGATGATTACTGCCTGTTTCCACGGCGGCGGCGTGCGCGAGGAGATCGTCCGGGCTTTGCGAGCCCCATGAAAGTACCTGTGCCACGCAGGGGGTTCCCATGGTGAGGGTGCCTGTTTTGTCAAATGCTATGAGGTCTGCGCGCCCGAGTGCCTCCAGCGCCTCGCCGGATTTGATGACGACGCCCCGCTTGGTGGCCTGCCCGATGGCTGCCATAATGCTGGTCGGCGTGGCCAGGACCAGGGCACAGGGACAGAAGACGACCAGGACAGTTACCGCGCGGGTCAGGGCTTCCACTTCCGGGTATCCCATGAGTCTCAGTGTGATGTAGCCGACCAGTGCTATGGTGACGGACACCGGAACCAGAAAGCGGGCCCAACGGTCGGCTTCACGGTGTATGGGCGCCTGCCGCTGCCCGGCTTCCTGGACGATGCGGATCAGTTTGCGAAGCGATGAATCGGCGGATGCGTGTGTTACTGCGACGTCGACGCTGCCGTCGCCGTTGCGGCTGCCTGTGTAGACGGCGGCTCCCGGTTCTTTGTCGACGGGCAGGGATTCGCCCGTCAGGATGCTTTCGTCGACGCTGGTCTCTCCGCTGCGGATGATGCCGTCGGCCGGGAAAATTTCTCCCGGTTTGACGCGGATCAGATCCCCGGCCAGCAGTTCATCACAGGGAACCCAGCGGCCGAGAGCGCCTCCGGTATCCTGCCCGTCCCGGCTGAGGAGGCGGGCTTGCTCGGGTTGCAGGGAGATGAGTTCTTTCAGCCCCCGGTGGGCGCGTGAGACGGTGCCGGATTCCAGCAGGTCGCCGATTGCCATGATAAGGGCGATTTCCCCTGCGGCAAACTGTTCGCCAATCAGGATGGAGGCCAGCATGGCCAGTGTGATGAGCAGCGCTGAACTGATCTGTTTTTTGACGGTCAGTAGGGTAAGGGCTCGCCAGATAATGGGCAGTCCGTTGAGGATGACGCTGAACAGTGACAGCCAAACCAGCCACTCAGGCCCGCCCCATTCCCCCCAAAGGGCCAGAGCAAGCAGAATGGCGGAGATGCCGACGATCTTCCAGTTGGAGAGTCGTTCGATTTGTTGTGTAATACGGTTGTGTGGTTGCATAATTGTGGTAATGTTAAGGGGTGCGGGATGTGGAATGCAGAAAGGGGAGGAAGCGTGAGTGCCCGGGGAGGCTCGGAGAGCAGAATGAGGTGTGAGGTTGGGACGGGGTGGAGGTGTGGACGGGGAAGCAGGTGCGGGCAAGGGAAACGGCTTATTCGTCTGAATGTTCGAGGCCGAGGTCCAGGATTTTCTCGACGTGTTCGTCGGCGAGGGAGTAGTAGATGTTTTTGCCGTCACGGCGTGTACGGACGAGGCGTCCGTGGCGCAGGATTTTCAGTTGGTGTGAGACGGCGGGAATGCTCATGCCAATCAGTTCTGCCAGATGTGTCACGCAGAGTTCGCCGTGCCTCAGAGCCCAAAGGACTTTGAGACGTGAGCTGTCGCCAAAGACTTTGAAGAAATCCGCGAGGTCGCAGATATCTTCCTCAGGCAACAGATCATCGGTGGAAATGGGGCGGTGCTGACACATAGTTGAACAGTTGCTTGAATGTTTTTCTGAGCTCATTATGCACGCTCCAGCTGGAAAGGCAAGCTTTTTTTTGCAAAAAAGAGGGAATGTGTCGACAGCGGGCGGGGGAGGGGAATGAGCTTCGGCGTGCCGGGCGAACCCGACACGCCTCGTATACACGTTACAGCACAATATGTTATCAGAAGAAAGAGAACAGAGGAGATCAGAAGGAGAAGACCGTCTGGACACCTACCAGCGTTTCATCCCGGCAGTCTCCGCGGTATGCGGGATTGTGAATGTACTGGAAGTGGGGCATGATTGTCATGAAGTCGCAGACCTGGAAGCTGTAGGTGAGTTCCAGAACTTGCTCGCGGTTGTGAGCGGTGGGATCATCTTCTGCATTGGTGCCTTTGAAGACGCCCCAGGCGATGCCGAAAAAGTCGTTCTCACGGCTGGGAATGAGGCGCAGGTGGGCGCCGATGGAGAATTCGGCGGCATTGCCCAGTTCCTGCTTGGCGCTGAAGCCAGCTCGGGTGAAGAGCGTGGCCCAGGTGCAGGGGGAGTACTCGACGCTGCCGACAAGACCCGCATTTTTGCGTGTCCTCGAGCCGTTGTCTGTGGTTGTCTCGATGCTTTGGAAGAAGGGATTGAGGCGGAAGGTGACTTCGCCATCGTTGCAGATATAACCCCATTCACCCACAACGGCATAGCCGCTGCCGTGGGTGTGGAAGGGGTTGTAGCCGGATTCGCAGTCCGTGCGGCTGAAGGCGGCCATGAGGTAGTTCTTCCGGTTGAGTTCGAACTGGGCGACGGCACCGAGGTTGCTGTCGACGAGGGGCAGAATCGTCGAGTTCATGAACCCGGTGTTGGTGAAGCTGTTGAATGAGTCGTTGGCGATGCTGACGGCGTCAAAGTAGTTTGTGAGATTGACGACACCGGCGATGATGCAGGCACGCTTGCCGTTGAAGTAGTGCATGAGCGCCAGCTCGGGGATGACGGCGTTGTGAGGTCCAAAGATGTCGCCGTGAACATCCGTCGTGGTGCCAAAACCGCCGACAAACTCGGCCTCGGCCTTGCTGGTGCGGGAATCCAGCCCCCAGGATCCGGAGAGTTCAAAACGCAGCCAGGTACCGCCGTTTCTGTCGTCCTCGATGAGCCGCTGATTGAGCTGCCCGTGGAGGAGTGCGTAGTTGCTGTGCCGGTTGGTGCCCGGGGCGGTTTTGTTGGTATTCCAGTACCCGTAAGCGATATCAAGAGCCCACTCGGTACCGAAGTTTTCATAGGCTTTGACTTTGTAAGACGGATCCCCTTCTGCCGGCGTGAACATGTTAATGCCCTGGAGAATATCTCCTGCCGTCGGCTTTGAGGTCTCGTCAGCGATCGCGGGCACGGTCATGAGGCCGGCCAGCGCCATTGCGATTATGTTCTGTGTTTTCATGGTGTAAAAGATATTGTATCCGTTTGAGAGAAAGAGAGGTGGGGAATGGGTAGTGGGGGGAGGACGTCCCGTTTTTGCCCGGGGAGCGGGGCAAGGCTCACGCCGGGAAAGGGGTCTCCTTTCCTTTGGTCCGGCTCCGGGGCCGGGACGGTTGGGGCGGGCATTGCCGGGTGGGTCACTTCTGCTGTTTGCCGGTGTTGCAGGTGCAAGGTTTACCCTGGTCACAGCCGCAGGTGTGTCCGGGGCGGCAGTGGCAGTTGCCAGCCTGCTGGCTGTGCCCGCAGCAGCCGGGCTTGCTGCCGGGGCAGCAGCTGCGGCTGCTGCACTTGCCGCAGTCTGCGCACCCGCCGCGGCGGATGCAGGCGTAGAGAGCATAGCCGGAGAGAGCTGCGAGGATGAGAATCAGGATGATGTCGCCGTGGTGCATGGTGTGATGGGGGTGAGGGTTGATTTGAAACAGTGGGGTGATCTGAAACAGAGGGGTGATTTGCAATGGAGGGGTGTTCAGAGCAGAGGGTGGATCAGAGACGTTTCGGGGCGGGACGCAGCAGGAGGTAGAGTAGAATCGCGCTCAGAATGACGGCGACCAGCTGCCCGGTGCCAAAAATGCCGGATTTTACCCAAGTCCCGTACTGGAAGAGCAGGAAGGAGACGGTGTAGGCCCAGGCGCACATGTAGCCGATGGCAAGCCAGGTCCAGCGGGCGCTGTTCATCTCGCGCCGGATGGCACCGCAGGCGGCGAAGCAGGGGGCGCAGAGCAGGTTGAAGAGCATGAAGGAGAGCCCCGAAAGCGTCGTGAAAGCTCCGGCGGCAGCCAGTTGGGCTGCGAGGCCTGTTGTTTCGTCGTCTTCTTCCTCTTCGCTGGCTTCTTCATCAGCCGCTTCTTCGTAGCTCCGCACCTCAGCATCGCACTGCCATGCGGTCATGACGAGGGCGGAGAAGGCGTTGAACTTCGGCAGGGAGGGACTCAGGGCGAATTCTTCTGCTGGTGTGTCTGTTTCTTGAGTTTTTTCAGCGGGAGCGCTCCCACTGTCTTCTGCGGCATCGGCTGTGGCTGTGATGCTGGGGACGTGTGCGGGTTCTGTCGCAGCCGTGCTGTCGGCGGTGCTGCTGTAGAGGACGCCGAAGGTGCCGATGACGACTTCTTTGGCGACGAGGCCCGTGACGGTGGCGACGGCGGGTTTCCAGTCTCCCCAGCCCAGGGGCTCAAAGATGGGGGCGACTTTGCGGCCGACGTCGGCAAGGATGCTGGACTCGACGGCTTCGGGTTGCTCGGAGGTGTTCAGGTAGCTGAGCTTCCAGGTGTATCCCTGAGCGAACCAGATGACGGCTGAGGAGAGGAAGATGATGGTGCCGGCTTTGCGGGCAAAGGCTTTGCAGCGCTCCATGGCGCGGAGGTTGATGCTGATGCCGTTGGGCATGTGGTAGGCGGGCAGCTCCATGACAAAGGGTGTGTAGCTGCCGGCGAACATGTGAGTCTTGCGCAGGATGATGCCGCCGAGAATGACGGAACCGATACCGGCGAAGTAGGCGATGGTGGCGACGGTAGCGTCTGAGCCGATCAGGGCGGCGAAGAGGGCGATGATGGGCAGCTTGGCACCGCAGGGGATGAAGGTGGTGAGCATGACGGTCATGCGGCGGTCTTTCTCGTTTTCAATGGTGCGGGTTGCCATCACGCCGGGTACGCCGCAGCCCATGGAGACGAGCAGGGGGATGAAGGATTTGCCGGAGAGTCCGAGCGAGCGGAAGATGCGGTCCATCATGAAGGCGACGCGTGCCATGTAGCCGCAGTCTTCCAGCAGCGACAGCAGCAGAAAGAGAACTGCCATCTGGGGCAGGAAGCCAAGCACGGCTCCAACACCGGCGACGATGCCGTTGCTGATGAGGTCCTGTATCTGGGGGCTGCAATCCAGCTGCAGGTAGCCCAGACTGGCGATTCCGAAGGCTGCGGCGCTCATGATGACAACGTACAGGGCGTATTCTTTGCGGTTGGCCCGGCCATTGAGGCTGAGTGCAGATTTGCGGATGCGTGCCGGTACGTTGCCGTAGGCATTGGGGTGATGCTGCCCCGGGAAGGTGAAGCAGATGAGCAGGATCAGCAGGTTGATGCCGTAGAGGGTGACCATGGCGATGTCATGGGCGACACCGGGCAGGTGAGGGCACATGTACTCCAGAATGAAGGGGGCGATGGCCAGATACAGCCAGGCTCCGTTGAGCCCGACATCGTGCAGGCGCCGCAGCGTAACGGGAAAGACGAACACCATGGACAGCACAGCACTCAATTGCACCAGGGATTCCAGTGGTGCCGCCTCCGAGCCGATGAAGCCGCCGAGCCAGCCGCCGACGACGGAGCCGAAAAGGACGTCGTTTGCCCAGTCGGTACCCCACGTGCCGATGGTGGTGATGCTCACGTAGTAGATGGCGAACATGACGGCTGCGAAGATGGCGAGGCCCGCGATGCGGTGCGTGAGCAGGGTGTCAAGCAGCTGGCTGAAACTCGCTTTTGCCCGTTCCGGCTTCTGAACGCAGCGCTGGATGAGGCCCTCGATGGCGTCGTAGCGGCCGGAAGCTATGAGCCCTGCCGCTTCGTCGTCGAGCCTGGCTTCCAGTCCCATGCGCAGGGCTTCGGCGTCGTGCCGCTGGGGCAGTGTGTAGGCTGCTGTGATTTCCTGGTCGTTTTCCAGTACTTTGATGGCGGTCCAGCGGTCGCAGTCCAGAGAAGAGGTCAGAGTTCCGATGGCATGCTCGATGTGTTTGCTGAAGCTGATGGGGCAGGGGGAAGCGGGCATGTTTCCCGCCATTAAGTCAACCAGTTCTGCTATGCCCTTTTTTTGGGTGGCGCAGAGTTCAAGAACGGGACACCCGAGTTCCCGGCTCAGCGATGCTGCGTCAATGCGGAGCCCTTTTTCCCGCGCCAGATCCATCATGTTGAGCGCCACCACGATGGGGGTGCCGACTTCCAGCAGTTGGGTGGTCAGGTAGAGGTTGCGTTCCAGGTTGGAGGCATCCACGATGTTGACAATCAGGTCCGGCCTCTCGTCCAGCAGGTAGTGGCGCGTCGCTACCTCTTCGGGGGAGTAGGGGGAGAGTGAGTAGATGCCCGGCAGGTCGAGAATGTGTATTTCCGGGTGCTCTTTTAAGGCGCCTTCCTTGCGTTCTACCGTGACGCCAGGCCAGTTGCCCACGTGTTGGTTCGAACCTGTGAGCTCGTTGAAGATAAGCGTTTTGCCGCAATTCGGATTGCCGGCTAATGCGATGCTGCGTTTCATGGGTTTGTTTGGACTAACTTTCGGATAAAAGAACTGTAGTTTCCGTTTACTCTGGGCTATCGGACGATTTGAATGCAGGCGCCTTCTCTTTTGCGCAGGGAGAGTTCGTAGCCCCGAACGCTGATTTCGATCGGATCTCCCAAGGGTGCTGCCTTGATGACGCGGATGGTTACTCCTTTGGTGAGTCCCATGTCCAGCAGACGCTGTTTGAGTGCGCCTGTACCGCAGACGCGTGCCACGATGGCGCTTTCTCCTACCCGAAGCTGATTGAGTGTTTCCGGGGTGGTTAACGAAGCTGAAGGTGTTGCTTGCATAGTTAGACGTATATAATTCGTAGGGGCATGTTAGCTCAGACTAACACCAGTGTCAAGATTTTTTTCGTGAAAAAAGAAATCCGGCATTAAAAAAATCGCCGGTGGGCCTGCTGTGATGTTGGATAGGGGCTAGGGCTGAGGTTGAGAGAGAGCAAGAGGAGCCGTCGGGCCGGGGCAACGGCTGAGGTCGTGCGTGAGCCCGCGGCGATTCCGGGTATGCTTAAGGGTATGCCGTCAAGGTGTCGCTGTCGGGATGAGGAGACTTGATGAATGTCGGGATGAGGAGACTTGATGAAAAAGAAGGGCAGAGGCGACCGCAACTTGCCGCGCGGGTTCGGCAATCATCTTCCATCAGCCATCCATCAGGAGAGTGAACGGGTTTGGCATGATGAGACATGGGCGAAGCCTGACGCTGATTTTCTGCACGGCCTGCTGGGAACGCGGCTTTGGCAACTTGACTTGCCGCTCCACCGGGTGTAGAGTAGCAGCATGAAGATAGCCCCAGCTTCTGTCATTCGCGCCGCCGAGCGGCGACTGTTTGAAACGGGCACCGTGGACTCGCTGACGCTGATGGATGCCGTCATCGGGCGTTTGTATCAGCGTTTCCGCTACGGGGTGCCGGAGCTCGCAGGGCTCCAGCCGGAGCGGGTGGTGGTGTATGCCGGTAAGGGGAATAATGCGGGTGATGCCGTTGGCTTGGCCGCGAGACTGGGACTCCCGGTTGAGTTGCGCTGTGCATGCGACCCGCAGGAGCTTTCAGCTGACACCAAAGCGCAGCTCGACCGAGTGAGCGCTCCCGTCAGCCTCGGTGTTCCTAAGCCGTCGCCCCGCACCCTCATTCTCGACGGTTTGCTGGGGTCGGGCGCCAGCGGTGCTTTGCGTGCTCCTTACCGCGACCTGGTGGCAGAGCTCAACGCGCTGCGGGCGGCTTCCCCATCGTCACTTTGCGTGGCGATCGATATACCAACAGGTCTGGACTCGGACACGGGAGAGGCAGGACCGGACACCGTGCGTGCGGATGTGACCTGCCCGATCGGTTGCGTGAAGCCCGGTATGCTGGCGGATGGGGTCGAGCAGTACGTCGGGCGGCTCCTGCCGATTCCTCTGCCGGAGGTGGAGCTGGAGCCGCCAGATCTGGGAGAGATGACTGGAGTGACCCCGTGGGCAGCTGCCGAGGTGGCGGATGCGGACCTCATCCACGGTTGGTTGCCGCGCCGTGACCAGGCTTGTTATAAGAACCGCGCCGGGCGTGTTGCCATCGTGGCGGGCAGCATAGGGATGCTTGGAGCTGCCCAGCTTTGTGCCGAAGCGGCCATGCGTGTCGGAGCCGGGCTGGTATGCCTCTATTGCCTGCCGAAGGTCTACCCTCTGCTTGCAGTGCGCGTCGCTCCCGAGGTGATGGTGCGGTGCGTAGACTCCTATGCAGAGATCGACGAGCCGCATGCCCAGGCCTTGCTGATAGGCCCGGGACTCGGGAGGCCTTCCCCGTCGGAAGGGGAGGAACTGCGACGGCTTGCCGAGGGATTCTCCGGGACGGTGGTGCTGGATGCAGATGGCCTCAACCTGGCCGCCTCTGCGTGCTGGAAACCACAGCCAAACTGGGTCCTTACCCCGCATCCGGGCGAGATGCGACGTCTTTTCCCCTCGGCTCCGGCCGGCAGGTGCGATACGGTCCGAGACTATCTCCGGCAGCATGATACGGTTTTACTGCTCAAGGGAGCCCGCACCATTGTGGCCGATCGGACCGGACTGTGCTTCAACACGACCGGCGGTCCTTATATGGCCAATGGAGGGCAAGGGGATACCCTCGCGGGAGCCATCGCCGGTCTTGCGGCTCAGGGCATGTCTCCTTGGCGAGCGGCAGTCCTGGGTGCCTGGGGGTGTGGACAGGCGGCAGCCATGGCGTGGACCCGCCTGGGATACCCGCCTGCCGTGACGGCTTCTCTCGTAAGCCGGAACCTCCCGGAAGCTTTGGCTTGCCTGTGAGGGGCAGTCGCGTCCGAGGGTGAGACCGCATTTGAGGGGGCACGGCCGGAGCCTTGGGCGTCGCTGGTATTCCTGCTCTGCGGACAGAGAGGTGAATCCACTGGGTAGGGGTTGCCCCCTGATGACCCGGCTCACGGGAAGAGGGACAGAGGGACGTGGAGTGGTCTGTCACGCAGATAGAAAAATTGCTCTCAAGAGAGAAACATCAACAGGGGCGCAGGCGCGCCCCTGTTGATGTTTCGGAAAGCAGGTGCCCCTACGGACGGGCACCGAATCGACGACTGGCACTTGATATGCCGGGGTGACAGGGATCACTTGCGCAGAATGATGTCCATGCGCACGATGTTCTTTCCATCCTTGATCTCGTTCGTCGCGTGGATGCTGCGGACGTACATGGCCACGAACTCCAGAACAGAAGCAATCTCGTCTGCTTCGATGGCGGCTTCTTCTTCTTCAGAGGCCGGGCCGTATTCGACGTCCAGGTCATACTCGTCTTCTATGTCGTACTCGTCATCCGTGTCACCTGTGCCATCAGCGTCGGCGGTGCCATCAGCGTCGGTGGTGTCGGTGGTGTCGGTGGTGTCGTTTGAGGCGTCCGTGTTGTTTGTGTCATCAGCGCCGGCGTCGGCGTCCGTGTCGGCATCAGCACCGGCGTTATCACTGTCAACGGAAGCGGCCGTGATGAGTTCTTCTTCCTCGTCGCATTCATCGGCCGCCTGGCAGTTCGCCATCATCTGGGTGGCAATGCTGCGGGCAATCAGGGCAACGGGCTCGCAGTTAATGGTGACGACGGTTCCGGCGAAAGGCTCGGGGGTGGAGGTTGACTGTGACAGCTCGGAGTTCAGCGCCTGGGTAGAACCGATGACCAGCATGTCCCCCGTCAGGTGAACCGTCGGGGTGCAGGCGGGTGTGTTGGTCGGCAGGGCGATGGTGTAAGCATGCCCGCCTGGAATCTCTTGCTCCGTGATGGGCAGCATGGAGAGGACATCGGCGTTGCCGCCGAAGGCGACGGTCGCAGTCGTGACTGTGTCGAGTACGAGCTTCCATCCTTCGGCAAGTTTTTCACGGCTGGTGACGGGTGCGCAGTAGGCGGCGGCAGCGGGAACCATCGGGTCGGGCTGGGCTTTCACTACGAGGGCTGCACTGTTGCCGAGGCCTGAATTCATGATGCTGAATCCCTCGCCGACTTTCATCACCATGGGCTTGAACATCTGGTAGAAGGCCAGTGCCTGCTTCAGTTCTGCCATCTCGCGCCCGGACAGTTCCTGAGTGCTGCTGCGTGTTAAGCCCGTCAGCAACTGTTCACATGCATCCAGCAGCTCCCCGGCAGAGGGCATGCCTTCAACCCTGCATGCAGTGCTTTCGGCATACAGCGCTGTCATGGGATCCTGCGCCTGGGCGGTCATGCGGAGGGTGCCTTGCTCGTAGCTGACCTTGCCGGCATCTGCTTTGATTTCAAGGTGCAGATCATCGTCCAGCCAGCTTTTGACCGTGTAGGGGTGAACGACGCTCTCCGGGATAAGAGAGAGGTATGCCTGCTTGATCATGTCGAGGCTCTGGAGAGCTTTCTGTACGGCTTCTTTGTCCGCAGCCGGAGCATTCTCCGCGGTCGTCAGCAACGGGGTGATGAGCTGGGTGAGCTGATTCGTGAACTGGACAGCTGTTTTCCTGTTTACTTTGCCGGTGGTTTCGGGCGACATGTAGCTGAGCAGCAGAACCCCCTGGGGAGTACTGTCGATCTCGGACACCCTGTCTGTGGAGAGCACAGATTCAGAAGGGTTCGCGGCGATTTTGACAGCCGCCGGGTCTTCTGCTGCGGCCAGTACCTGAGAAGTGCCTTCGAGTTTGGTCATGATGTAGAGACTGCGCCCCTTGAAGGCTTCGACGATGGCTGCCGCTTCTGTGGAGAGGGTCACGCTGTCGGAATTCTTCCGGCTCAATGCCTCATTCAGCCAGGCTTCCAGGTTGACTTTGACTCCGTCGAAGCCGTTGATGGACTCGGCTGTGCAGTAGGCTGCTGTTTCCGGATTTTGGGTTAGAGCTTTCGTCAGACCGGTTATCTCTCCACCCATTGAGGGGGGATTTACGTTAAAAATGAGGTAGGCGGGAGCAATTTTCTGGTCTTTGAAGATTGTGAGTGTTTGCAATACCGCATTGACGATCTCGGAGTCCGAGCTGTTTTCGCTCAGGTTGATGTTCACGGAAGAGAGGAAGGTGCACAGAAACTCTGCTGTATTTCCGGTGCTGCCTATTGCCATGCTGATGTGGGAAGGAAGCTGAAGCGGCAGGAAGGTCTTGATGACGGGCGCAAGATTGCCGGTGGCGATGAAGTTATCGACTTCCGCTGGCATCAGCGCCATGGCGGGGAGTGCTGCGGTCCGCAGATCAAGCTGAGATGCCGGGGCTGTGGCAGGGGCAGCCTGCTCTGCCGCAGCGGGTGTTGCAGGGGCAACTGCGGCGGGGGCTTCGGGAGCTTGGGCCGGGGGGACAGCCGTGGACCCCTGCTGGGCATAAAGAGGTGCCGCCGTGGCGGCGAGAAGCATGAGTGTGTGTCGCATGGTCATAGCACCTTTATTCTATCTCTTTTTTGCTTTCTCTGTAAAGGAAAAAGGTTCGCCTGTGGCCTCGAATGACGCTTCATGTGCCGCGGCAGGTATCGTGGCATGGCCGGCTCACTCGTGGTGATGGGGCGGGAAAATGGTGACGTGTCGGGGAAAGGGTGATGGTGCGGGGAAAGGGTGATGGGGCGGGCCGATGGCGCTGTGGCCGGGCAGGGCGGAAGCATGCCGGGTGGCGGGGAAGAGCTGATGGTGCGGGCGTGGCGGGAGGGGAACGGCGGGATTCTGCCCGGCCGTTTGCTGCATTCAGAGGCTGCGCAGCAGGAAGTTGATGGCAAAACAGGCGGCGACGATGTAGAGGATCGGGCTGACTTCGCGCCAGCGGCCGCTGAGAAGACGCAGGACGACGTAGGCGATGAAGCCAAAGCCGAAGCCGGTGGCGATGTTGAAGGTTAGCGGCATGGTGATGATGGTGAGGAAGGCGGGCAGGGCGATCATGAAGTCGCTGAAGCGTATGTTCACGACGTCTTGCATCATGTAGGCGCCGACGATGATGAGAACGGGGGCTGTGGCGTAGCTGGGAACGATGCTTGCCAGGGGGGTGAAGAAAAGGGTGAGGGCGAAGAGTCCGGCAATGACGACGGCGGTGAGGCCGGTGCGCCCGCCCTGGGCAACGCCGGCGGCGCTTTCGAGGTAGCTGGTGGCGGTGGTGGCTCCGAGCAGGGCGCTGGTGATGGTGCTGAGGGAGTCGGTGATGAGGGCCCGGTCGAGGTTGTCGATGCGGCCGTCGGGCCGGGTAAAGCCGGCTTTGTGGGCGAGGCCGATGAGGGTGCCCATGTTGTCAAAGAGGTCGACGATGGTGAGGGTGAAGATGATGGAGAAGAGCCCGTGGTGGAGGGCGCCGGCGAGGTCGAGTTGCCCTATGGTTTCTGTGGGTAGGGGGATGTCCAGGCTCAGAAGGGGGCCGCTGGGCATGGGGCTGATGCCAAGCAGAAGGCCGCTCACGCTGATGGTGGCAATACCGATGATCATGGCTCCCGGAATGCGGTGGGCGGTGAGGACGCCGATGAGGAGGACTCCGGCCGCGGAGAGCAGGGTGAAGATGATGCCGGAGATGAGGACGGCTCCGAGACCGGTTTGCCAGGTGTAGCCCGCGGGACCGCAGACGTAATAGGCGAAGTAGGCGGTGAGACCCAGTCCCGGGGCGACGCCGACGGGGAATTGTGCCCAGAGTCCCATGACGAGGGTGCTCAGAATGGTAATCCAGATGGTGGCAGCGGTGGCTGCGTCATGGGGTATGCCGGTGTCGGCCAGCAGGTCCGGGACGACGAGGATGATGTAGCACATCGCCATGAAGGTGGTGAGCCCGGCGAGGCATTCCTGCCGGACGCTGGTGCCGTGGGCTCGAAGGTGGAAGAGGCGCTCCAAAATGGTCTGCGTCGGGTGACTGAGGGAGAAGAAACATCAGGGTTCGTCAACGAGGACTTCGCGGGCGCGGGTGGCGCCTTGCGGTGGGGAGATGATGCCGCGTTCTTCCATGAGGTCCATGATTTTGGCGGCGCGGCCGTAGCCGATGCTGAAGCGGCGCTGCAGCAGGGAGGTGCTGGCTTTGCGCTCGGTGACGACGAGGTTCACGCAGCGGGTGTAGAGTTCGTCCTCGGCGTCGCTGCTGCTTCGGCTGCCGCTCAGTCGGCCTCCGTTGTCAGGGCTTGTGGCGGTGCCGTCGGCATTGTCCATTTCGGCAGAGACTCCTTGTTCGAATTTTTGCTTGGCGTGGCTGGCGCAGAACTTGACAATGGCGGCGATTTCGGCGTCGGAGACCCAGGCGCCTTGGGCGCGGGTGAGTTTGGAGATGCCGCCGGGAGGAAGGAAGAGAAAGTCGCCTTTGCCCAGAAGGTTTTCGGCGCCGGCTGTGTCGAGGATGATGCGGCTGTCCAGCGGGCTGGAGACTTTCAGAGCGATGCGGCTGGGGATGTTGGCTTTGATGATGCCGGTGACGACGTTGGAGCGCGGGGTCTGGGTTGCGACGACGAGGTGGATGCCGGCGGCACGTGCTTTTTGCGTGAGTCGGGCGATGTAGTTTTCGAGGTCTTCTTTGACGACCATCATGAGGTCGGCCAGCTCGTCGATGATGATGACGATGTAGGGCAGGCGGGATGGGATGCGCTCGTCGGCGTCAAAGTCGAGTTCTTCCTGGGTTTCTTCGCCGAGTTCGACGCCTTCTTCGCCCTGGTGTTCGATGTCGCTGGCCCAGGCTTCGACATCAAATTCGACGGGTTCTTCCTCCGGCTCGGGTTCGTCGGGTTCGGGTTCGAAGTCGGGCGGGCGGTTGTTGAAGTCTTCAAAGTTGCGTACGCCGCATTTGCTGAAGAGGGAATAGCGGTGCTCCATTTCGTTGACGGCCCAGCGCAGGGCGCCGATGACGCGTGCGGGGTTGGTGACGACGGGGCAGATGAGGTGCGGCAGCTTTTTGTAGGGTTGCATTTCGACGACTTTGGGGTCGACGAGGATGAGTTTGAGTTCGTCCGGCCGGAATTTGTAGAGCATGGAGAGGATCATGCTGTTGATGCAGACGGATTTGCCGGAGCCGGTGGTGCCGGCTACGAGGGTGTGGGGCATGGCTGCCAGGTCGCCGATGACGGAGTTGCCGTAGACGTCTTTGCCGAGGGCGACGGGGATGCGCAGCTTCGGGTCGCGGAAGGCGGGATCCTGGAGCAGTTCGCGCAGGTAGACGGGGGATTTGGTGGCGTTTTCCAGCTCGATGCCGACGGTGTTTTTGCCGGGAATGGGGGCGAGGATGTTGACGGATTTGGAGCTGGTGGCGAGCATGAGGTCGTTTTGCAGGCTGGCGATGCGGTTGACGCGCAGGCCTCGTGGCGGGTAGAACTCGTAGCGGGTGATGCTCGGGCCCCGGGTGATGGGGCCGGGAGTGACGGAAATTTTGAAGGTTTCCAGGGTATCGCTGATGCGGTCTTGCATGTCCCGCATTTCGGCTTGGGCGGCCTGGCCGACTTCGGGGGGGACGGGGTGGTAGGCGAGCATGTCGTAGGGTGGCAGGGGGTAGTCTGCTTCTTGCTCGCGAAGGTCTTCGGTGGGGAGGTCGCGGGGGGTGGTGGCCCGGATGGGGGCGGGGACGTGCTGCGCCCGGGGGGAGGCGGGGGCTGGAGTGTGTTCGGGGGCGGTTTCGCGTGAAGGGACGGTGGGGGAGGAGGCTGCGCGGGGGGAGACAGAGCGTGGGGGCTCGGTTTGTTGCGTGGCGGCCTGGCCTGTGGTGGAGGTGGGGTTTGTGTGGGCGGACGGCTTGGGTGATCCGTCGGTCGGGGGCTCGGAGGGGAGGCCCATGTGCCGGTTGACGGCTTCCCTGAGGCGGGGATTGAGTGGCATTTCTTCCTGCTCGCGGGGGGGCTGCTGCGGTTCACGGCGGCGGAAGCGGTCTTCGGCGGGGCGCATGAGGTCGAGCAGGTTGTCGCGGTCGGCTTGGGAGGGGGTGATTTCGCGGCGGCGGGCGGCGGGGGGCAGTTGCATCCGGATGCGCTCGGCGTCCTGGCGGCGGGCGCGCGTGATTTGTTCGTCGAAGGATGGGGGCAGGGGGGGCTCGTCCTGCTGCTGTGCCGGGGGGGCTGCGGGCTGCCGCAGCAGGTTTTGGGCGACGCTGGGGCGGCGCGGAGTTTGGCGCGGGGGCAGGGGGGCTTGCTGTGCTGCGGTGTTTTCTTCGCCGGGTTGCCCGGGAGTGGCCGGGCGGGGGCGGTAGAGGTGGGGAATGGGTACGGTGCGGGGTTGCGGGGACGCGTCCGGTTGCTGTGGCTGATCAGCTGCGCCGGGTGGTTGTGGTGCGGAGGGGGTGGAATAGGGTTGACGGGAGGGGGACTGCGGGGCGGTGGTGCCGGTTTGCCAGTGTTCGGCGGTGGAGTCGTTGAGGCTGTCGATCAGCGTGTGGGTGCTGCGCCCGGGGAGGGGCTGCCGGCGGAAGGGGTAGGTGATGCCGCGCCAAATGGCGGAGAGGATGGCCGCTGTGTCGCGCAGAAAGCAGTGCAGCAGGTCCCGCGGGCTGACGCGGAAGAAAAGGACAAGGGCTGTGGCATGCAGCAGCAGCAAAAGAATGAGGGCAAGCCGGTAGTTGATGTGCAGCAGGTAAATGCTGTCGCTGTAGATGTCTCCCAGCCAGCCGCCGGGCGCAAAGAGATAGAGGGATTCGGCCCAGTCCCACAGGGCGAGGGACTGAAGGCTCAGGATGCCGCAGCTTGTCAGAACCATGACGCCCATGCCGAGCAGTTGCCACGAGGGGGAGTAGCCGGGGCGCAGCAGGCGGTTGATGCCGTAGAGGGCGGTCAGCAGGCAGAGGTAGAGTGCTCCTGCTCCCAGGATGAAGTAGAGCAGGCCTGCCGCGTAGAGCCCGGGAATGCTCAGGAGGTTGGTGCAGGGGACGGCTGCGGCTGCTTCGGAGTCGCGGGGGTTGAGGAAGGCCCAGCCCATTTCCTGTACGTTGTAAGTGATCAGGCTGCCTGCCAGGGCAATGGAGAGCAGGAGGATGCCCAGCCCAGTCAGGCGTGCCGGCCACGTGCTCCGGGGAGCGGCAGGGGTCTGGTCTGTGTAGGGCGGGAAGGTCATATGAGCGGGAGAATCATACGCGCACAGGGGCGCATCTGCAAGCGTAAAATGTGTTCTATACGCTGGTCAGACGCAGCTTAGCCAACCGTTATCCAATGATGCGGCGGGCTTTGTGTCTCATACAGTACGGCGCCGGGTGGTGATATGGAATCCCGCTGCAGGCGCTCGATGACGATCGCTATGAAGACATATACTATCACTTGTTTGGCAGTGTCTCTCGGTGCTCTCGGGGTTTCTCCGGTGCTGGCCGGGTCGGATGGCGCTGCGAATTCTTTGATTTCCTCATCGCTGGATGTGCAGCAGTTCGGGCGTTTGTCGCTGGGGCGTCTCGACGCTTCCCGGGCGGCTGATCAAAAGCCGGGTGCTGTCAATTGGTGGGGGGCTGCGACCGGTTTGTTCACGGATGCTTCCGGGGATGGCCCCGCTAATGGGTTTACGACACGTACGGGAGGGTACATGCTGGGAATGGAGCGCGTGGGTGAGGTGGTGACCGGCGGGTTAATGCTGGGGCAGCAGTTCGGCCATATGCAGCCGGCCGGCTTCCAGCGCCGCAGCCGTATCAATCAGCACTCAACACAAATCGGAGCGTTTGGTTCAGTTCAGAAGAGGCTTGACCGTACGCTGTTTACGCTGGATGGCTACGCTGCTTATTCCAGTGTGAATTACCGCTCGCACGGGTATTCTCATGCTGCCGGGCATAGCAGCTTTGCCCGCTGGGATAACAATGCTGTTGTGATGGGTGGGGTTGCCTCTTGGGAGCAGGAGATGGCCCGGGGAATCAGGATGCGCCCGTTCGTCGGGTTGGAGTATTCCTATGTGAGAATGGGCGGATTCAGTGATGGTGCCGAGGTATACGGTAACAGTCATTTCGGCAATCTGAGCGGAACGCTGGGACTGGAGTTCAGCCGTACGTGGAGCGTGGGGGCGGAGGGGAGTCTGACCCCGGTGGTGTCGTTGGCTTATATCGGTGACATGTGGCGGGATGAGGCGGAGGTAAGTACCGGTGGTGCCGCTAGCACTGGTACTGATTATGGTGTGCGGTATGGCCGCAATGCGTTTCAGGTGAGTGGTGAGTTGCTGTGGGTGATCAGTGCAAACTGGAGCTCGAGCCTCGCGTACACGTACGAGTGGCGGAGCAACTTGCAGAACCATCTGATGGAGATTTCCCTCACCCGCTCGTTCTGAGCAGGTCGGTTGATCATGGAGCGAAGAAAATCCCCGCACTGCGCCGGGCGCAGTGCGGGGAAACGTTTTTCACGGCCGGCGCCGTGCTGTTTCTCCGGGGAGGAAAGCTCCCGCTGCCCGGTGGCCGGAAAATACAGCGGGAGGAGTGACAGCACTCCAGGTGCCGGACGAAAGGCTAATCAGGCGTTGTACATTTTGGTGTAGTACTCGTCTGCCATGCGGTCGGAGTTGAAGGCGGGCGAGATGTCGTTCATCGCGTTGAAGACGATATCCATCCAGCGGTCACGGTTGTCGTAGTAGAGCGGCAGAACTTTGGATTCGAGCACGCTGTAGAAGTTGTCGCGGTCGGAGCGGTCGCGGGCTTCGGGGGCCAGGCCGACTTTAGCTTCGGGGATGATGAAGCAGTTCTCACCGTCGCGTGCAAATTCGCGTACCCAGCCATCGTTGGTGGAGATGGTGATGGAGCCGTTCATGGCGGCGGACATGCCTGAGGTGCCGGAGGCTTCGCGGGTGACGACAGGGTTGTTCAGCCAGATGTCAGAGCCGTTCTTGAGCAGGCGGCTCAGGGCGAGTTCGTAGCCGGTGAGGACGGCGCAGCGCGGGTGCTTCTGGCTCAGTTCATTGAGTTTGTTGAAGATAGCCACGGCCGCGAAGTCGGTGGGGTAGGGTTTGCCGGCCCAGATCATTTGCACCGGTCTGTTGGTGCGCTGGAGCATGCGCTCGAACATGACGGGGTTCTCGGTGATGAGGGCGGGACGCTTGTAGGCTGCAAAGCGGCGGGCCCAGACAATGGTGAGGGTGTCCTGGTCGAAGAGGTGCCCGGTTTGCTCACCCACCACGCGGAAGAGTTCTTTCTTGAGGGCTCGCTTACGGTTGGCAAAGGCGCGTTTGTCTTTGTTGGCGTAGGCTTCGGCCAGCTCGGGATCCTGCCAGTAGTCGACGTTCTGGGCGTTGGTGACGTGTGTGATTGGGCAGATGTCGCTGTAGCCTTGCCACATTTGGCGGGAGACTTCGCCGTGGAGGGCGGAGACGCCGTTGGCGATGTGTGAGAGGCGCAGGGCAGCCAGGGTGTAGTTGAAGGTTTGTTCATTCGGGTCGAGCCGGAGGATGGAGCGCACCTGGTCGAGGGAGAGGCCGTCGAAGAAGGAGAAGTTGCTCATGAGGTTGATGTCCATCTTTTCGTTGCCGGCTTCCTCGGGGGTGTGGGTGGTGAAGACGAAGCGCTTGCGGACTTCTTCGACGTTGCCGCCGTTGCGGGCGAGCATGTTGAAGGCGGCTCCGATGGAGTGGGCTTCGTTCATGTGGTAGATTTCCGGCTCGACGCCGAGCTCTTCAAAGAGACGGGCTCCGCCCTGACCCAGGACGATGTACTGGGAGATGCGGGTCATGGGGTTGGAGTCGTAGAGTCGCTGGGTGATGGAGCGGCTCATGTCGTCGTTCTCCGGCAGGTCGGTGCTCAGGAAGAACATCGGGGCTGTGCCAAAGGTTTCCGGACGCAGGAAGTAGGCTTTGACCCATACCGGGGAGCCGCAGATGCGGATGAGGAACTTGATGTTGTGATCTTCCAGGAAGCTGTATTCCTTGCGCAGGTACTGCACCGCCATGGAGCCGTCTTCTGCCCGGATTTGGTTGTAGTAGCCGTAGGACCACAGGATGCCTACGCCTACCAGGTTCTGACGCAGGGTGCCGGCGGAGCGCATGTGCGAACCGGCAAGGTAGCCGAGGCCGCCCGAGTAGATCTTGAAAACGTTGTCAATGGCAAACTCCATGCAGAAGTAGGCGACGGACTTGCTGTATTTCGGGTCAATTTCGTAAGGGTGCGCGTACTGCGCCGGAAGGAAGGATTTGGTACTCATGTATTGTGTGTCTGGTTGTATGTCTTGATGACCGCCTCGTGCTGTCAGTCAGTCAAAATAAACGGTCGCTCATTTATACACCGAATGGTGGGGGATGAAAAGTAAAAAAATCAGGCAAGCTGAAGTAATGCTCCGCGGGGTGATGTTGGAGGCTGATGGATAGGGCCTTGTGCGATGGTGGATTTTAACCCGGGGCAGGCAGGGAAGTGCCCGTTCAGGTCGGGGGGAGCAGGGGGTAGCTGTAGCGGTGGCCGGTGTAGTTTTGCAGTTCGGCGGCTGTCGGTGTCTGCCGGAGCAGGTAGGTGGGGTTGAGGGGAACTTTGCCGCCGCCCGGGGTGTCGACGACGTATTGCGGGACAGCGTAGCCGCTCGTAAAGCCCCGCATGTGTGAGATGATGCCCAGGCCGGTTTCAATACTGGTGCGGAAATGCCGGCTTCCCGGTACGGGATCGCACTGGTAGAGGTAGTAGGGGCGTACGCGGCACTGCAGCAGTCTGTGGGCCAGCTTGAGCTGTACGTCCGGGGTGTCGTTGATGTCTTTGAGCAGGACGGTTTGACTGCCGATGGGAAGACCGTGGTCGACCAGCATCCCGAGCGCTTCCTGAGTGCGTCCGGTGAGCTCGGCGGGGTGATTGCAGTGTATGGAGAGAAAGAGGGGGGCGTGCCGGCGCAGCATGGCGCAGAGCGATGGGGTGATGCGCTGCGGCAGCATGATGGGGCAGCGTGTGCCGATGCGCAGGAACTCGATGTGCGGGATGCGCCGCAGCTCGGTCAGTATGCTGTCGAGCCTGGCGTCGGGCAGCAGCAGCGGGTCGCCTCCTGAGAGCAGGACGTCGCGTACTTCTTCATGCTGCCGGAGGTATGCCAGGGCGGCAGTGAGATCGGGATGCAGTTTTTCGGAGCCAGCTCCGGAGACCAGGCGCGAGCGAGTGCAGTAGCGGCAGTAGGTGGCGCAGCGGTCGGTGCAGAGTAGCAGGACGCGATCCGGGTAGCGGTGTACGAGTCCGGGGACTTTCATGTCTTGTTCTTCTCCGCAGGGGTCGTCTGTTTCTTCGGGGGAGCGCAGCAGTTCTGCTGTGCGCGGAATGACTTGCAGACGCAGGGGATCCCGGGGGTCGGCCGGGTTGATCAGGCTTAGGAAGTAGGGTGTGATGCGCACAGCCAGGCGGTCGCCGGCGTGGGCCAGTGCGGCGCGCTCGTCATCAGTGAGCTTGAGTGCCTGATCGAGCTGGGACGCGGTGCGGAAGCTGTGGCGCAGCTGCCACAGCGGGTCTTCCCATTGCTCTGGGGTCGCTCCCTGGCGAATGGCAGGTGTGATGGACTCAAACTCGTGACTCATGGCAGTGTGCAGTCATGCCGGCTGGTCGGCGCTGAGCGTGGGCCAGCCGGTCTGGTTGTCAAACCGCAGGTGATTCAATGGTGCATCGGGTATTGATGTTGACCTGTTCGGGCAGGGGTGACTGTGCCTGGCCCGGCGGAGGGTTCACGCCCGGCGGGTGGTATCGCATAACCGGTGGTAATGCTCAGCGGATGGTAACGGTGAGGCTTTCGCCTTTGCTGAGTTTGAGCCGGGGAAACAGGATGAAGTCATCGGTGAAGATGGCTCCGGGAGCGTCGCACGCCGTGGCGTCCTCGCCGGTGGAGGCGGTGGGGAACCAGACGGCACAGCGGCCTTCACGATCAGAGTTCGCCGTGATGGTGAACTGTTTGTCGCTATGCCAGGTGATGCTGTAGGGAGATGGGGAGTGCTGCTCGTTGAGCGTGGCACTCCAGGCAGGGTCGCCGTAGAAGGCGACGACGTCCCTGTCGTACAGAAGTCCCATGGCGTCTTTGGCATTGTCTGCGGTGATGGGGAAGTTCGCGCGTGACAGGCTCCGCTGCAGGGCTTTGGCGTCGAGATCTGAGCCGTCATACCGGGCCTCGAGCAGGGAGGGCGAGAGGGCGATGGAGTCGGCGAGGATGAACTGATTGTTGAGGAACCAGGCTTCGGCGAGGGTTGTGCCGGCCGTGTTTTCGAAGAGGAGGGAGAGTGTGCCCCAACCGCCTTTGCCGTACCAGGAGGGGACGGTGTAGCCGACAAGCTGATTGCAAGTGTAAGCCGAGAGGGCGGTCACGGCCATGCTTTCCCGTGTGCCCATGGCATCTCCCAGCAGGCAGTTGCCGGCGGCAAGCCAGACGCGGGGCTCCCCGTCAGGCTCTATGCCCGGACAGTTGAGTTGCTGCGCTACTTCGCTGAGAATGCCTGCCTTCCCCCGTTTGGTGCTCGGTTGGATGCCGCGCACGAAGACTTGGGGCATGGTGCTGAGATCCGCTTCATAGAAGCGGTTGCCGGCGGGGAAGATCAGCCCTTTGCTGAAGGGCATTTCCAGGTTGAATTGGGTTGCATGCGAGGAGGTGACGATGAGCTGGGGCTTGCTTTTGGACAGTTCTTCCGCAAAGAGGCCTTGCACGCCTTTGCCGGCAAGCTGTCGGCCGAGGTCCGTGCTGGCGTCACAGGGGGTCGTCGTGGGCTCGGTGTGGCCGCTTTGCGCGACGATGGGGGTGTTTTCTCCCCAGTCGGTGATGCAGTAGGAGTGCTCAAAACGCTGCGGACCGATGTTGGTGGTTCCCAGAACGCGGTTGATGACCAGGGGGGAGTCCGCTGTCGCGATACGCAGGGCATCTTCTGCGGTGTAGCCGGTGATTATTCCCCAGATGCAGTCGCCGTATGGGTCGTCGTCCACCCGCCTGGCCGCCCGGTGCAGGTTGCGTACGACGTTGCGGTTAATTTCTTCCGGTTTGGCGATGATGGCTGCGTAGCGGGCTTGCACTTTGCGCAGGGCGTCTGCGCAGGCGCTTTCACTCAGGTCGGGCAGCATGACAAGGTAGAGCTTGTCCTGGGCATGCTTGAGGGCGAGGGCTTGCGCTACTTTGATCCAGTCGGGGTCTTGCGCGACGTTTCCTGTCAGGATGATGATGTAGGGCGAGAAGTTCTGCGTCGCGGCGGTCGCTGGGGTGGATGGGGGTGTTGTGCTGCTGGTTTGTTCTTTTTGGGGCTCCGTGGCGGAGGCCTCTTCCGGTGTGGTGGTGGAGGCTTCCTTCGGTGCGGTGGCGGAGGCTTCCTCCGGTGTGGTGGTCTCCGGTGTGGTGGTGGTCTCCGGTGTGGTGGCGGTCTCCGGTGTGGTGGTGGTCTGTTGTTGGGGAGGCAGCTCGGTGAGCGGGGGCTCTTGGTCCGGTGCATTTTCATCGTAGTTCTCCGGTACGGTGAAGAGGTAGTTTTGCCGGTCGCTGCCGAAGGTTTCGCGCGCGAGCTGTTGGATTTCTTCCAGGGTGATGGAATTGATGTCCTGCTGGAGGTTTTTGAGCAGTTCGTGCTGCTGCGGGTCGCTTTGCAGTTGGGAAAGCGCTCCGAACCAGAAGTTGGGGGTGCGCAGGGACTTTTCGGTGCGTGCTTTGAGGGGTTCAAGTACGCAGTCGAGCTGCTCCTGGGTGATGTTGCCCCGGCCAAGGTCGCTCAGAATCAGGTCAATGGCGGAGTTGACTTTGACCCGGTTGCGTTTGACGCCGGCGCTGGCAACGGTGATGAGAGCGGCGTCTTTGTATGTATCGTTGAGTTCGAGGATGACTTGCGGGCTGTAGCTCTCTCCCAGTGCGGCTCGGATGCCGTCAAAGACTTTGTCGCCTGCGATGGATTTCAGCACTCCCAGTCTGCGCCCCCGCTTGCGATCCGTGCCGTCGCCGGCGTAGACGACGCGGCTGACGAGTGTTTTGTCCAGTTGGGTGTTATAGCGGATGAACTTGCGCTGTCCCCATGGGTTGAAGGTGACGGCGCGCTGGGCGTCTGTCGGTTGTGTGAATGTTTCACTGCGCTCGGGCATGGCCCCAAAGGTGCGCTCGAGAATGGGAAGGATGGCGTCCGGGGTGAAGTCACCGACGATGGTTACTTCCATGGCGCCGTGTTGCAGATAGGGGTCGACCGCTTTTTTGACGTCGGCGGTGGTTACGGCCTGGAGTTCTTCTTTCTCCGGCATGGTGAAGCGCGGGTCAGTGCCGAAGAGTGCCTTGGCTGTGCCGATGGCGGCAGCTCCGCCCGGTGTGGTTTGCAGGCGCGTGTAGATGGAGTCGAGGTTGCGCCGCAGCATCATTTCGCCTTCGGGCCGGTACCCCGGGTGCAGGATGCTGGCGGCCAGAAGTTTACACTGGAGTTCGAGGTCGGCGTTGTTGGTTTCTCCGCTGAAGGTGAACCGATCCTCGCCCAGTGAGACATCGAGCGAGACGGTGTGGCCCATGGTGAGGCGCTTCAGATCGTCGCTGGAGTGTGCTTCCATGGCGCCGTCTTTTATGACGCTGGCGGTGAGTTGACTCAGGCCAGGAATGCGGGGGAGGTTGATGCGCCCGCCGTCGACGTCGGCCCGCACGAGGATGCTGTTGTTGCGCTCGCTCATGGGCTTGAGATTGACGCGGATGCCGTTGGAGAGGGTGAGCGTCGTCGTGTCTATGTCTTCCAGGTGCTGCTGCCTGATGATGGTGCCCGGGGTGCCGATGTGCTCGTAGGCGAAGTGGAGCTGCTCGCGTTTCTCCGGGGCTTCGAGTTTGACCTGCCGGGCTTTTTCAAAGGTGCTGCGCAGGGATTCCTTGCTGGCGTCGCTGGGGATGTCTCCCATCATGGTGAGTTTGACGCGGTCTGCATTGTAGGCTTTGGCGAGGGCCTGGCGGCAGAGATCCGGGTTGGCGGCGATGGGTTCGAGGCCGGCGATGATGGCCCGGAGGTCTTCGTCGGGTGCTGTGGGGGTGAGTTGGTCACTAAGGGCATCGACCAGTGAGCCGGCCATGCTGCTGCAGGTTACGGTTGGCCAGCGGTCTTTCATGCTTTGCGCGGCGGTGAGCAGCGCTTTGATGCTTTCTTGCAGTTCGTCTTCCTGGAAGCCGTACTCACAGGCCCGGCGCAGTTCGTTTTCGGCGGCGGTGAGGGCTTGTTGCCATTTTTCTTTCGGGGCACTGGCGCTAAGGGCGAAGTGTGTGACCGCCCGGAAGAGATCGTTTTTGTCTGCTTCCGCTGAGTTGAAGGGGCTGTCCTGCTCGCGGGAGAGTCGGCTGAAGCGCTGGTTGAGCATGCTCAGAGCGAGTCGCAGCGGCATCTCGGCTACCCGGTTTTCCAGGGTGTCCGGTTTGTCTTCGTAGGGGCTGATGACGCTCAGCATCAGGGAGGTCAAGGCACTTTCCGGGTTGGGGATGAGTTTTTCATCCGGTCCCATGTCGGAGGGTACGCCGATGTCTGGACGCGGCGGGTTCGGTGCCGCTTTCATGTCGCCAAAATATTGCTCGATCCATGCTTTGGCTTGCGCGGGGTCGAAGTCTCCGGTCAGAATGACGGTCATGCGCTCGGGGACGTAGTTGTCGTGGTAGTAGGCGCGGATGGTTTCGCCGGGGCAGTTTCTGATGACTTCTTCCAGGCCGATGGGCATGTAGTCCGGTACCCGTGTGCCGCCGAGAAGCTGGCTGATAAAGGAGAGGCTGGCACGGTAGGCTTGGGAATCTCTGCTTTTGAGTTCGCTGATGACGATGCCCCGTTCTTTCTCGATGGCTTCGTCGGTGAAGGTGGCACCATCCGCAAAGTCACGCATGACGCGGAGGGCAAAGTTCCGGGTTTCGTCGTCCAGGTTGGGCAGGTCCATCATGTAGACGGTTTGCAGGAGTCCGGTGTAGGCGTTGGCGTCGCCGCCAAAGCCGAGGCCCAGCTTCTGCATGGCCGGGATGAGTTCGCCGCGTTTGAAGGTGCGGCTGCCGTTAAAGACCATGTGCTCGCAGAAGTGTGAGATGCCTTTCGTTTCCGGGCTTTCGTTGAGTGAGCCCGTGTCAATGTAGAGGCGCAGGCTCGCGCGCCCTTTGGGTTCTGTGGTCCGGCGGATGAGGTAGGAGAGTCCGTTGGGGAGTTTGCCGCTGTGTAGTTGGGGGTCGGGTTGCAGAGCCTGGGCGGGTTGGGCTGGTGCGGGGGCTGCTGCTGCGGGGGCTGGTGCGGCTTCCGCTGATTGCTGACTGTTGGGTTGGCTGCCTGGTGCGGGGGGCGGGGGCGTGCTGTCGGTTTGACTGTAGGCCAGGGTTCCGCTCAGGGCAAGGGTGAGAATCAGGTTGGGGAGTCGCTTGTTCATGGTTGGAGCAGATGATTTCGGTGCTGCCTGATTATATGGCAGGGTTATGCGGTGTTGCAAGTATAACAGTCCTGTGATGACGTGTTTTGTGCGTTGAGGTGCTAGGTGGCAGGGAGCGCGGGGGGGGGAAAGGGGGTGTGCGCTGATGCCAAAACGGCACTGCGTCCCGGGGGAGGCAGTGCCGTGCAGAAAGTACAGCGTCGCTTGCGGACGTGGCCTAAGCGCGCAGCTTAGGACTTGTAACGCAAACGCTTCTTGTGGCGGTTCTGGCGCATGCGCTTGCTGCGCTTGTGCTTGTTGATCTTGGCCTTACGTCTTTTTTTAAGCGATCCCATAGTGGTGTATGTTTTCGTTGTGTTGGTTCTCGACAGGGAGAGGGGTCTGTGCTTTAGTACACGAGTTTGTTGAGGGGGTACTCGATGATGCCTTCGGCGCCCATGGCTTTAAGCTGCGGGATGATTTCGCGGGCGACGGATTCGTCAATCACGGTCTCAACGGCTACCCAGCCGGCTTCGGAGAGCGGAGCGACGGTCGGACGGCGCAGGGAGGGGAGTGATTCGACGAGGGTTTGAAGCTTGTCCTCAGGCAGGTTCATCTTGAGCCCCACTTTGCCGCGGGCTTCAAGGGCGCCGCGCAGCATCATGACGATGTGGTTGAGCTTCTCCCGCTTCCAGTCGTCTTTCATGGCGTCTTTGTTGGCTATGAACTGGGGGTAGGAGGTCAGCAGGGTGTCGACGATGCGAAGCTTGTTGGCCCGGATCGAGGAGCCGGTCTCTGTCACGTCTACGATCGCGTCAACCAGATCCGGTACTTTTACTTCGGTGGCGCCCCAGGAGAACTCAACCTGGGCTTTGACGCCCTGCTCGGCAAGCCAGCGTTCGGTGATGCCGACGCCTTCGGTGGCTATGCGCTTGCCTTCCATGTCTTTGACGGACTGGATGGGGCTGTTTTCCGGGACGATGAGCACCCAGCGTGTGGGCTTGCTGGTGGCTTTGGAGTATTGGAGATCAGTAAGAACGTCCACGTCGGCGCGGTTTTCGTAGATCCAGTCGCGCCCGGTGATGCCGGCGTCGATGAAGCCCTGATGGACGTAACGGCCGATTTCTTGGGCTCTGATGAGGTAGAGTTCCAGTGAATCATCATCCGAGGTGGGCTTGTAGCTGCGGCTTGAGACCACAATGTTGAAGCCGGCCTTGCGGAAAAGTTCGACCGTTGCGTCTTGAAGGCTGCCTTTCGGCAGCGCGAGTTTGAGCTTGTTTGACATAGCGGGTTGGTATGTAACTCTCTTTTGGGGTAAATGTCAAGCCGAAAGCGGTGGGCGGGGTGATTTTTTTGCGAGGAGGGCGGTTTTGGAGTGTGGGATGATCCGCTTAGACAGGGGAAATCCGCTCAGGCTGGGTGATACGCTTAGGCAGGATGATCCGCTTAGGCAGGGGGGGCCGCTCAGGCCGTGTGGATGATCAGCTCAGGTAGCGGTGGTGCCAGTGGCGGAGCCCTTCAATGACTCCGGGGGTGCGGGAGATGTATCCGCCGCTCCGTCGAAGGTAGTCCAGGACTTCGGGATGGGCGTCCCGGGGGGCGGCACAGAAGGCTTGGGGAAAGCGGGAGAAGGCGTCGATGTCGTTGTGGCCGTCACCCAGGATGACGAGGTGTGTGGCGGGTACGTGCCAGGTACTGGCGATGTGGGCGAGGGTGCTGCCTTTGTTGAACCGGGCATCGCTCAGGCGCATGTATATGCCTGCCCGCTGGGCTGCTACTCCGCTGAAGCTGCGGAGTAGGGGGGTGAGTAGCTCCATGATGCTGTCCATGGTGGGGACGTCCGGGGTTTCGATGCTCAGCGGGTCGTGCGGGTCGAGCTGCCAGTGCAGCTGCGGGTGGCTGCGGCTGATGCCCTCGAGCGCCTGGCGAAAGGGGGTGGTGAGCCTGGCACGCAGGGTGCGGTTGGCTCGTGCACTGATTTCATTGTGCCGGGCGGCGGGGATGAGTACGCCATCCCCGCGGTCGAGGTAGGCGTAGCGCTCGCAGGTGCAGATGAAGTCCGGCAGAACCGGGGTGCCCGGCAGCAGATCTTGCAGGAGGTAGGGCAGGGCCCGCCCGGTGTTGATGCCCCAGCGGACACCCAGACCGCGCCATTCGTCCATGAGTCGCAGAAAGGCTTCCGAGATGGGGGCGCCGGTGCGGCAGCGCAGGGTGCCGTCGTAGTCCAGGGAGATCAGCCAGCGGCACGCACCGTGGAAGGGGGCTGCGGCTCCGGGGAGGCTTTGGCCTTCGCGGAGGGCCGGTTCGCTGCTGATGTTGAGCTGGTGTCTGTCGGGTGGCCCGGGGAGGGCTGGGTCCGGGGGCATGGGGAGAATGCGGGCTGAGCCGTACGGTATGCGGTGGTGAGCCGCTGCTGATTCGGGTTATTTGCTTTTCGCTTTGCTTGCTGCGGGTTGCCTGGTGTAGGCTTTGTTGATGGATTGTCCCGGGTTCGGGGCGCGTGTGCCGTTGATGAGCTGGACGCGGACGGGGATGTCCAGGTTGACTTTGTAGGAGGCATCGACACAGCCGGAGGGGAGTTTCTCGGTTTGGCTGCGCATGTGGATTTCTACGCGTCGGTTGACGGCTTGCTGGGCTTTGGTGCCGCTGGCCGGGGCGATGAGATTGCGGCTGCCGCAGGCGCGAATGTAGACCCGGTCGATGGGGACGTTGTTGCCGCGCAGCCATTCGCGTACGGCTGCTGCCCGTTGGAGGGAGAGCAGGTCGTTGTAGTCGGCGGAGCCTATGCTGTCGGTGTGCCCTTCGATGATGAAGTAGGTGTCGGGGTTTTTGAGGATCAGGGCGGCGAGCTGCAGCATGGTGACGCGGGCCGAGTTCCGGAGTTTGCTTTCCGCAAAGCCAAAGAGTACGTCGGTGCCCAGACGCGCCACGCCGCTGGATTGACCGAGCTGGCTGAGCCCCATGAGGTCGGAGAGACTGCGTGTGTCGGCGGGCAGTTCGGCGTTGCTTTCGCGGGCTGTCTGGCGCAGGTCGTTTTCCGTGAAGCCTTCGGCGTCTTCAAGCTGCTGATCCTGGGCGGTGATGTTGGCAACGACTTCGTTGGCGTTGATGGGTGCGGGCTCGGGGACCTGGACGTTTTCTTCCTGCATGGGTTGTACCGCCAGGGCGCTCGTGTCGAGCGCGGCGGGTTTCATGGCGTCGTTTTGCCGGGGGTCTTCAGCCGTTATTTCCGGAGCTGGCATGGCGAGTTCGGTCGGTCCCGGCGCCAGGGTCAGCTCGGGCATGTCAATGTCCAGCAGGTCGATTTCCCGCTCTTCTTCTTTGATTTGTTCAATTTCGGCGATTTCTTCGTTGAGTTTCTGGAGTTCGGCTTCTTTGGGAATTTCTTCCGGGGGGCGCCGAGCGATGACGCGAACGACGTCTTCTTTGTATGTTTTGCCTGGGTCCGGTGCCATTTCCCGACCCAGAAGAACGGGGAAGTAGATGTAGGCGATGGCGTGGCAGATGACGGTGCCGATGATGGAACCCATGATGATGGGCATCATGTTGCGCTGTTTGGTCAGCTCATAGCCTTCGCGCCTCCGGTTGAGGGCGCCGGGGCGGTTCGGGTCGCGTTCGGGAAGGGGGGAGGGGACGTCCATGCTGCTTCAGAATCGGGAATCCGGGCTCAGTGTGGGGCGCTCGGGCGTGGGAACGTGGGGGGCTTCAATGGCGGGTACCATGGTGTCATTCATCCAGCGGATGATGGATGGCATAGCATCTTCCCGGCTGTCGATGAGGGTGACCGGGATTTCTTCTTCCTGGTTTTTGCTGCCGGCGGAGAAGGCGACGATGCGCTGGGCGGCTTGGGGCGGGTCGCTGGCGTTTCTCAGGCTCCAGACTTCTTTGCAGTCGACGGGCAGCCGGGAGTAGATGCCCAGGGCGTCTTCGAGCATGCGGGCGGGGTTATCCTGCTCCAGGTTCACGACCAGCACGGGGACTTCGCGGCTGATGTAGGTGGCGCTTTCCACCGGAGCGACGTTGAAGGATTCAAAGCCCACCTCGTGCTTGATGCGCAGGTCGATGAGGGTGAGGGTGATGAGCCGCAATCCCGTGGGGGGCATGAGTCGCTCTACAGAGTGGCGCAGGGAGGTGTAGGCGTCAATCGAGACTAACCCGCTGATACGGGGCTCGACGGCAGCGGCTTGCAGCATCATGTCGGCGCCAAACCCCTGCCCGACGGCGATGATGGTGGGGTCCTCCGAGGGGTGGCGGTCACGCAGGGTGTTGATCAGGAAGGGGACGTCCCGGCTTTCCTGGAGGCCATGGGTGCAGTAGGTCCGGACGTCGTTCTTGCCGCGGGGCTCCCAGAGGACGCAGGTGAGGCCGGCTGCGGTCAGGGATTCGGCCAACGGCAGGGCTGAGCGGATGCCGTGATCCCAGTCGACACAGACAAGAACGTAGTCGATGCCGCGCAGTTCCTCGGCTTTGTGCCGCGCCAGTTCGGCGCTGACGGTCAGTTGGCGGGAGGATTCTTCACCGGCTTTGACGGCGATGACGGCCGGGATTTCGGTGCCGTCCCATCCGGTGAAGCTGAAGGGTTCCAGGTGGAGGCCTGCGGCTTTTTGCGGGATGTGGGAGTAGTTGACGTATTCCTGGTTGATGGGATGCAGGACTGGTTCTGTTTCGCGCGAGGTGTATCGCCACAGGTACGCGGCTATGCCGGCCATCCCCAGAAGAATGACTGCCGCCAGATAACGTGTGATTTTCCAGATACCCATGGACGGGGCCATTATAGCAGCGTTCCTCCTCTTTAGCAACGGCAAATTGAGGAATGCCGCACCTGCCTGCCGGGCCGGAAAGCTCTGCAACGGCGCCTGATACGGCGGCGCCCGTACACAAAAAAGCACCCGCGCAGCTGCGCGGGTGCTTTTTTCCTGATGGGTGAATTCCGGTGGAAAGGGAGGGATATCAACCGATCTCGGCACGGCCGGAAAGGTGGGCGCCTTCTTCCATGGAAAGAACAGAGGTGGTGATGTCGCCCTTGATGACGGCGTGCTCGTTGAGGTGGCAGCGGCTGCTTTTGATGTTGCCGGTGACATGGCCATACACGTGGACAGAGCCGGCTTTGATGTCACCCTTGATGTCGGCCTGCTCGCCGATGGTTACTTTGCCGGTGTCGGAGAGGATTTCGCCGTCGATTTTGCCGTCGATGTGCATGTCATTCTGGAAACGGATCGAGCCGATGATTTCGATGCCGGAGGCCAGGACGTTGGTGGTGTTGTTGCTCATAATCGTGGGGAGGATGAAGTGGAAATGCGGGGAACGGGGAGGAAGGATACGGGGGGTTACACCGTCATGATTTCCTTCTCCTTGGCTTCGACAAGCTCTTCGATTTTCTTGACGAACTTATCCGTGAGCTTCTGGACTTTTTCTTCCAGCCGGCGCACATCGTCCTCGGTGATGACGTTGTCGGCTTTCATCTTCTTGATGCCGTCCATGCCGGTTTTGCGGGCAGCACGTACGCGGACCCGTGTGTCCTCGGCGATGCTCTTCACGTACTTGACGAGTTCTTTGCGGCGCTCACCGGAGAGTTCGGGGATCGGAAGACGCACGGAGCGGGCATCGATGATGGGGGCGATGTTGAGCCGGCTTTCGGCGATGGCTTTCTTGATGTCGTTGAGGGTGCCCGGGTCAAAAGGCTGAATCAGAATCGAACGCGCATCCGGCGTGGAAACGACGGCGATGCTCTTGAGCTTCATGCTGGTGCCGTAGGAGGCAACGTAGATGTCCATGTTGTCAACCAGAGAGGGGGAGGCTTTGCCGGTGCGCACGCCGCCGAAGTCGGTGCTCATGTGCTCGACGGCTTCTTCCATGGCGGTTTCGGTGTCAAATAAGAGTGTTTCTTCGTCCATGTGAGTGATTAGGTTTGATTGTGAAGGAAAGGAGCTGAGGGTGAACAAAAACCCGGGCAGCCGGAGCATCAGGCACTGATGATGGTGCCGATGCGCTCGCCGAGCAGGGCCCGGGTGATGTTGCCGCTTTGGTGCATGTCAAACACCATGATGGGTTTGTGGTTGTCTTTGCACAGGGTGAATGCGGTCTGATCCATCACTTTGAGGTTGCGCTGGATGCATTCCTGGTAGCTGATCGTGTCGAAGCGCGTGGCGGTGGAATCTGTTTTGGGGTCGGCTGTGTAGACGCCGTCGACGGAGGTGGCTTTCAGGACGATTTCTGCGTTGATTTCGCAGGCGCGCAGCGCTGCTGCGGTGTCGGTGCTGAAGAAGGGGTTGCCGGTACCGGCAGCGAAGACGATTACCTGACCTTTGCGCAGCAGTTCCCGGGCGTTGTTACGCACGTAGGGCTCAGCGACGTTTTTCATTTCGATGGCGCTTTGGACGTGGCAGGGGACGCCTGCTTCCTGGACGGCTGAGCAGATGGAGAGGGCATTCATCACGGTGGCGAGCATGCCCACGTAGTCGGCCGTCGGACGATCCATGCCGCGCACGCTTGCTTTGGCGCCACGCCAGATGTTGCCGCCACCAACGACGACGGCGATTTGCAGACCGCCTTGTTGCTGGGCTTCGGCGATCTCCCGCGCGATGCGTGCGACAATTTCCGGGGAGATGTTGTCACGGCTCCCGGGGGCGCGCAGTGCTTCTCCGCTCAGTTTGAGGAGGATGCGTTTGTATGCTTTTGGTTCGGTGTCGCTCATGTGCGGGTTCTTATTTGGTGTGCCCCGCATTATGCCATACCGCTTTGGTGATGGCGAGCTTAAAATGTGCCAGTAACACAAAATCTTGCGGGGCGTGCGGCGTCAAATGTCAATTGCGCGTGCAGCTGAATTGATCGTACAGAAAGAGGAATAGGGCGGAGGGTGGGGTGGATTGCGGATGGCGGGGACTAATGGAGAACGAAGCGGACGCTGGTGCGCACTTGGCTGGGGTGGGGGATGCCGCTGCGGGTGGCGGGGTGGAAGCGCCAGTGGCGGAGGATCCAGCGGCGGGCGGTGTCGTCGAATTCGGGGTAGCCGGAGCTGTGGGTAATGGTGACGTTTGAGGGGGCCCCTTCGCTGTCGATGCTGATGAGAACGCCGACGCTGCCGCTGATGCGCTGGGCTCGCAGGGAGGCGGGGTAAGGAGGCGGCGGAGCGCTGCGGTAGCGGGCCGGGGTGTGGCTGGCGGTGCGTGGTGCGTCGGGGGAGCTGTGGGGGGGTGTTGGTGGTGCGGTGGATACTTTCTGAGGGGGCGGGGTGGCGCGGCCGGGCTTGCTGCGGGGCGGGGCTGCCGGTGGTGTGGGGGATGCTGCGGGGGAAGGGATGAGGTGTTCTTCCGGGATGGGGGCTGGGGTGGGAGGGGAGGCTTCGCTGTCTCTGAAGGGGGGGATGACGGGCAGCGGCAGGGCGGGGAGTTGCGTGTTGGGGGGAAGGGAGAATGAGGCCTGCGGCCGGGGGAGGGCTGCTGCTTGGGGGGTGGGCGGAAGATCGCGCGGGGGTGGTGGGGGGAGTTGGGCCAGGGCGGCGCGGGCGTGCCAGGTGTCAGTGACGGAGAGGAGGTGCAGGGCCGGGGCGCGGGTCCCGGGACCGCGCCGGGTGTAGCTGGTGTACGTGCGCCAGTGTGAGAGAAGACTGCCGAGCAGCAGAAGCAGTACCACGGTGCCGGCCAGTGCCCGCCGCATGCTGCGCAAGTGGTGTCGGTAGTGCTGCCATGGGGCGGCTGGATTGTGGCGGGTGAAGCGGCTCATCGGCGGGGCGGTCAGTGGGCGGTGGCATCGTAGTGGGCGTCGACTTCGGGGTGGGTGCCGGTGGGGGGATGCCCGGTGTCGTCTACCCAGTAGAGGTGGGCTTCCATGATGTCGTAGGGGGAGGGAGTGGAGAAGCGGCAGGTGGGTGTTTGGGGAAAGCGTATGTGGCGCCAGCAGGCGAGGTGGACGAGGTTTTCTTTCCACCCGGGGAGCCAGACGGCGCACTCGGCGATGAGGTGATCGATGCGAGCGCAGGCGGCGGCGCGGCTCGCGGGATCCGGGGCTTGCTCGCAGGTGCTGATGGCAGCGTCGAGTTCCGGATCCGCGAGGCCGAAGGGGGCGTCGTAGCCGCTGGCTTCAGAGTGAAAGTGGCGCCGGTAGTCGGGTAGGGGGGTAGCGGGAAGGGTGGCCCAGAAGAGCAGCTGGTGTGTGCCGTCCCGGAGCCGTTTGGCACTGAGTTGCCAGGGGACGGGATCCGGTATGATTTCCGCACCGCAGTGGCGCGCACTTTGGCTGAGGATGCTCACGAGCGTGGTGCTTGTGTCGCCTGGCGCATAGGTGAGCCGTACGCTCAGACGGGTGCCGTCCGGTTTGCATAGGATGCCGTCTGTGCCGGGGATGGTGTAGCCAGCCCGGGCGAAATGAGCCCGGGCCGCGGCTGGATCATAGGTGCCGGTGGGAGTGTCGCGCGGGGTGAGGGGGCCGTAGCCGGTGGTGAAGGTGCGGAGCTGTTCGCCTTCGCCCCGAAAGAGGTGCCGGATGGCTCGCGGCATGTCCATGGCAGCCATCAGGCCGCGGCGCAGTTCCCGATCGGGGAGCTGGCGGGCGTTGAGGGCGATGCCGTAGGGGGGCATCGGGTAGTCGGCCTTGAAGGTGTGGCGCTCGATGCGCCCTTCGGTGACGTCGGGGGTGTTGAGTTGGGTGTGCCAGGCGGTGGTGTTGCGGGTTTGGATGACGTCGAGTTTGCCTCGCAGGAAGAATTCCCAGGCTTGCCCTTCGTCGGTGAGGAAGTGATGCTCGATGCGGTCGGCGTTGCAGGTGAAGCGGCGGTAGGGTTTGTTGGCAGCCCACCAGTCGCGGACTCGCTCGAGGATGATGAGGCGCCCGCGCTCGATGTGCCCAATGGTGTACGCCCCTGTGGTTGGCGGGATGAGCTGCCGGTAGCGCTCGGCATAATCGGGACCAAAGCTGGCGTAGAAGCCGGGTTCAGCCGGGTGTAGCAGAGCGGCGGCCTCGCAGGCGCTGAGGTCGTGGGCGGGGCGGCGCAGAGTGACGCTCAGGAGCCGGTCGTTGAGGACGTGTATGCTGCTGATGAGTTGCCGGGTGGCCTCAACTTCGCGTGCGGCGGAGCCTGCATCACCGGCTTCGTTGCTCCGGCTGCTCAGTTCGGCGCGCAGAACAAGGCCGAGGATGTAGTCCGTGGCACGGACGGGGCGCCCGTTGCTGTAGCGGGCACCGGGGTCGAGGCGGAAGTAGAGATGCCGCCCTTCCATGGCCCAGGCTTCCGCTACGCCCGGGATGATGCCGCCGGTGAGGGGATGCTGGCTGACGAGGGGAATTTCTACTGTGGTGAAGCAGTTGTAGTGGAAGAACTGCGGAGACGGACTGCCAAAGGCAAGAAAATTCGCCGGGAAGGGGCCGACGTTGCTCATGCGTACGCAGCCGCCTTTGCGGGCGTGGGGGTCACCGATGCCGGGTTGTCCTGAGCCGTCCTGCCACCGCAGGGTGGGCGGCAGTTCAGCAGCGCTCCCAAAGCTCAGCCGGATGCCGGGGATGCGGGCAGCCCGCTGCCGGAGATCTTCGGGGTACGGTGCAGGAGCAGTCGCGAATCCGGATGGGGAGAATCCGGTGGCTGGAGCGGGTGCCCGGTCGCCTGCCGGTGGAGCGGGGCTCCCGTGAGCAGGTGCGCCGGCTCGCTGCAACGCTCCGTAGAGGGCTGCGGCCAGCAGGGCAGTGATGCATATGACCGTCAGAAAAAGACCCCTGTGTCTCATGGCATTTGGCTGAGCTGGAGGGCGAGTGCGGGTCTCCGTTTTCCGCTGCACCGCCTCCGCTGGTGCGGACGCGGTGGCGGTGCAGCGCGCAGACTCCTGTTCAGAAGGTCAGGGTGCAGCCGCCGTAGCAGGCGGTCCCGGTGCAGATCACGGAGTTCGCCGGTGAGTCGTAGGCGGCAGAGGTGACGTACTTCTGGTTGGTGAGGTTTTCGATGCGCAGGTGAAGGGTGAGATGCTCATTGACTTCATAGCGTATGAACCAGCGCAGGGTGTAGAATCCGTCCAGGTGGTTGGCTGTGCTTTGCCAGCTGCTGCGCCCGGTGGCTGCCACGAGACCGAGACCTGTCGTCAGGCCTTCGATGGGGCTCGTGTAGAGCTCTGCACTCCAGGTCTGGCGGGCGGAGTCGGGGATTTGTGCGTCGGTTTCCGTCAGGGGCTGAGTCAGTGTGCATGCCAGTCGGTATCCGGTTTTCCAGGTCTCTTCCAGTGTGCCTTGAAGCGCGAGTTCGATCCCCTGAATCGTCCAGATGCCGCGGCTGTTGGCAAAGTAATAATCCGTCAGCCAGGTCGCGGGATCCGTTTGGGCTATCGTCTGGATAGCATCGCGCTTCTGCTGCCAGAAGAGGGTTGCGGAAGCCGTGTGCCGACGGGCGATTTTTTGCTCGATGCCGAGGTCGGCACTGATGCTTGTTTCGCAATCCAGCGTGGGGTTGCCGTAGTAGGTGCCCCAGTCGCCGACAAACTTGCCCGCCGAGTGCTGGAAGGAGCTCGGTGCCCGGTAGCCGGTGCCCACAGAGCCGATGAGCCGGGTCTTTTCCCGGTTGAACCGGTAGCTGGATGCCGCGCGGAAGGTGAACCGACTGCCATAGATGCTGCTGTTTTCCAGGCGCAGGGCCAGGGAGTTATCCCAGCTTTTGATCGGGCTGTAGCTGTGCTCGGCAAAGACGTTGTAGGTGTTCTCCAGGTTGCCTGCACTGCCGTCGCGGTGCAGTGGAGTCCCGGACTTAACACTGTACTCGCTGCGCTGCCAGGCGAAGCCGGCGGTCGTGGTGTGGTGCTCATTCCATTCCCAGGCGTTGCGCCATTCGACCTGCACGTTGCGCAGCTGGGTGTAGAAAGTGCTGCTCAGGCGGTTGTTGAGTCCGTAGTAGCCGGCCATCAGACTGGTGCTGTAGGTGTCTGTAATCTTGCTTGACCATTTGGCAGTCAGCAGATTGGAACGGAAAGTATAGTGCTCCGCGCTGTCCGCGGGGAGGCCCGTCGCGTAGTCGGTGTAGCGCGAGACATTGTTGTACTCGGCGTCTTCGCGCCGATAGGTGACGGTGAAGGTGTTGTCCTCGTTGGGGGCGTAGTCTGCCCGGAGCGCTTTTTGCCAGTTTTCGTATTTGCCGGCATGCTTCAGTGTCGGGGCTGAGCCGTCGGCGAAGTGGAGGTCGTTGTTGGTGCGCGTGTACGTGCTGGAGAAAAAGAGAGCCAGTTTGTCGGAAGCTCCCTGGGCACGGAGGTTGCCTGTGTAGGAGTCAAAACTGCCGGCTTCATTGAAGATTGACGCCGAGGGGTCACCCTGGCCCTTGGGAGTCTCCATGTAAATGACGCCGCTCATGCTGCCGCCGCCGTACACGGCGCCCTGGGAGCCGCGCAGTATTTCGACTTGACCGAGATCAAAGAGATTGAGCCGGGCCAGGAGATTCTCGGTGAGGTTGGTGGAGGTGTTAGTCAGACGCATGCCATCGATCATGGGCATGGTGTAGGCGTCGCCTGAGAGGCCTCGGATGGTCAGGGTCGCGGTGTTGCCCCGCTGGTAATCACCGCCTCCCGGCAGGATGTAGGCTCCGGGGCTATCGGTGAGGGCATCCGAGAGGGTAGTGATGCCTTGGTTGCGTTTTTGCTCGGTGTCGATGATGCTCACCGACACGCCTGTCCGGTCATAGGGGACGGCGTGCCCGTCATGCGCAGAGACGGTGACGGGGGGAAGTTCCGCAGCTTCTTCTCCTGTGGGCGGGAGAACGGTTGTGTCTGCGGTGGTTGAGGTCTGCGAATCGCCGGGTTGCTGCTGGGCGATGGCACTGCTGCTTGCCAGGGCGATGGCAAGCACGATTCGGGAGGCGCTTTTCGGAAGCGCGGTCTGTGTTTCTTTCATGGTGTTTGTCGAATGGGGCAGTGGCTCGCTGCCCGGTTCAGCAGACGCTCCGGCTGGTCTTCCGACTGAGGGCTGCTTTCCTGAAGCTTCCTGAGAAGTGTGCAGAAAGACACGCCCAACACGGTTGCGGCACAGCGACGGATTCTCACCGTCTTCCCCATCTATTGCCTGCGGTATCCTCACCGCCTCCGGAGGGTACCCGGCATCCGTGCGGAAACCGGGCAGGGGTATTGAAGCATAGTCTTGCCCGGGTTGCAAGCCTGCAGCTGATGTATATGACGGGGGGTAGTACATGACGGGGATTAGATCACCAGGATATCCGAAGCCGCAGCCGCATGCGCCAAGCAACGAAATGCTGTGAAATGCTGCGCTGAAGGCGGATATTGAGGGCGAAAAAAGCCGCAGCTCCTGCTTGTTGCCGGGGCTTGGAAGGGGGACGCTGGCAGGATGAGTTTTCCAATGAGGCCCAAGCATCATGCTGCTGACAGGCGAATCTTGCGGAGCCTGGCGGGTTTCGTGCTCTGTGCGGGAGGGCCGTCATATGGTGCATCGCGGCGTTGGTGGCGGCGTTGCTCGTGTTCCTGATAGAGGGTGCAGGGGCAATATGACGAGAAAAATATAGGGTCGTTAGATGATTTTGTTTATAGAATCTTGACATTGCCACTCTTCAAGTGTAAAGTCATCCCCGTATGAGAAAGAAGGGTCAGACAACGAAAAAGGTGATGGCCGTCCTGGCAACTGCCCTGGCAGCGATGGGGACGACAGCCTGCCTGATGGGTCAGAACTTTGTGAAACCGGATATGCCGGTTCCGGCAGCGTTCCGGGGAGCTCCCAGTACGGAAGAATCGATAGCGTCTCTGCCGTGGTGGGATGTGCTCAAGGACGGAAACTTGCGCAGCTTGCTGGAGGATACCTACCGCAACAACCGTGATCTGGAGGCGATGCTTGCCAATGTGGACAGTGCCCGCCAGTCTGTCACTATTGCGATTGCTCCGCTTTTCCCCTGGGCTTCCTACGGGGGCAGCGCCTCCAAAGGCGCGAACCAGAGCGGCGGCAGCACCATCATGAACAGCGGACGCATCACGACTGCTCCGGGTTCTCTATCTGCAGGAGCTTCCTGGGAGTTGGATATTTGGGGGCGTACCCGCCGCCAGGCCGAAGCTGCGGAGGCTGATTACATGGCAGCGGAGCATCAGTTGCGTTCCCTGCAGCTCTCCTTGCTCAACCAGGTGGCTTCCGGGTATTTGCAGCTTCTGATGCTGGATGAGCAACTGCGCGTGACCAAGGCTTCCGTCGATTCGTACCGCGAGTCGCTGGAGTACTTCAAGGCCCGATTTGAAGGCGGTGTGGGCAACACGCTCGAGGTGGATTCCGGCAAGGCGGCGCTCGCCGCAGCCGAGGCACAGGTGCCGGCAATAGAGTCGCAGATTGTGGCGTTGGAGAACACGCTGAGCGTTCTTGCCGGCCGCACGCCGGGACCCATCCGCCGCAGTGGTGATTTGCAGCAATTTGCCGGTTCTTCCAATGTTCCCGCCGGTATTCCGGCAGATATTTTGGCCCACCGGCCTGATGTGCTGGCTGCCGAGCAAAACGTGCGTGCCGCCAATGCCGACGTGGGTGTGGCGATCGCCAATTACTTCCCCAGTATCAGCCTGACTGGTGCCCTCGGGGTGGCTTCTTCTGATCTGCGTCACCACGTGAGCAAGGGAACAGGCTGGGGCATGGGTGCTAACCTGTCCGGCCCGCTCTTCCAAGCCGGCACGCTCCGCGCTTCTGAGAAGATCGCCCGCAACAACCTGAAGGCAGCGGTTGCCTCATATGAGCAAACCGTACTGAGTGCCTTGGCTGAGGTTTCGACGACTCTGGTACAGCGTTCCCGCCTGCGTGAGATTTTGGAGCGTCAGGAAGCAGCCGTGGTGTCGTACCGCAAGTCGCTGGAATCCTCGATGGTTCTTTACCGTACAGGCGAGACGAACTACTATGAGGTACTCATGGCACAGCAGAATCTGTTCCCCGCAGAGTTGCAGCTGGCTCAGTACCGCTACCAATATGCCGCGAGCATTCCGACCCTGTATGCCCAGTTGGGCGGAGGCTGGAAGCAGAGCTCCGAGCAGATGCGCAAGGGGCGCGAGTAATTCTGTTCTCTACCTGTTGCTTACAGGTGAAGCTCTTCCCCGGAGATCGGGGAAGAGCTTTTTTTGATGGACGCTGAGCCGCAGCTAATTGCCGCATCGCATGCGACGCGGGGAAAGGAAACTGAAGCGTAAAGCCTAACTTTGGGTTGCGCGAAGCTTGGTGCCCTGTATGTGGTCGACGGTCAACCTGGTCGACGGTCGCCGGGCTGGGTTCTTCTGTCACCGCTGCCCACCCTGGGGGTAGGCTCTCTGTTGGCAGGCGATGATGTCAGACGTTTGGAGACTGTCGAAATGACCCCATCGCGGTGGGTCCGGTACACGCACAGCCAGATGTGCTGCCTCTGGGTGGCAGCACGGCATGCCCGACAGGCCAGCAGATCGCTCTCTTGCGTGCAGGTACCTTACGTTACACCAGGCTGCGAGCGAGCTGTATGTTGCTGTCTTGAGGTTCCTGCCGCGGCACCTCTGCCGGTTGCACCATCGGCATCGGCTGGGAGTCCCGGCTCTGGGGCAGTGCGCCACTGGCTCTGGTTGACGCGAAGGGTATCTGCACCTTTCCGGGCCACAGTGACGGACCACGGTGACGGAGTGGATGAGCCCGATCTGCCGAAGGCGAGCTGCCCGTTGGTAACGGCCAGGCCCTGTGGTTGCAGGCAAAGCCCGCCTGAGCTGCCGGCGCTATGCAGCTTGAAAACGAACAGCTCCACCCCAAAGACGGACAGTTCCACCTCAGCTCGCCAACGAAGTCGGACTCGGAGAAGGTGCAAGAGCTGCGGCAGAGGATTCGTTGACGAGTAGTTTTTTTGTTATTTTGTGAGCAGAGACAGCTTTACACGAATTTGATGTAGTCTTCGCGGCGGGGTTTAGGCTCATGCTCGCCGCCCTCTGCGGGGTAACCGAGGATGCATACGGCAAGCCCTTCATAGTGATCGGGAATCCCCCATTCCTTCACGAGAGTTTTGCCTTCCGGGAACTCGAGCATTTCTTTTGCCCGATTGATCCAGCAGGAAGCGAGCCCTACAGCATGAGCTGCGTTGAGCAATGTGACCATTACCGAGCAGGCATCCTGTATACCGGTGCGGCTGTTGCGGTCGGCCATGACGATTACCAGAGTTTTGGCCCCGTAGAACGGGTCAATTTTGGCGTCCATCACGCGGGCATTCAGCTCTGAGAGCTTGGCAACAAGTTCCGGTTTCTGGACAACCACCATCAGCGGAGACTGAGAGCCGTGGCCAGTGGGAGCATAGGTGGCGGCCTCAAGAACGGTCTGGAGTTCTTCTGGCTTGATCATTTCTGCCGTATATTTGCGGCAGCTGCGGCGGGTCTTGATGTCGAGAAGCGTTTCTTTCATGGCGGCCTCATTGTAGTGCTGGACGAAAGGCGAGTCAAGAAGGCATCGTGTTCTTTCCTGCAAAATGCCGAATACCCAGATGAAACATCCCCGGCATGCAGCTGTTAATGTCTCCGGTTGCCTTCTGTTGCCGGGTGCGGGGCCTTCCTATGACCATCGTTTTATGCCCTTGATGATGTTCAGGCGTATCCGGTGCGGTGCCCGGGAGTTCTCTCCGGCCTGTTTTCTCTGCGCGTGGGTGACGGGAGGCACCGGTGGGGAGTTGTCCGGACGCTCCCGACGTTCCGACCAAAGGTGCACGCTCTCTTCCCGTTCGCTAAGGAGGGTGGATATCAGGCCTATGCTTTCCGGGTATCAGGAATGGGCGGATTGTCGGAAAAACGGTAGTCTTCCGATCGCTTTTGGCTTGATTTCGCCGGGCAATCAAGGTAGTATGGCAGCCATAAGTGATGCCGCTTGCTGGCGGAGGTCTTTTCGTGTACAAAACAGAACAGAATATCAAAGAGTTATGGCTAATTTAAACAAGGTGATGATTATCGGTAACCTGACGGCTGATCCGGAGCTGCGCACAACTCCCCGGGGCACCCCCCTCACGGAGCTCCGTATAGCGGTGAATCGTGTGAGTGCCGGTGCAGGGGAGGGCGAGCGACGCGAGGAGACAACGTTCCTCGACGTGACGTGTTGGGGGCGCACGGCGGAGATTGCTGCCCAGTACCTCGCGAAAGGGCGTCCGGTTTTCATTGAGGGGCGCCTGCAGCAGGATACTTGGGAAGATAAGCAGACCGGGCAGCGCCGCAGTCGTATTCGCATCGTGGCTGAGAATATGCAGTTGCTCGGGGCGGGCGGTGCGCAGCAGGGTGGCTATGGTAATAACAGCCAGGGCGGCAGCTATCAGCAGCGGGGAGGTGGCTATGGTCAGCAGGGAGGTGGCTATGGTAACAGCCAGGGCGGCTATGCGAATGGCCAGGGCGGATACCAGCAGCCTCAGCGCCAGCAATCTGCCCCGGCGCCGGCTCCTATGCCGATGGAGGATGACGACGACATCCCGTTCTAAGACTGGGATGCTTTTCAGGACCGGGATGTTTTTTTCTCTGTCTGCTTCGGGTGCGGCGCTTTGCCGTTTGGTACGGCGCCGGCCCGGGCTGTATGTTTTCCCTGAGTGGGGAAGGCGTTGCTTGAGTTGAGACGGCTCTCGGTAGTAAATGATGTATCCCGGATTGTGAGGCCGTCGTCGCAGAGAGGGATTGCCGCGTGTTGCTGGGCTCAATTGTCCGATTGACTTTGACATGGGGATTCCCTTGTATTAGTATGGGTGTGCGATGGGGATCCATGTCACAGGGGCCGGTGGGCAGTTGGGCGGAGCCATGCGGTGTGTGGCCCGCGGAGCTTGGTTGGCGTGCGTGGCTGACTTCGCCGATGCGGCAGACGGGAACGTCAGGGGAGTGGCCGCGGTACCCGCTTTTCCGGCGGCTCCTGTTGTCAGGGGCCCGCATTGGCAGTGCGGTCATGTAACCTGCGCTGCTTGGCCGCAGGCAATGGAAAAATCCGCAATTCATCTGTAATCCCATGGTTATGAGTATCCCCCAACGAAGCGTGATGATTACGGGAGGAGCCGGTTTTATCGGTTCGCACGTGGTTCGTCTCTTTGTGAAGAAATACCCCGGGTACCGCATCGTCAATGTGGACAAATTGACTTATGCCGGAAATCTCGCCAATTTGACGGACGTCGAGCAGGAAGCGAATTACCGTTTTGTAAGGGCGGATATTTGCGATTATGAGGCCATGCGAGCGCTTTTCCGGGAGTACTCCATCGATGGCGTGATTCATCTGGCGGCAGAAAGCCATGTGGATCGCTCGATTAAGGATCCTTTCACCTTTGCCCGGACCAATGTGATGGGCACTCTCAGTCTTTTGCAGGCTGCAAGGGAAGCTTGGCAGGATGCTTGGGAGGGAAAGTTATTTTACCACATTTCAACAGATGAGGTGTACGGGGCTCTGGATTTTGACGGCTCTCTGTTTACTGAAACAACGCGTTACGAGCCCCACAGTCCGTATTCTGCGTCCAAGGCTTCGTCAGATCATTTCGTGCGGGCATTTCATGATACCTACGGTATGCCGACACTCGTAACGAACTGCTCGAATAACTACGGCCCGTACCAGTTTCCCGAGAAATTGATTCCCCTGTTCATCAACAATATCCGGAACGGTAAGCCGCTTCCCGTGTATGGCAAGGGCGAGAACGTACGAGATTGGCTGTACGTCGAGGATCACGCGCGGGCTATTGACTTGATTTTTCACCGGGGCGGAGTCGGCGAGACTTACAACATCGGAGGCTTTAATGAGTGGCACAATATCGACCTCATCAGGGTGATCATTGCTACCGTCGACCGCTTGCTTGGCCGGCCCCCTGGTTATAGTGATCACCTGATCTGCCATGTCGAAGACAGGGCAGGACACGATCTCCGCTATGCTATCGATTCCAGTAAGCTGAAACATGAGCTGGGGTGGGAGCCTTCGCTGCAGTTTGAGGAGGGAATCGAAAAAACGGTACGCTGGTATCTGGATAACCAGGCATGGATGGATAGCATCACTTCCGGCGAGTACAGGAAGTATCCCATCGGTAAGTGAGCTCTTTGAACTGCGGTGTGTTCAGGCAGAGGGACGGCAGGTCTGGCGGAACCTGCTCTTTGCCCCTGGCTGGAAAGTGAGGCGCGGAAGGCTCCGAGGTGACGGGGTATGCGAGCGTCGAAGGATGGGTGGTGGTTTAGTTTTCCTTGCCCGGGTGTGGGTGTTGGGCTATAATGGTGGCCATGGCTATTTCGGAGGAATTGTTCGAGCGCGCGTGCCGGGTGATCCCCGGCGGAGTAAACTCGCCTGTGCGGGCGTTTCGCCGGCTGGAGCGGGCGCCTTTTTTTGTGAAGAAGGCGGAGGGGTGCTACCTGACGGATGAGGATGACCGGCAGTATATTGATTATGTCGGGACATGGGGCCCGGCAATTCTGGGGCATGCGCCGAAGCCGGTACTGGAGGCGGTGCAGGCGGCTATCCCGAATGGTCTGGGCTATGGGATTCCGACTCGGGTGGAGGTCACGATGGCGGAGACGGTGTGCCGCTGGGTGCCCTCGATCGAGAAGGTGAGGATGACCAACAGCGGGACGGAGGCGACGATGAGTGCCATCCGTTTGGCGCGGGGGTATACGGGGCGTAAATATGTTGTCAAGTTTGCGGGCTGCTACCATGGGCATGTGGACAGTTTGCTGGTGGCCGCAGGGAGCGGGGCGCTGACTCATGGTGAGCCGGACAGCGCAGGGGTGCCGGCGGAGTTTGCTTCGCTGACGCTGTCTCTTCCTTACAACAACCGCGAGGCCTTGGAGGAGGCTTTTGCCCGGTACCGCGGCCAGATTGCGGCGGTGATCGTTGAGCCTTACCCAGGGAATGCGGGGTTCTACCTGCCAAGGCCCGGGTATTTGGAGTTTTTGCGCGAGATAACGGCACGTGAGGGAGCGTTACTGATTTTCGATGAGGTGATGACGGGGTTCCGCATTTCTCCTGCCGGTGTGCAGGGCAAGCTGGGGATTACGCCGGATTTGACGACGTTGGGAAAGATTATCGGCGGCGGGCTGCCGGTGGGGGCTTTTGGCGGTCGCCGCGAGATTATGGATTGCGTTTCACCGCTGGGGCCTGTTTATCAGGCCGGTACCTTGAGTGGTAACCCGGTTGCGATGGCGGCAGGGCTGGCTCAGCTGCGGGCGTTGGAGGAGGGTGATGCTTACGGGCGGTTGGAGTATTTGGGCGCCAGGCTGGAGGAGGGAGTGCGGGCGGCTTTGCGTGATGTAGCGCTGCCGCTGACGTTTAAGCGCAGCGGGTCGATGTTCTGTTTATTTTTCACGCAGGAGGATGTGGTGGATTTGGATTCGGCGATGACCGGGGATTTCGGGATGTTCCGCCGCTATTTCCTGAGTATGCTGGAGCAGGGGGTGTATGTGGCTCCTTCGCCTTATGAGACAGGGTTTATCTCGACGGCTCACTCGGAGGCGGATATCGATGCGACAGTGGCGGCTATGAGGGTGGCGCTGCGTGCCGCGGCGCGGGGATGAGGCGCGGGGATGACGCGCTGGACGGCTGCGGCTTTGCGCGGCATGGCGCAGGCGTGGAGGGAGGAAAGCACGGAGAGGCGGAGTCGACCCGTGGCGACCGGGGCCCCGGTGGGGTGATTGGCTGTTGCGGGGTAAGACAAGCAAAAGTCTTGCCAAGCTGCGGCTTGTGCGTTAGGATAGGGCGTATGAAGAAGCTTTTGCTGAGCAGTCTGCTGATGCTTTGTCTTTTGCCTGTGGCTGATGCGCAGAGCGTGGATGTGACCAATCAGGAGCGCGATGTTGTGCGTGTGCTGCGGCATCCGGATGGTACCCGCTCGATTTATAAGCGCCAGGCGGGGTGGCGTGGCATGCGCTGCGCGACTTATACGGCCAGTGGCAAGCTGGCGGCGATCAATGATTACACGGAGGGCAAGTACGGTCAGCTGATGGGCTGCCATATTTATGATTCGGGCCGCAACCTGATTTATAAGGTGTCGTATGGCTATGATCAGAAGGCCCGCCTGATTGAGGAGCGGATGTATTCGCACCCGGATATGAAACTGGTGCAGCGCGTGATTTATAAGTACGATGCGGGCGGTAAGCGCTCGAAGCCGTTGATTATTTCGCTCAACCCGAATGCTGCTTCCATCGCACCCACGCTGGGTGAGGATGCTGCCCGCATCCACCAGGAGATGAGCAAGCAGCGTTGAGCCACTGCAACAACCCAACCGGAGGATCAGTATGGAGGTTTTTTCCTGGCAGGATCGGGATAACGATGGTAACAGGGTCGTCTATGAGGCATCGTATTTTGGCGGCTGGTGGCAGCTGACGGTGACGCCCAAGGTGGGCCGTGCTCACCGGGAAGAGGTGGCGCCGGAGCCTGCCGAGTTTACGGAGGAGACGTGGAGGACGCTGCGTGATTTGTTGTGGCGCAAGTATCAGCGTCGCCGCGTGGCATGGGATATGGTGCAGCATATCGATGATATCCTGGCGGGGAAAGCCCGCAACGAACGAAGAGACCGCAGGGCAAAATGAACGATGATGAGATGATCAACTGCCGGGAGCCTTCCCGCCAGCTGGAACGGGCAATTGCCATCATGCACCGCCTGCGTCTGCCGGGGGGCTGCCCTTGGGATGCCAGGCAGACGCACGAGAGCATCGTGCCGAATCTGCTGGAGGAATGCTATGAGTGCATAGATGCGCTTCGGGCCCGGGATTGGCCGCACGTGCGGGAAGAGCTGGGCGATGTGCTGCTGCAGGTGCTGTTCCATGCGGAGATGGCATCGGAAGATGCCGGATTCGGCATCAATGAGGTTGCGCGTGATTTGGCGGACAAGCTGGTGCGGCGGCATCCGCATGTGTTCGGTGAGTCCAGCGTGCGGGATTCGGACGGTGTGCTGGCACAGTGGGATCAGATCAAGCGCCGCGAGCACGGCATCGAGGACAAGCCGTTCCTTCAGGATTGCGGCAAGGGGTTGCCCTCTATGCTCAAGGCGTACAAAATCACAAAGAAAGTCGCCAAGGTCGGTTTTGACTGGCCTGATCACGAGGGCGTGCTGGATAAGATCAGGGAGGAAACTCAGGAGGTGCAGCAAACCCTGGACCTGCCGGATGATGATATGCGTGTGCAGGAAGAGCTCGGTGATCTTCTTTTTACCATTGTTAATCTCTGCCGCCGCCGCAAAGTGGATCCCGAGCTGGCGCTGGATGCGGCCAACCGCAAGTTTGAGCGGCGGTTCAATGCGTTGGAAGCCGGTCTGAAGGCTGCTGGCATCAGTTTGGCCGAAGCAACTCCGGCTCAGATGGAGCTCGCGTGGCAGCAAGTCAAAGCGGAAGAGCACCGATGAATCCCCGCGTCCTGATTCCTCTTGCGTCCCTGGCGCTCCTGCTTCCCGGCTGCTCATGGCTCAATGGCAGCGGAGAGCCAGGGGAATCCGGGGAAGAAGCGCAGCGCGCCGGCTCCGCCGCCGCAGCAGTGCCCCAACTGGGCAACCCTCTGTTGGCCAATAAAGGAGATCTCAATGCCGTCAACGTCAACGTCGCGACAGAGCATGAACTGGAAGCAATCGACAACGGTGCGGAGGGCGAGGTAGTCTTCTCCGACCCCGACAACATCGCCGCGAGCGAAAAAAACATCAATATCCTGTTTGAAAACCGTCTGCAGGGCAACAGCTGGTTCGATGACTACAACCGGGCACTGCGTTTCTCCCGCCGCGAGGGGCGCCCCATGCTCGTTTGGTTTCACGACTCTGTATCGAGTCCCAAAAGCAACACCCTCGGGCGCAACGTCCTCTACACGAACCGTTTCGACAAGTGGTGCAGGGACCGGGTCACCCGCGTTGTCATCGACACAGGGGAAGCTCCGGATGAGCTGGAGGCACGCCGCCCCCGGTACAGCCTGCGCGAGGCCCGCGCGATGGGGCGGCGCTTTGGCGTGCAGCGCTGGCCGGCGGTCGTGGTCATTTCGATGTCCGGCGATACGGAGGTTGTTTTTGATGGTGTGGATGACATCGACTGGTCCGGCAAGGAGATCGCGATTCGCCATGCCATTGAACGCGCTGAAGCCTCCTACGGGAAGTACAAGGAAAAGATGCGTTCCCGCGGCTACCGCGACTGGACCCTGGTGCGCAAAAAAGCGCCGCTCTTTGCGCGCTACCAGCGCTATGATCATGACACGCGGCGCGTCTATCTCAAGGAACTCGGCGGTCGGATTGGCAGTGTCAGCGTAGACAACCTCAGCGAGGAGGACCGGGACTACCTGCGCAAGCAGCTGACTAAGCATGCCGACTGAAGTCCGCCAGAGATTCGATGGAACCATGAACAAATCCGAAGCGACGAAAGCACAGATCATGCGTGCCGCCATCCGACAGTTCACGGCCATGGGCTTTCAGGGCGCCTCCGTACGGGATATTGCGAATGAAGCCGGCGTCAATATCGGCCTCATCCGCTACCACTTTGGCAGCAAAGCCGACCTCTACCGCGACACGCTCGCCTTCGTCTCCGAGCAGTATAACACCGTCTGCCTCCGTGCTCTGGACGCTGCGAAAGCCTCCGGCTCTGTCGAGGACATTATTTACTCCTGGCTGGCAGCCCCCATCACCTCCTGGCAGGATGACAGCGTAGCTACCGGCGAGCAGGTGCTCTGTTTTCTCAACAAAATGGGCTACGAAAGTCCCCTGCTGACCAAAGGCGTCTACGACTCCCACTTCTTCTACGCCCTGCAGGAGTGGCAGGACGCCGTGCAGGCGTTCTTTCCCGGCATGTCGCGCACGGACTGGCTATGGTGCCTGACCAACCTCCGCGGCATGTATTTCAACCTGGTGGCGCATGATGACTTCACCCTTTGGAGCCTGCCGCCCATCGGCGACCGCGAGGCAGCTATCCGCCGCCTGGCCGGAGATGCCGTTGCCCTGTTGCGTACCTACATGCGGAGGGCGCTGTAGCCGGTTTCTGCGTCGCTGCCGGTCGGCGTGCTGCGACTTGATCCTGTATCGCTAATTGCCGGGGCGTTGCCGCCGGAATGATCGGGCTGTTCTGCGCCAGCGAGGGAGACTACCGTACTGACATTGCCTGCGTATTATCCGCCTTGGGGGTCGTTTTGTGCTTGGGTACCGTCCTCATCATCTCATCCCACTGTACCTTGGCTTTCCGTATCTGCTCCGCCGTCACGGAGCTGGACAACTCCCAGCTCAGCGGCATTTCCTGTGAGAAAAAGCGCGGCACCAGCCGGCGGAAATCCACATCGCCGCCGAAAAAAGGCGCCCGGTGATCACGCGCGGGCCACTGCACATCATTGACATGGGAACCGTAAAGGTAAGGTTCGAGCCCCTCGAGATATTGGCAGTGATCGAGCAAAAGCAGATTGTGTTTGCGCTGGATATGGCCGAAATCATGCCAATAACGCACGTGGGGGTCATCCCGGAACTCCTCCATCAGCTGCGGCATTTCCAGCTCACCCGGGACCTGTTCCAGATGGCTGCGCCCCTCCACCCCGAGCACCAGATTCAGCTCGCGCGCCTTCTCCGCCAGCCGGTGCAGCGCCTCGCGGGCCCTCCCGTAATATAGAGGCGCCAGCCGGCTGCGCTTCCGCACCAGATCATGCTTGAAGCGCGTATACTCACCCGAGCAGAGCATACCATGCCGCGCATAACGCTCCAGCGTGCGCGTCCCCCGCCGGTTCATAAAAAGCTCCACCGCACCCATGTGAAGCACCACGTATGCTGCCCCGAGCCGCGCTGCCACCTCCAGCGTCTCCATACTCAGCCGCATGGCCCTCTCGCGTTCCTCCGGCCGGTGTGAGGTAAAGCGGTACGCATCCGGCGCATCCCCCTGGATCTCGATCGGAGCCGGGCAGAAATTGTGCACCCCTGCGACCCGTATACGCCCCTCATCCACCGCCTTGATAATACCCGGCAGCTTGCTCAGCGACAGCCCGTGCGACACCTCGATCGTATCGAACCCGAGCCCCAGAATCTCATCACAGATCGCTCCGCCGTCTTCGTGGCGCGAGCTGTTCCAGCAGGTAGAAAACACATTCACGGCCAAGAAGTCTACACGCACAGCCTCCAAGATACAAGCCTGAACTCATCTTCTGCCAGTCTTACCCGGCTTTTATGCAAAACATACACACCGCTACGAGGCAGGAATAGACTTGGCGCAGCGGGTGCGTTAGTCATGCATCGGGGCATCGCGGTCTCTCCCACCCACCCAGACAGCCCACACTGCAATCAGCCAACATCACATTCCAGTTGCAGTCCTTCTGACTGAGGTTGCCCGGTACCATGACGGCAGAGCGTTAAGTCCTCCGCATGATCGGTACCGGGAGCTCGTGCTGCTGCGTTTCCGACCGATCCGCATCCGCACGATGCATTTTTCTGTTGTAAACATAGAACGAATCTTTGTTATTTGCCGTGGAAGGCCGTTTTTTCTTGACCCGCCCTGTTCTTGTCTGCTATAGGGTAAACGTGCTTAGCCGGAGGTTCGTGCGGACTTTCGGCTAAGGTGTGCTCCCGTTCTTTTCATCCACTCAATCTCTCAAGCATATGAAATTGCACCTCCCCACTCCACTTCGCGCAGCGGTTCTTTCCTGCATGGTTGCTGCCGCCACCCTCGGCACCGGTACTTTTGCTAGCGGTGTTCTTATTGCGACGCTGGCCATATCGGGCCACACCTTGGGTTCTACGACTGAGCCCACGGGAGATGCCAGCGGCAACGTTAATCTGAACGGGAATAATGATGTTACCATCTCCAAAAATACGGACGGTACATACCGTATTTCCTATGCTACTGGTACCGCGACTGAGGCGAACAAGAGTGTGAGCGCTAATGCGGATGGAGCTCTAAGCGTGAATTGCTCGCTTATCGGCTCATTGGGGACGGACTCAAGCATGAGCCTTTCTGTTACGAGCGGTACCTATGCTCAGCTGAGTTTCGACAGGGTTGCGAATGGCTCTGATCAGTCATTGGGTGCAGAAGGCGCGGCGAAGAATTTGTATCTCTCGGTTGGAGGAACGGCCTCAGTTAGTGCCTTCTCCCCTGACCAGCAAGGCTTGTTCGGGTGGACGCAGTCAAGCTCGAAAACATTCTATGCCAATCTGGACATCGACGTGAACACCACCGGTAATGTTGCGGGTCTGATCCTCACAGGTGAGACAAACAGTAGTGCTCAAACTACTGGACAAACTGCTGGAACAAGCGCAATGACCCTCCATGGCAACATTGATGTGGAGATTCTTAGCGGTCATTTTGGCACAGTGGGGGGGTCTTCGAATGCAGTCTCACTGGCTGCCGGCAACAAGGGAACAGCCGTGATTGGCAGTGCCACGTACAACTTGGGCTCACTTTCCGGTAACGCACAGCCCTCATTTGAAGGGGATATCGTTGGAGGTATTGCTCAGGCCGGGGGAGGTAGTCACAGAGGTTGCTTCACGGGGGATATCGTTGTCAACGTGTACGGAGGTACCTATAAAAGCATCTACGCTACCGGTGTGCGGGCTACCCTGAACGGTAACTACACCGTGAATTATTACGGTGGAACCATTGCTGAGGGGTCCAAAATTGCAGTCAGCCAGGGAGGAGCTGTCAGCGGTACCTCTACATTGAATATCCAGAGCGGTGCCAGCCTGTTATCTTCCCGTGTGGACGTGGGATCCTTTGATCTCCTTGATGTCAATAGAGGGGGCACGCTGTCGATTGACAGTACTGTGACAGCAGATGACCTCTCCAAGGTAATGAATAACGGCACAATTTCCTTGGAAGCCGGCGGGGCATTCAATCTTTCAACCTTTAAGATTCTGGACGAAGAGATATCAAGTGACAAGAGCTCGGTCACAGCTACCTTCCTCTTGTTTGACTCTGACAACGGAATGGGGCAGTACGAGGGTTTCTCCAGCAGCGATGGATATACGGTTGACGAACAGAACCATACCGTTACCTTTCAGCAGACGGTGCAGAGAGGTGACTGGGATATTAACTGGGGAGCTGGAGGGTTGGTGCACCAGCCTTCTGTGTGCCCGAATTTTCTTGACAATTACACCAGCCTTCCCGAAGCAGAGGAGAACGCCTCGTACGGATGTGCCATACAGGCTCTAACTTCAAGTGGTAGCAGTTTTGTGAGCGGTTCCACCACCTCCGCAACGTTGAGTGGCGCAATTAATGGCATTTATTCTGATCTTAAAACTATCATTGTGGGAGGATCCAGGAATCCGTCGAGTGCTACTACCGGCGACACTTGGATTCGCATCGAGGGCAGTGATACAAAAGTTGCCATTGTGGTAGGCGGTAACTACGCCAATGGCTCAAGCGCCAACTTCAACGGGAATAGCCATATCTACATGGAGAATGGTGAAGTGGATAACTTGGTGGGCGGTAATTATCGCGATTATGGCGGTACTGTTTTCACTGGGAGCTCATATATTTCCGTTTTGGATGGAAAGGTGAATGGGTATATTGTTGGTGCGGGAACAACTAGTCACGGAAGAACGAATAGCTTTGTTGGATCATCCAACATTTGGATCTACACACCACTGGTCAACTCCGAAACAAATGTTAATCTGGATTGGGCGGGAGGTGCAAACTCATCACAAGGTGCGGTCGTTGGCGGCGGTGTAGCCTGCCGTAACGCGAGCACAAATGAAATCTCGTTTACTGGTGACACGAACGTGACCGTGGATCTGAGTAATTACACCCCAGACCCGGCGGGCGGGGAGACGTTTGGTAAATACATCATCGGCGGTTCCTACTTGTCAACCGGAGCTTCCCTTACCCATAGTGGAGAAACCAATATCACCATCACAGGCAAGGACGGTGTCTCCTTTAGCAAGGGAATCATCGGCGGTTCCCGCCTGAGTGTTTCCGGAGCTTCTTCCACACATACCGGATCGATCAACGTGACGGTGAAGAGCGGAACCTTCGGGGCGGATGCCTACATCCTTGGTGGTACCTATGATGCGCCCGGTGGAGCTTCCGTGACAACGGATGGAATTAATCTCAATCTGGAGGGCGGTACATTCAACGGGGCTATTGTGGGAGGCCATGGTATAACAGGAAATGACGGTACGGATCTGGCATTGATGTCCACGGGGGATATCAACATCACGTTGGGTTCTAAAGCCGTCGCCAACAATCTTATCCTGGGTGGTTCTGCTACGTACCGCGGCTCCGGTACGAATATATCAAACCCGTCGGAATGGAAGCAGGGCGATATTAACATCACTCTGATCGGAGGCTCTCAGATCAACGGTAATATCTATGCGGCTGGCGGCTTCTATGTGATGCCGGGGGCCACTGCTGCGGGGTCGGGATCCAGCAATGCGAAACTGGTTACGGAGAGCACGCGCGTCGCCATTGACAGTGGAGTCAGCTTCGGCGAAACGGCAGATGCGTCCATCACCATCAGCGGTGGCTACTTCAATCTCGGCAATTCTACCGTCACCGGTGCGAGGACGCTCGCCCTCACCGGAAAAGGTGCCAATTTGGAGTCCGTCCTGACGTCCAATGTCACGCTGGCGGATTTCGATACCATCGAAATCACCCAAGCTACCGGTGCCGCGCAACTGACCCAGGCCATGGTGGATGCCGGCATCCGCACTAAGACCGGGGCCGGTACCCTCTCCGTCAGCGGCGAGAGGGAGACCCTGACTCTGAATGTGGCAGAAGGTACCCTTGCGGTGGAGAGCAGCACTACCCTCTCGGGCCTGACCTTCGCGGCAGGCAGCACCCTGTCCCTGGCGGATCGTGGCCTGCTTATCGTTCAGGACACATTGGATTGCACGCAAGGTATTACCCTGGATCTCTCCGACTTCGTACTCACGGGAGCCGAGAACGGTATCCTGCTTGCCACGATCGACAATTTGGTTGGCAGCGTCGATGACATCACGCTGACAGGCCTGGGGAACGTGACCCAAAGCACGCTGGCCTATGACAGCGCTACCCACCAGCTGACACTCGACGTCGTCCTGAATCAGATCGTCTGGACTGACCCCGAGCAGACCGGCATCTGGCAGGCCGGCAAACCCTTCGGCGAGGATGGAAAGGAGTACGAGAACGAGAGTTCCGTCAGCGTCATCTTCGGGCCGCTGGCTGACGGCAGCACCTCAGAGACAATCACGATTAGCGGACCCGTGACGGCCGGATCCCTGTACATTGATCCCGGCACGGGCAAAACCTACATCTACACTCCGGATGCAGGCGATAATAATGCCATCACCCAAGTGGGCACCATCCGCGTAGGCAGCGGCACTGCCCACTTTGCGGCAGGAGCCCTTGACCTCGCCAGCGAGACAGATGTCGACGTGCTCTCCGGTGCCGAGCTGGTGCTGGAAGACAACTGTGGCGGCGCACCGCTCAACATCACCCTGGAAGCCGCCACGGACACCGCGGCAGGCGCGATCCTGACCTGGCAGGGAGCGGCCGGCAGCACCGCCACCCTGAGCGGCACGCTGGCAGCAGGCAGTGGCTCTCAGCTGATCGTTCAGAGTGGCTCTCTGGCCCTCACGGGGCAGGGCAACACCCTGGATGGCGCGTCTATCGCCTCCGGCGCCGCACTCCGCCTGGGGTCCGACACCACCCTGACCGGCCGGGCCGAGGGGCTCGAGCTGTCCGGGGACACCGACACGGCGGCCATCACCCTGGCGGCCGGTTGCACCCTCACCCTGGCGGATGGTGCCTCGTTGGGCAGCGTGACCATGGCCGGTGAGACCGGCAGCATCCTGAGCATTGCCAGGCAGGCCGCCGTCAGTGTCTCCGGCAGCTTTGGCTCCAGCGGCATGCTGCTGGAAATCCTCTCCGGCGCCACCTTGACCATTGGGGAGCAGACCTCCCTTATGAGCACCGCCGGCACGAACCGTGCTGTCACTTCCGGGGAACAGTCCTACACCGGACTCACGGGCTCCGGAGCACTGGCTACTGCTGGCACCCCGGCCAGCATCACCCTGGATCTCGCTCAGGATTCATCCTACACCTACTCCGGCTCCCTGCGCGACTACACCGGCACCATCACCATCACTGGCTCCGGCACCCAGACCATCACCAGTGATGCACCCACCGCGACACTCGCTGTCGATGGAGCCAACCTTGACCTCGGTTCCGGCAGCCGGACCCTGGGCTCCCTGCTCCTCAACAGAGGCGGGCAGGCCACCGCTGCCCTTGCCGGCAGCTCGGGCAATAATAACACGCTTACCGTGAAGGAAAACCTCACCCTCGGAGCAGACTCCACCCTGCAACTGAGCCTCTACATCACGGGGGATATGCTCAGCTCCGGAGATACGACCGGGGCCGCTGTGGTGCAGGCAGGAAGCGTCAGTTATGAGGGCGGCGGCGTTGATCTGGACGTCCAGGGGGTAGATTCCGGCCTTGATCTGACCGGAGGTGACCAAGTGTCGCTGCTGATTCTCAGCGGGGACTCCTCCACAGGCACAGAAGTTTCGCTCAAGAGCAGCGGCGAAGGCCTGCTCTACAAATACTTCACGGATGGGGTGCGCCTGGAAAAGCAGGGCAACAACATCGTGCTGACCGGTACCACCGTCGATGGTGATACAGCCACCTTCTACAAAGGCAAAGCCACCTCGGCCAACGGTCGCGTCGGCGCAGCTATGCTCGACCGGCTGTACGGCACCCTCAACCCCGAAGTCAACGATCCGGACAGTGCAGCAGCCGCCATCCTCAACAACCTGGATCAGATGATCCTCGCCGGTAACAGCGGGGCCGCAGACCGCCAGATGGCTGCCGTGTCCGGAGCGAGCGCCGCCGCCATGGGCATCGCCCTCGCCGGTGACATGCAGCGCCAACTCACAGCCATCCGCAACCGCACCACCACCATGGGCGTGGGAGATGCCGTCATCAATCCGGACATGCCCTACTTCAATGCCTGGATCAATGCCGAGGGCAACTACCGCACCATGGAGCAGGACGGCACACTGCCCGGCTATGAGCTGAGCAGCTGGGGTGCCACCGTCGGCGTGGATGCCGACATTACCCCGAAGTTCACCGCCGGCCTGGCGCTTACCGCTATGTATGGGGACTTCACGGCCAAGGCCGCCGATACGGCCGATGGTCACCTGGACACCTACTACGTGACCGCCTTTGCCCGCTATGCTCCCTCTGCCTGGGTGCACACCTTTGTCGCCTCCGTTGGCCTCACGGACGCCTCGCTGGACCGCACCGTAAGCGCTGGTGACGGAGTCTCCCGGACCAGTGGCGATACGGACGGCTTCGGCATCGGCCTCCTCTACGAAGTCGGCTACACCATCCCGATGAATGCGGAAGGCTCCATTGCCCTCCAGCCCATCGCCAACATCGCCTACGTTCACAGCTCGTTGAGCGGCTACAGCGAAACCGGCAGCGACCTGGCCGTGCACTACGGCGACCAGACCGTCGATGTGCTCACCCTCGGCATCGGTCTGCGCGCTCAGGCCGTCATCGGTGAGAGTATCTACAACCGCAGCTCTCTGCTGGAAGGCCGCGTGCTGGCGAAGTTCGACCTGGGTGACCGCAGCAGCAGCGCGAGCGCCGGTCTGGCCGCTCTGGGCAGGGCCTCCGGCGAGTTGGAATCCGCCGAAATCGGTGCCGTCGGCCTGGAAGTCGGTGCGGGCCTGACTATCCCGGTGGGACAGGACAGCGGATCGCTCTTCCTGGACGGCAGCCTGGAGTTGCGGTCGGACTACACGAACGTCAACGCCACCGTTGGCTATCGCGTGAACTTCTAATTCCCCCCCCCCAGTCGGGGAGGCAGTCGGCCCCTCCCCCAGGGACTTCTGGCACCGTTGCGGCCGTCATCTCCCCGCAGATGACGGCTGCATCCGTTCTGCCCGACGAGGGGCCCCGAACAACTCAGCGGCAGCGCTTACTCTTCCTCCCCGGACGCATCGCCACCAACCACGTTTTCCCAACGCAAAAAGCCCTATTTCCACCCTTTTTTGCTTGACCGGCCGCATGGTATTTGCTATATGCACTAATTGTACACAGCCGTGACGTCACGTCGACAGGCGCCACCGGCTCTCTCTCAATACATCTCCCGAAATCCATCGTAAATTCTTATGAAATTACACCTCCCGAACCAACTTCGCGCAGCCCTGCTCGCCTGCATGGCTGTCGCGGCCTCCTTCAGCACCACTATCGCCACCGGCACCATCACCGGCGGAGCTCTCATCGCCACGCTAGCCGTATCCCAGCAAGCCATGGCGACTGATTATACAATAAACACTGATACCCCGGAAGCTGAACGCACTTGGACTCTGGGACAGAACTCGGATACAACCCATGCCTCGGACACTGTCACCGTGAGCGGCAGCGACGTCGTCTTCACGATTAACCGCACAAACTCCAGCTCTCGTCCTACAGATATCAGCACCGAGTTTAACATCGGAAACGTGACCGTGGAACAAGGGGCAACCCTCAAGCTTGGTGTATTGACAGGGGGTCAGGGTGATCCGGCCAATGTGCTTCAGTACGGTTCAAACCTGAAACTGGTAGGATCTGTTACCCTAGGCGACGGGGCGACCCTCAAGTCCGAAGACTCAGCATTTGCTTTGCATAGTGATCTGAACATACAAGGAACCGCTGAGTTGAACTTAACTGGCTCGAAGAGCTATGACTTCCAAAGTCTGGTCGGCGGCGCCGACGCAGTAGTTAATATCCTCTCTCCAGCCAGTACGTGGGCTCAGGATTATAATACTCTGCGGTTCAACGGTACAGAGGCCACCTATGAGGGTACAATCAATCTTACGAATGAGAATAACAGCTCCAAGAGAGTCAATATCATCGGCAAGCAAGACACGTTCGCACACGCCACGTTGAACTTGGGGGACAATACGCGCCTGTTGCTGGGAGCGGAGCAGACAAACGTCAAAAGCCTGAACGGGACGGGCTTCATTGAATTACTGCCGTCCTCGGATAATAAGTATGACACATCGGTTACACCACCCGTTAGCGCCATTCTCAATCTGAGCGGTACCAGCAGTTTCGCCGGTACGTTGGGAGGTAACCTGACGTTAAATGTAAAAAGCGGGGGCAGCCTCTCTCTTTCCGGCGTTCGGGTAGGGGAGACCAACCATCTGTCGGTAGAATCCGGTGCTACGGCACAGCTGACTGATGTCACCTTTGTCTTAACCGGCCTTTCCCAAGGCGTCGAGCTCCTCGGAGCCGGCTCGTATACGCTGGCAGGAACAGTCACACTCGACGTGGATTTCGGCACTGCTCTGCAATCGTATGAGGAAGTGGAAGTGGATGTGGTAAAGGCTCCGCAGGGAACCCTCACGTCTTCATCCGCGACGTACGTTCTCTCCCGCCTTCCGGTAGGCTACGCGGACTGTGAACTCTCCTTCGTGGATGGAAAAGTTGTAGCGTCCAACTTCGAACTGAGAACCCTCTCCTTCACGACTGCAGGAACCCTGCACACATACAGCCTGGGAGCCAGCGTAACCTTCCGGGATGGTAAGTACATCGCCACTTACACGAAAGCGGATGGAACTGAGAGTACCGCAGAGTGGACTCCCGGAGCCGATCAGAAAGCGACTATAGTAGGCGCGACAGGAGAGAATGGTTTGCCTGAGCGTGGAATGGTCCTGGAGGTGGATAGCGGCTCCTACAGCAGTATGGCGTTCTCGATCCTGGGTGGGAGTGCGCCCGCAGGAACATGTGGTGCAGCAGATGATCTTCAAACCTTCCGTGCAACTATCTCTGGAGACGCCAGTGTTGATTCCTTCGGCGCTGGCAATGGCTTGCTTTTCTCCTGGATGGAAGGTACCACGGGACTTCACACGTACTACGGGGATGTCGATGTGGACATCGATACCACCGGAAGCGTCGGGGGATTACGCGTGACAGGTGAGTGCAACAACACCGCAGGGAGTGCCGTACTTAACGGAGACATCACCGTTGATGTCCGCAAGGGCACTGTTAACACGGTGAACTCCTCGGGTGACGGCGGTGGCGTGTCCCTTGCCGCCGGCTCACGCGGAACACACGTCAACGGCAACATCACCTATACGATCGGCGTGGAAGGCCAAAGCGAAGGCCCGACAATCAACGGGCTTATTATCGCGGGGATAACGGACAACGGCGGTGCTGTCGGCCAAGTGACAGGTGATGCTGTCATCAATCTGTATGGTGGTACCTACAATGGCAGCATCTATGCGACGGGCACTAGGGCACCCCTGAACGGCAACTACACCGTCAACTACTATGGCGGTCAGCTTGGGGACAACGCGCAGATAGGAGTGACAAAAGGAGGTACCGTAACCGGGACATCAACACTGAATGTCGCGGTAGCCCTTACCAGCGCTCAGGTGGACATGGCGGCATTTGACGCACTGAATATCCTGTCCACAGGGTCATTGGCCATTAGCGGAACCCATGGTTTTAGCGCCTTGAGCCCGCTTGATAACAATGGCGTCATCTCGTTTGCGGAGGGAACAACCTTCACCTTTGAGACAGACGCTTTTCCGTGCCTTTCGAATGTCGTTGATGAAGAGGACGGAACGGTGACGTCAACCTACCTCGCGATAGACAGCAGTGAGCAGAGCGGACAGTACAGAGGTGTGGAATATCTGGGTGCGCAGTATAGCGTCTCAGATGGAAAGCTGCTCTACCAAATCACAGGCAGCATCAATGGCTGGGATGCCAACTGGGGCGCTCCAATCGTGCGAGTCGCTCCCAGCGTGGCGTCTTTGCCGACGTTCTCGGGTGGCAGCATCGCGGGTGCACAGGAAAATGTAGGGGGCTTTACTTTCTATTTCCTGGGAAAACTTGCTTCAAGTCAGGTGAATGTGGATCAGCCATCAACTGGGGCTGGTGCTACACTGATTGGAGGCGCCAAGGATGCGAACCTTGGCACGGCAGAGTCTCCGCGCGATACGTGGGTATACTACGATTCGGATACAAACTGGAAGATTCTCGTGGGAGGCGGCGCATCGCTGACAGCATCAGCGGCGTTCACTCATACGGGAGACAGCCACATTCTGATGGCTTCTGGAGAAGTGGAGGATATCATCGGCGGTAATTTCCGCTCAACCTCGGACACGACCTTCAATGGGAATTCCTATGTGTCTGTTGAGGATGGAGCACAAGTGCGGGGATTCATCGTCGGCGCCGGGACAACAGGTAATGGCATTGGAGGGACAGAAGAAGGGGCCGCAGGTGCTCGCAGTGTCTTTAACGGCAACACCCACGTCAACATTTACTCCATCCTCTCCAATAGTACGAGTGCATGGCTTGACCCGACTGCCAGTGACTTCACCCAGGATAACGCCGCGGTCGTGGGCGGCGCGGCTTCGGGTAACGGTTTGGGAAGCATCACCGTGAATGGCAACACCAACGTCTTCGTTGACCTGAGAGACACCACCTACACCGAAGGAACGGATTTCAATAAGAGCATCATTGGTGGCTCCCTTACGAGAGACAGATGCTCGGTAGTGCAATCCGGAGCTTCCAGTGTTGTCATCCACGGTGTGGATAGCACCGGAGCCAATGTTACCTTCACCAAAGAAGTCATAGGTGGTACATATGCCATAGCGACAGGAAGGTACCCGACGGTATCAACAGGAGACTCGAGCGTGCAGATCGCTGGTGGTCACTATAAAGCGCCTGTCATTGCAGGCTCCAGCGTGGGGTACTGGATCACGACCAATGTCTCCGGGTGTGCGTCTCTGACCGTCAGCGATGGCGTGTTTGACGGGATCGTGATCGGTGCCGCGCGCATCGTTGGCAGTGCTTCAGGTTCTTCAACATTCTCGTGCGTGAACCCAGACAAAGTGGCGCAGATGGCCTTGGAGGGGGGCACCTTCAACGGAGATGTAGTAGGTGGTATCTACACCGCGGAATCAGCCAGTGACAAAACGTACAAAGTGAACGGTGACATAGTAGTCACATTGGGGAAGGGCGGTACAGGACCCACCCTGAATGGAACTCTTTACGGCGGCTCCTACGTTGCCAGCGGGGGCGTGGCCACCTACCAGAAGGACGTTACGATCAACGTCAACGCAGGTACAAACCTCGAAGGCAGTATCTATGCTGCCGGTAAGGTCAGTTCCAAAAACGGCTACGTCATGTCCACCCAAGACACAGCGGTGAACATCGCCAGCGGCGTGTCCTGGGGAGGGACTGCAGATTCCCCTATCGTCATTAGTGGAGGATATAAGGATGAGAACAACACCTCAACCGTGGCTTCCAGCACACTGGGCACCATTGGGGAAGGTGAAGTGAACCTTTCCGGTGACACCATCACCCTCCAGGACTTCACCGTCGCCAACGTAGCAGAAGCTGGTGCTACCCTCAACATTGGCTCCAAACTCGCCGGCTCCGGCATCACGCAGAAAACCGGCGCCGGCACCCTCATCATCAGCGGTGCGAATGCTACCTCGCTGGCCGTCAATGCCGGCACGCTCCAGGCGGGAGCCGATACCAGTTTGACAGGCCTCACCTTCGCGGACAACACCACGCTGAAACTCACCAGTTTCGATGATGCCGCCCTGTCATTAGGAGCACTCACCCTGGAGGGACGTCTCAACCTGGATGTCACTGCGCTGACCTCAGCCTCCGGACAACACACATTGGCGACCGTCACAGGGGACAAACCAACGGACCTTAGTGCCATCGCCTTAACCGGGGCGGAGGACGGACAACTCGACTGGCAGGGAAACGAGCTTGTGCTTACCCTCGCATCCACGGCAGGTGACCTCTATTGGATAGGGGGCGAGGGCCACAACGTCTGGACTCCGTCAGATACGGACAGCTTCTCTGACACCGCTGCGGGCACCGCAGGTTCCAGTCCTTTCTCAAATGGTGATAACGTCACCTTTGCCACAGCCGCCACGCCGACTCTCGAGGGTAACCTCATTGTGGGCACGCTGACAGCCAACGCCGCCGTCAGCCTGAACGTCGGTACCACCCCGGCTTCCCTCACCGTGGATTCACTCGCCTTGGGTGACAGCGGCTCCCTCGCCAAGACCGGCGAAGGCACCCTCACCGTCTCGGAGAACCTCATCAGCAGCGACACCACCGCCTTTGCCCTCCAGGGAGGTACACTGGTCATCAGTGACACGCTTGAAGGGCAGAAGACCTACAACATCAGCTCGGCAGCCGGCTCCACCCTCTCACTCGCCTTCAGTGACAACACCGCCAACACCCTCGCCTTCACCTCCGGCAACACCCTGGCGGGTACCACAGCCATCACGGACGGCTACGTCTCGATGGATCGCGTCTCCAACCTTGACATCGCAGCAGGAGCCACGGTAAATCTGAAGAACTATAAAGCCAGTGATAATTCCTATACGGACATGAGTCTCACCGGTTCCGGCACGCTGAGAATCGATCTTAACACGACCAGCAACCTCAGCGATAATCACATTACCTTTGTCGATCCGGATGCAGATGCCGGCGTAGCCGGGTGGACGGGCACCGTTGTCCTTTCCAATGGAGGCGTCAATGGTGGCGGGTACTTGTTCAGTGGCACAAGCAGCTTCGGCAATGCGTCATCTGTCATTGAGCTTAAGGGACTTTTAGGTTACCCCGGATCGGGGGGGAATTCAACCATTGCTATTGACTCGGCAGTGGTGCTGACCAACCCAGACGCGCGAGGATACGCATGGCGCTGGAGCAACGCTCACGATAATGTTTCGGTGAAGTTCAACAATTCTGTCTCCGGGACGGGCGACATATCCGTAGAATTGTCAGATCGCAATGCAGGCAACAACCTCGTGTTTGTCGGAGATGTCAGCCAGTATACTGGTACGATTAAAATGCAGCCTGGTGGTAACAATACCGTTTATGCCGAAGGAGACTCAAGCAACAGTGTTATAAAGCGCAACGTGATTGAGTTCTCAGGCTCTGCGACAGAGGTCAATGCGTCGATTGAAGTCGATGCGAAGGCCGGTCGCGAAGTGTGGTTGCAGTTCACCAATGATCAGGATGTAGCCATGAATGGCTCCATCAAGGATAACGTCACAGACGGCAACACCGGGACGCTCTCCCTGCACAAATCCGGCAGCGGCATTCTGACCCTCACCGGGGAAAATACCTACTCCGGAGCCACCTACATCGAAGGCGGCACCCTGGTAGCCAACGACACCAGCCTGAGTCAGAACACCTCCCTCGTGCTTTCGGATGGCACCACCTTCCGCTTCTCCAATACCGGGGACACCTCCTACGAGCTGGACAACAGCATTGCCACCGCTGAGGGCGCCAGCGCGACCATTGACTTGACTGAGGGAGCAATCGAGGTCGCATCAGACGCACTCTCCGGCTTTGCCGGCACCATCAATATGGCTGGGGGAGTGAACCTCACCCTGCACACCGGCCTCGCGGCCACCAAGGCCCTCACAGGTGCCGGCAATGTCACCATCGACTCGACGGATCAGGAAGTCTATTGGGACAGCGCGGGCAAGACCTACACCGGAGCCACCGCCATCACGGACGGAACGACTGTCCGTGCCGAAGGTGGTCTCTCCTCCGGCAACACCGCTGTCACCCTGGGTGACGGCGCCCGGCTCATTCTCGCGGATATCACGGACCAGGGCAGCACCGCCAGCGCCAACAGCGGCTTTGGCAGCATCAACACCGGCACCTCCGGCACCGTCGTCATCACCACCAACGACGCCTTTAGCGCCGGCAAGTGGATTGTCGGGGCCGGCACCATCGAGGTTGATATCGACCTTTCCACCGGCACGGGCAGCAAGGGGGTGGAGGACATCCGTCTGACGGCGGAAGGCTTTGTGAACAATGCCATTCCGAACGCCGGAGAGGCGACGAGTGCCGGCCTGAGCCGTTTTTCCGGCACCTATCTGCTGACCAGCGGCCAGCTTTACCTGGACGGCCAGCGCAACGGAAAATTAGCGCAGGGTGTCTCCCCGACACCGACCGTACGCATCATGGAGGATGGTCAGCTTTGGGTTGCCGAGCGTGATGGAGGCAATTGGACCTTCAACATCGACCTTGCGGCTGCCTCCTCGGAGGCGATCGGCAGCGTCACCGGCCAGCAGGCGGGCCTGGTCCTGGGAATAAACGGGACAACAGAGGCACTTTTTACCGGCTCGCTGACCTTGGCCGCAGGTACAGCCATTTCCTCAACCCAGGGGTATTCGAAGTTCTCTGGATCTGCGGTGATCAACGGTGATGCTTCCATCGACATTGCATCGGGCAGTGCGGTGACGCTTGCCGGCGATACCGATCTGAATGCTCATACCTTAACCAAGACGGGAGAAGGGAAGCTTCAGCTCGGCTCCAATTCGAATATTACCAATTGGGACACGGCTGGCAGCACCCTGGACGTCCAAGCGGGCACCCTTGCTCTGCACCTGGCAGGCAGTACGGGTAGTGCCACGTGGAACGGTACCATACGTGTGGCTGATGGAGCCAAGGTGTACCGGGACCAGGGAACAGTGACCCTGAGCGCGCTGGAAGTCGCAGACACCGGCACTGTCACCCTGGCAGCCAGAACGAATCAGACCTGGAACCTTGCCAGTGTAGAGGGAGGAGCCACCATCCGGCTGACTCGCGAGAACGCGCAGGGCGCGGATTACAACGCCACCGCGACCAACGCCACGCTCATTTCCCTGACCGGTCAGAACGACAACTTTACGGGGACGTGGGATGTCGCATCCTTCATCACCCTGCAACTCGCCGACGCCGCGGCTGCTGAGCAAGCTGCCATCCATTTGACCTATGCCAGTGGGACCTCGAAGAAAGCGCAGCTGACTGTCTCCTCGCAGGAAGAGACCTACCTCATCCGCGAGCTCTCCGGTGTGACCGGCACACAGGTCAACGCCGGCAAGTACAACGTGGCAGCCGGCGGCACCTTCAGCGGCACCCTGGCTTCCGGCGTGGAGCTGACCGTATCCGGAGGCGACATGGACCTCTCCGGAGCTGCTCTCAGTGCCGGGAACATCTCCATCATCGGGAGCAGCACCGACGCCACCATTAGTAACCTCAGTTTGGGCAGCGGCGTGACGCTATCCTCCTCCCTGTCCACGGCTGAAACCCCCGCCCCCACCGTAGGAATCCGCAACCTGACACTGGCGGGCGGCACGCTGAAGTTTGCCATGAATGGCACCGATGAGGCTGACACCTATGTGCCTGTACCACGCTTTGATGCCGGGGGCACAGACCTGAGTGTCACCAGTGGCACCGTCACCACCCTCATGCTGGATCCCGGTCCGGAGGCTGCCTCCATCGCCCAGGGTACCTACACGCTCATCAGCAACATCGGCTCAGGAACCCAGTTGGCGGATCTCCTCGACAGTGTCCGCCTCAATTACAGCAACGAAGGTCGCACCCAGTACACCCTCTCTCTGGGAGAAAATTCCCTCCAGCTCCTCGTGCAAGGCGGAAGCGCCGCCACGCTGACATGGCAGGGAGGGTCGGCAGACACCTGGGACACCGATCAGGGCAACCTCTGCTGGGACAACAGCGGTGCAGACGATTGCTTCTACAGCTATGACAATGTCATCTTCGGCACACAGAGCGGGGCAGATGGCGCACCCATAGCCTCCACCGTCAGTATTGCCGAATCCGGCGTCACGGCAGGCACCATCACCGTGGTGGGCGCCTCTGACTACACCTTCCAAGGGGGAGGCATCAGCTCCGCAACCGATTCCGCCGGCCTGACCGTAGGCACCGCTGATTCCCCGTTCACCGGTACCCTGCGCATCGAAACCGCCAACAGCTGGCTGGGCGACACTACCATCAACAGCGGTACCGTCGTGGCTGCTGATACCGCGGCTCTCAGTGACACCACCGCTACGGTGAACGCCGGTGGCGCGCTGGTCGTTGACCTGGCCGGTGAAGCAGACCGGCTGGACGCTGCCGTTATCCTCAAGGGCGGCACGCTGGCAGCCGGTGATACGGCTGCCTCCACCACCGTGGAGAACCTCGGCATCACCGCCGAAGGCGCAACACTCGATGGCACGGCGAACACGCTCAACGTCGCCCTCGGCAGCATCTCGGAGGATGCGTCCATCACCACCCTCGGCACCGTCAGCCTCACCGCCACTGAAGCCAAGACTCTCGCGGGCCTGACCGTAGGCGTAGAAGGCGAAGGAGCGCAGACCAGTGACCTGACCATCACGACCGGCACCAGCCTCACCAGCGATGCCACCGTGAACACCGGCTCCACCCTGACCGTGGCAGGCACCCTGACGGCAGGTAACATCACAGGTGCGGGAACCCTGACCGTGGGCGAAACCCTTGAGGGTTCTCTTACCTACAGTGGACAGACCTTGGAGGTGGACACTGTTGTCCTGAATAACGCCACACTTACTTCCACTGCTGAGGGTGGCACGACCGTGAGCGGCGCCGTGACGGCGGGCTCCCGCCAGGGCATAAACAAGCTGGCAGCTTTCGAGGGCACCTGGAAACTTGACAATCTGCAGGAGAACGCTTACATCCAGGTCGGCACAGGCTCAAACGAACTGCAGCAAGGCCATCTGACAGCCAACAGGGCAGACGGCGCCACCATTGAGGTTTTCGGAGAAGGCTCTAGCCTCACCGTGACAGAAAAGTCAGCCATCCAGTCCGTGCAGGCCAACAGTGGCAACGAGGTCACGCTCGCAGACGGTACCAGCGTGGAAACCCTGGACTTGGCTGCTACCCTCACCGGTACAAAGGCCGTACTCGCTTCGGATGGTACCCTGACGGTGAATGAGCTCGGGCTCATCGGCACAGATGCCAGTGCTGTCGGCACCCTGATTGTCACGGGAGATTCCTCCATTAGTACAGACAGCAGCGCGGGTGCGATCGTGGTCGATGGACAGGCGGCAAGCCTGGCGCTGAGTGCATCCTCCATCGGTGACCTGACGATCAGCCAGGGTGTTGTGACTGTGGGCGATGCCGCAGCCACTGCCTCCTCCGTGACCTTGAACGGCACCGGAGCGACCCTCGACCTGAGCGGCGGGATGCTCGCCGATACTATCACCATGCAGGCAGGCTCGCTGGCCAACGCCGGCAGCTACACCGGCACAGTGGATGTGACGGGCGCCAGTGGCACACTCGCCATGGGTGGCCTGACCGGCGACGCAACGCTGAACCTCGCTGTCGCAGGTGCTACCCTGCAGCTGACGGAGCTCACCGGCGTGACACTGGGCAACTCCTCGGTCTCACTGAGTGATGCCATGAAGGGTCTGGCTGACGATGCGGCTCTGCTGCAGCTGGATGCCCCGGCCAGCGTCGCTATCGCCTCCGGCGCGACCGTGACCATCAACGTGAACGACGTCCTGGCCGGCTTGCTCGGCACCGAATTGAATGCGGATACACCGAGCGTCTCCGCCAGCTACACCATCGGTAACGGCAATGCTGACCTGAACACGCTGGACGGTTCGGTCACCTTTGACGCAGCACTCGCCGTCATGAACATAACCGCCGACTTCACGGAGGATGGCCAGCTCGTGCTCACCCGCTACGGTGCCCAGTCCGAGGACGCCGTCTACGTCGCCACCGAAGACCAGGGCGACGGAGTGGAGACATGGGCCGGCAACGGCAAGCCAAATACCTATGATTCGACTGAGGGTTATGTCGCCATCGTGATTGACCAGGACACCACTATCAGCCTGAAGGGACACGAGACTCCCACGGACCAGCAGGGCATCGGCCTCAACCTGCCGAACCTCATCGGTGCGAACGGCTCAACCCTGACCGTGCAGGGTGACAACACCTCCACGAGTACAGAGCGTGACCTGGTGACCATCAACCCGAATATCTCGGTGGATGAATTGCCTGATAACGTCGGCAACTCCCTGAGCTATAACGGCCATATCAACCTCGAGCAGACCGACCTGCAGCTGGCGGCCACCGATGCCGCCACCGGCGGGCAGACGCCCGACACCGTCTATGCCGTGAATGGCAAGCTGACGGCCGATGCGGACTCTCAGGTGATACTCACCAGCGGCGTCCTGCAGCTCAACGGCACAGGCAACACCCTCGGCGGTGGCTTGACTGTGGCGGAGAACGGCGGCGTGCAGGCCAATGGCGACACCACGTTGAGCGGCACCGTCAGCGGTGCGCCCGCCAACGGTGACACCGGCCGGTCTGACATCACCGTCAGCGGCGGCAAGGAACTGACCCTCGCCGGTGCCTCGCTGGAGGGAGTCAGCATCGCCGGTGAGAGCGGTTCACAGATGACCGTAGCCGCCGGTGAGACCGCATCCGCCATCGACACCGCGAGTGGCGTCGCAGGTATGCTGCTGCACATCGAGGAAGGGGCAAAGCTGACCATCAGGACCGCGGCTGATGCGTCCATGCGGATGCGCGCCGTCACCACCCCGTCGACCGGCGTGCTGGAGTACACCGGCCTCACCGGCAGCGGTGAGCTGGCCTCGGAAGTGGAAGCCGCTGCCACGCTGACTCTCGATGTCGCAGCGGGAGACTCCTACACCTTTGAGGGCTCCATGACCGGCTATAACGGCACCATCATCCTGAAAGGCGCCGGTACCCAGGGCTTCGCCAGCGATGCCGGCGGTACCACCTTCAGCGTACAGGGCGGCAACCTCGTGCTGGGCAGCGGCGTAGCCAGCGTGAAGAACCTGAGCCTCAGTGGCTCAGAAGGCTCCACCGGCAGCGCCACCATCAACCTCGCAGGCTCCGACACCTCGACGAACCGGACGCTCACCGTCAACGACACGCTGAGCCTGACCACCGGCGGCACCCTCAACCTCACCCTCAACCTCACCAAGTCCATGCTCAGTGGCACCGGCGCGATCCAGACCACAGGTTCCACCTATGACGGCGGCACCGTAGCGATCACCTTTGCCGGCGTCCAGAGCGACCTCGACCTGACCGGTGGGGAGTCCGTCTCGGCCGTCATCGTCCAGGGTACCGAAGAAGCCGAGGGCAGCAAGGTAACGCTGACCGACACAGGCGACAAGTTGTTGCAGAAGTACTTTGGTGACACCGCAGCCCTGCAGGTTACAGGAGGCAACCTCGTCCTGAGCGGCACCACAGTGGATGCCACAACAGCCAGCTTCCATCAGGACGCCGCCAGCTCGAAGAACGGACACACCGGGGCCGTCATGCTGGATGCTCTCTACAGCACGCTCAACCCGCAGGTCAACGACCCGGACAGTGCCGCCGCTGCCGTACTGGATGAGCTCGAGCAGATGATCCTCGCCGGCAACACAGGGGCCGCAGACCGGCAAATGGCTGCCGTCTCCGGTGCCAGTGCCACCGCGATGGGGGCCGCCTTTGCCGGTGACATGCAGCGTCAGCTCATGGCCATCCGCAACCGCACCACCACCATGGGCGTAGGAGATAGCGTCGTCAGCCACGACTTGCCCTACTTCAACGCCTGGGTCAATGCCGAGGGCAACTACCGCACCATGGAGCAGGACGGCACTTTGGCCGGCTATGAAATCAACAGCTGGGGCGCCACCGCCGGCTTTGACGCCGACCTCACGCCCAAGTTCACCGCCGGCCTGGCGCTCACTGCCATGTATGGCGACCTCACCGCCAAAGCCGCAGAGATGGCTGAAGGCGATCTGGACACCTACTACGTGACCGCTTTTGCACGCTACGCTCCCTCCGCTTGGGTACACACCTTCGTGGCATCGGTTGGCATCGCGGACGCCTCGCTGGAGCGCACTGTAGGCACCGGCAGCGGAGCTTACCGGACCAGTGGTGACACGAACGGCATCGGCATCGGCCTCATGTACGAAGTCGGCTACACCATCCCGATGAACGAGGAAGGCACCACCGCCCTCCAGCCCATCGCCAACATCACCTACGCGCACAGCAGCCTGGACGGCTACACCGAAACCGGCAGCGATATGGCGGTGCGCTACGGCGACCAGACCATGGACATGCTGACCATCGGTCTGGGTCTGAGAGCCCAGACCACAGTAGGAGAGAACGTCTACAACCGGACCTCCCTGCTGGAAGGCCGCGTATTGGCCAAGTTCGACCTCGGTGACCGCAGCAGCAGCGCGAGTGCCGGACTCGTCGCCCTGGGCCGCAGTGCAGGAGAAGTCGAATCCGCAGAGATCGGTGCCGTCGGCCTCGAGCTTGGTGCCGGCCTCACCATCCCGGTGGGACAGGACAGCGGATCGCTCTTCCTCGATGGCAGCCTGGAGCTGCGGGCGGACTACACGAACGTCAACGCCACCGTCGGCTACCGCGTGAACTTCTAAGGCACAGCGGCAAGCTGCCCCCCGTCGGCAACACCCGGTCGCCTGGTTCGGGTGACGCCGATCGGGAACCGGGGAGGGAGGAAGAGCTCCGGCTCTTCCTCCCTCCTGCACTACAGCTCCGGCCAAAGCACAGGCCCCGGCGTGTCTGCCGGGGCCTGTGCTTCGTCATTTCCCGGCATCATTTCCCGACTCCCTCTCCAAGTCGCAGGAAGGCGCCGCCTCTTGACCGCGGGCATGAACAACCGCGGACAAATCGGCCGGAGTTTCTTGAGCCTCGAAAAAAAGTTGCTTAACGCGATGTTTCAGTTAGTTTTTTCTTGACTCCTGCGGGATATGTGACATCATAGCAAGATGCTGACTAACAGCTTTTTGCAACAGATAGTATAACAGAGAAAACGCCGCAACCGATACTGACTCCAGATGAAAAAGACACTCACAATCATGACCGTCCTGTCACTGGCCGGGGCTTCTCAGGCCACAGCGCAGGAGAACTACAACTACGACGCCCTCCGCCCAGCAGACGGTGGGACGATGAATATCACACAGGAAACGTCATACTCAGAGGATAGCGGTGTGCAAACCGTCTTCAGCCTTCCTCAGAACGAAGACGCAAAGGTCGACAATCGTACCGCCATCGTGAAAGACGGGCAGGGGACCCTCATCATTGACAGCGATTTGACTATGGCCCATAGCTTCGTGGTGCGCGAAGGTACGGTGGTCATCAAGGGTGTAGACGTGCTGAACAACCCACCCTTGCAGAGTCCTAATCTCACGGTAGGGGGCAAGAATGCTTGCCTGATTGTGGATGGAGGGACGTACAAACAGTCGATCGGATCACATGGAGGGTACGTCAGCGCCGTGTGCATCGGTGGTCGCGATGGGGATGGCTCGCTGATTCTGTTAAATGGAGCCACGATGGAGAATGCTCACGGCCTCTTCTTGGGGTACCCATCCAATCAAACCCTGATGTCTGGATCTCAATACGACACGAATGCTCACGTGGCCGGCACCTACAAAACCTCGAATAAAGCTGACGGCCTTTATCGCGACCCGGAGAACTTCGCAAGCGATTATGAATACGGAGCAGGTCCTGTTGACACTATGTACATGAGCAAAGGCACCCTGGAGGTGCGGAGCGGATCGTCCTATTACGCCGGAACCGCCATCTATGCCCAGAATGCAGAGATCCTCATTGATGGAGAAGGAAGCCGGGTCATTGCTGGGGAGCGCGTGCAGGGTGATCCCTACGACAGCCAACTTGGTATGGGATTCGGAACCGATCAGGGACGGTACCAGCCCCTGACTGATATCCGCGTGACGAATGGTGGACTGCTCTGCTTTAAAAATGAGGTCCAGATGAGCCTGGCGAGTGGCGCCACGACGATTCAGGTCGCGGGTCAGGGGTCCAGGCTCGAGATGCACAGCCTTGTGTACAACTATGCCGCTTCCGCTTATCACAGTCATACGAGTATCTCGCTGGAGGATGGGGCCGAGGCCGAAATCGCGTACATGTTGATGGGGGACGTGATGAGGTACGGATCCGGGCCGGAAGACGAACGATCTCTGACGATTGGCGAGGGCTGTACCTACACAGGTGGCGTCATTGAGCAGTACCCGAACTCTGTCACGTACAATAGTGGTAAGATGATCCTTAAGGATGTAGTTCTGCCATTCCGCTTGCCCGGTACGGATGAAAATGGGAACGCTATTTGGATCGAGTCTCTCGGCGCCTGTTTGTTGCTGGATGCCGGTTCCAGCTTCTTCAACAATCCCGGCGCAACGCTCGAAATCGAAGGTGTGGCTCCCGGACTGTACGTGATGCCCGGTGCTACCCTCCGCAACGATGGATTGATCCGCATGATCTCCACGGGTACCGAGCTGCTGATAGGGGGTACACTCATCAACAATGGTACGTTCACAGGCCCGCAGAAGCTCATTCTCAGCGGACAGGATGCAAAGATTTCAGGCACGGGAACGGTAGATGTGCCCTATGTCGCTGTCGTGGGAGGTGCTTCGGTCTGCGCCGGTGAGGAAGAGACTCAGAGTGGGCAGCTTACCATCCAGGGAGATCTCGAACTGTACTCGGGCACAGTCGTGCAGACCTACGGTGCAGGAGGCTCCCTGAACGTCAACGGCCGCATCGGTATCAAGGAGGCCGGAGTCACCGTGGACGGTGACCTCACCGTACAGGCAGCCCCGGGGCTGGTCATTGAACCTATGGATGCCACTGCCAGCCCATCCGGTTGCTTCACCGTCGATGGAACGCTGACCGTCAACTCCACCTTCCTTGCCCGTGAGGACAGCTTGAGTGTGATTCGTGACATGAGCGTCTCCGGCACGGCCGACATCCTCGGCACCGTGGACGTCGGCACGATTAGCGGCACGGGGACACTGACCGTGGGCAGCGCGGATACCCAGGGCTTCCTCATCAGCAGAGGCCCGCTGCTGGAAGCCCGCACCCTGAAGCTGACCAACGCCACGCTCACCTCCCGGGCAGATGCCGGTACCACCGTGACTGCGGAGGTCGCAGAGGGTGCCGATGCCGACTTCGTCGGCTCCTGGAAGCTGGAGAATCTCGGGACCGGCGCCCGCCTCCAAGTAGGCATCGGCTCCCTGGAAAACCAGCAAGGATACTTGACGCTCAACAGCGCAGACGAAGCCTCTATCATGCTGTTTGGCTCCGGCTCCACCCTCAGCGTCACCGGGGCAAGCTCCATTAGCTCCGTGACAGCTATCGGCGGCAGCCAGGCTATCTCTCTGTCAGGTGATTCCCGTGTGGAGACACTGGAAGTTCTTGACCCGGATACGGCCCTGACCTGCACCGGGCCACTCACCGTGCAGGATCTCTCGCTCACCGGGACTGATGCCACAGGTGTGGAACTGCTGGTGGTCGGCTATGTTGCCGATATCACCGGCGGATCGAAGCTTTCCCGTCTTCTCGTGGAGGCGGATGGCGTCGCCCAGCTCCGGGCGCAGAACTCCAGCCTGGGAGAGGTCACCATCGGCTCGGGCACCGTCACGCTGCAAGACGGGCAGGTACAGGCCGAGCTCGTGAGTCTGGCTGCCGGGTCTGCCACCCTGGACCTCGCCGGCTACGATCTGACCGCACAGGCGGCCTCTGCACCCGTCATTGAGATGCAGGCCGGTCAACTCATCTCCGCCGATCAGTACACGGGCGTTGTCCGCGTCAGTGGCGCCACAGACACCCTCCCGATGGGAGGCCTGACCGAGCAAGCGACCCTTGTCCTGAAGACCGGCGGCGCGGATGACCTGCAGCTCACCCAACTTTCCGGCGTGACCCTGGGCAGTGGCTCGGAGATCTTCCTGACCGGGCGCATGCAGGATCTCCCCGAGGCAGAAGCCCTGCTGCAGTTTGACCAGCCGGCCGGCAGCACCGTCCGGACCGCCGATGGAGCAGATGTCCACGTCAACATCAACGACGTCCTCACCCTCGTGACGGTGGATTCCCCCGCCAGCTTCACGCTCGCCAACGGCGCGGATTTGAGTGCGCTCAACAACAAGGTCACCTTTGATGCGGCACCCGTCCTGTTCAACATGAAGGCCGAGTTTATGGGGAATGGCACCGTGGTCCTGACGCAGCTGAGCCCGACTCCGGATAATATCTACATCTCGACGGAGAAGCAGCCGGACGGCTCGCCTGAATGGGTCGGTCACACCAGCACCGGGAATGTCTACCACTCCACGGAGGACTACGTCGCCGTCGTCATTGACCAGGACACCCACATCGACCTCCAGGACAGCAGCTTGCCGGCGGACTGCCAGGGAGTCGGCCTCGCCATGCCCAACCTCATCGGCGCCAACGGATCGACCCTGATCGTGGACGGCGACAACGCCAACCCCGATGCCGTCCAACGCGACCTGCTGACCATCAACCCCAACATCGATCCCACCGTACTGCCGGATCCCTTTGCCAACTCGCTGAGCTTCAACGGCAACATCCAGCTCAACGCCGTGGATCTCCAACTCGCCCCGACCAACGCTGCCGACCCGGACCAGGACTCCTCCGAGACGCTCTACGCCATCGGCGGCCAGCTGGCAGCCGACGCGGACTCCCGGGTGATCGTGCAGAGCGGCATCCTTCAGTTGGGCGGCGACGGCAATAAACTGGAGGGCGGGCTGAGCGTAGAGGCCGACGGCCAGCTGCATGTCAGCGGGGATACCGCGCTGAGCGGCGAGGTCACCGGATCACTGGGCAGCCCTGTGACCCCGGGCAAGGAAACCGACATCACCGTGGATGCCGGCAAAAACCTGATACTGGCCGGTGCGGCACTCGACAGCATCCGCATCAGCGGAGAAAGCGGCTCCCAACTGACCGTCGCAGCGGAGAGCACCATCAGCACATCAGCTGATATACGCCAACTGCTCCTCCACATCGCTGAAGGCGCCACCCTGACCATCGGCCCCTCCGACCCCTCCCAGAGCTCGGGCACCCAAGCGTCCACAGCCCTGGAGTACCTGGGCGCCACCGGTTCGGGGGCTCTCGTTGCGGAGGAAGGAGCGGATGCCCGCCTCACCTTTGACGTCGGGGAGGGCAAGGCGTACGCCTTCGAGGGATCCCTGGCCGGTTACAGCGGCACAATCGCGCTGAAAGGCGACGGCTCGCAGACCTTCACTTCGGATGCCCCCGGCACCTCCTTTGACGTGGTGGGCGGCAACCTCATCCTTGGCAGCGACGTGAGCCGGGTGAAGAACCTCTCACTTGACGGCGCCGGCTCCGTCACCCTCAACCTCGCCACGCAAGACGCCACCGCCAACTCCTCCCTCCGCGTGCAGCACACCCTGACACTGGGTTCCGGCACCCTCAATCTTACCCTCAACCTCACGCAAGGGCTGGTGGACGGCACCGAGCCGGCCATCACCGCAGCGACCGTCGACTGCACCGGCACCGGCTCCATCGCCCTCACCTTTGCCGACTTGGGCCGCGGGCTGAATCTGAGCAACAGGGAACGGGTCGAAGCCATCCTCGTCGATGCAGAAACCCTGGTGGGAGACGGCACCGTGACCTTATCCACCCGGGACGACAAACTGATGCGGAAATACTTTGGTGACAGCGCGCACATCGTCCTGGATGCGGCCAATGCCGACATTCTGCTCGTCGGTACACCCGTGACAGAAGACACAGCTGATTTCCATCAGCAGGCAGCCAGCTCTCACAACGGGCATACAGGCGCCGCCATGCTCGACGACCTCTACAGTACCCTGAATCCCCAGGCCTCAGCGCCGGGCAGTACAGCTGCGGCCGTGCTCAACCAGCTTGAGTCCCTCATCATCAGCGGCGACTCCGCTGCTGCCGACCGGCAGATGGCCGCTGTCTCCGGCGCCAGTGCAACCGTGCAAGGCGCAGCCTTCGCCGAGGATATGCACCGCCAGCTGCGCGCCGTCCGCAACCGCACCGCCACCATGGGAGCACGGCAAACCCGTGCCGCCGGGCAGGGCACCTTGCCCTTCAACGCATGGATCAACGCCGAGGGTAACTACCGAACCATGGACCAGGACGGCACTCTGCCCGGTTACAAGCTCGATAGCTGGGGCGGCACCGTCGGCCTGGATGCGGACATCACTCCCAAGTGCATCGCCGGCCTGGCCCTCACCGCCATGTACGGCGACCTCACCGCCAAAGCCATCGAGACAGCCAAAGGCGATCTGGACATCTCCTACGTGACGGCATTTGCCCGCTATGAGCCCTCCGCCTGGGTGCACACCTTCGTAGCGGCTGTCGGCCTCGCGGACAGCTCCCTGGACCGCACCGTCTTCTACGAGGGAGGCTCCTACAGAACCAGCGGCGATACCACAGGCTACGGCCTGGGCTTCATGTACGAGCTCGGCTACACCATCCCGATGAATGAAGCCGGCACCACCGTCCTCCAGCCCGTCGCCAACATCACCTACACGCACAACCGCATGGGCGGCTATACCGAGACCGGCAGCGACCTCGCGGTACGCTATAGCGACCAGCGGATGGACACCCTGACACTTGGCGTCGGCTTGCGGGCTCAAGCCGTCGTTGGGCAGAGCGTCTACAACCGCAGCTCCCTGCTGGAAGGGCGCGTGCTGGCCAAGTTCGACCTCGGCGACCGCAGCAGCGCAGCAGATGCCGCCTTTGCCTCCCTGGCGCACGCCGCCGGAGAAGTAGAATCCGCAGAGAGCGGCGCCGTTGGCATGGAACTCGGGGCCGGTCTGAGCATCCCGCTTGGCGGAGGCAACAGCGCTCTCTTCCTGGATGCCAGCCTGGAACTGCGGTCGGACTACACGAACGCGAACGCCACCGTTGGCTACCGCATGGACTTCTAACCTTGGGATGCACCTGCCTGCGGCGCACATTCCGCGCTGCAGGCAGGTGTCCGCCACAGGGGCTATTTGAGCCTCAGTGGCGTATTTTTTTGTTGCTGCTGTATGGGGGAGAAGACATTATGAGTTCACCCACCTCACTGCGTTCCGTCCGGGATCTCATGCAAGTGTTTGCTCAGAAAAGTACTGGGCAGTCTTTGCGACTGCGGGGTTGAGTACGGACAGCCGCTCCCAATGGTGCCGCGCCGGAGTTGCGTCCCGGTGGCAGAGGCATCGAAGGACGAGAAAAGAAAGTCTTCCCCTGTCCCCGACGTTGACATCGAATGTGACTTTTGATATAAGGCAGCCATGGTGAGTGATTCCCGAGGAGGCGGCGCTCCTGAGTTTAGCGTGGTGATTCCCGCGTACAACGTGGCAAGGTATATTGGGGAAACGCTGCAGGGTGTGATGGAGCAGACGGTGTCGGATTGGGAGGTCATCGTCGTGGATGATGGCTCGACGGATGATACCAGGGCGGTCGTGGAGGCGGTGAGGGATGAGCGTATCCGCCTGATATCCCAACAAAATGCCGGTGTGAGTGCCGCTCGCAATGCCGGCATGGCGCGGGCCCGCGGACGCTATGTCGCGTTGCTGGATGCGGATGATGTGTGGGCTCCCTCCCATTTGATGAGAGCCCGCAGCTATTTTATTTCCCACCCCAATGCGAAATGGTACGCCGGTGAACGCACAAGCTGCCGGGACTCACTGGACAAAACGGTTTCCGGATGGAGGTACGAGGAAAAAAATTACTTTACTGCGTCAGATGCAACTCTTCCGCACAGCTCGACGGTCGTTCTATCGAGGGACCTTGTGCCTCCGGACTTGTTCCCGGTGGGAGTTCGGTATGCGGAGGATCTTCTGGCATGGGTGAGGATTGCTTGTCGTGCACCATATTATGGCACGAGTGCGGGGGCAACAGTGTATTATCGTACGAGGTCTGAAGGTGCGATGCAGGGACGCGCTAATCCACGCTTCCATGATTTGATGGAGGCTGAGCGTTTGTACCCGCTTTATGATCAGTTGACGCTGCCTCCGGGGCATGAGGCTGAGGCATGGCGGTTGATCCATTTGCGTTTCGTGGAGCGTTGGCGCTGCGTGATTGATGAGACGGCTCTGAAGGGGTACGGGGAGATTGTGGACCGGAGGCGTAAGTGGGTGGGGCCGCTGTTTTCAGCATGGGTGAAGCTGTTCTTGTTTTTGCTGCGGGGGCTGGTGTGGGTTTTCAAGCAACCGATGCAGTACTACTTGAATCATCACCGTTCACACTGATCACCGCTCACCCAGAGTTGTCGGGCCGGCGGTGGTTGGGGTGGACGGAGCTTCCGCTGTGGTGTTGGCGAGGGAGTGAAAAGCGGATTTCCCGCCCAGGTTGGCATGCGCACGGGGGAGTTTTTATGCTTGCGCGGTAGCGACAACCCAGCCCTGCCGGGGCCCTGTGTGGGTGGCAATGCCGGTATAACCGGCTTGGGTGAGCAGCTCTCGGAGTTGTTCGGCGCTATAGACGCGCATGCCGGGGATTTTCTGAGGCCAGAGTTCGTCACCGGGGCGTGAGCCGTCGGCTTCATGGCAGATGAGGATGCTGCCCCCCGGGCGCAGGACGCGCTTTACCTCAGCCAGGCTTTCGACGGGGACAGGCCAGAAGTAAAGTGTTTCAAAGGCGGTTACCAGGTCAAAACTGTCGTCAGGAAAAGGGAGGTGGCTGACGTCGGCTTGCAGTATCCGGCAGCGACCTTCGGCGATGGCTGTGGCGTTGGTTTGTTCGGAGACGCGGACGCTGGTAGCGGAGTAGTCGATGCCGGTGGCGGTGCCCGCCGGGCAAAGGCGCAACAGAGTTACCAGGTTCATGCCCCCGCCGCAACCGACGTCAAGCGTGTCGGCTCCGGGAAGCGGATGCACGTGCGAGAACCCCCAGGCTGCCAGGTCGGCATGACTTTGATTCATGCGCCGCAGAATGGCTTCGCCGTCGCTGCCGACGGGTTTGGCTGCGTTTTGGATGAAGGGGTCGATGTTCATATGCGTGGGGGTATTGTAGCAGCTGCACCGCTGGCGGTCAAGGGTGGACGGTGCTCTTTCGAGTTGGGGCCGGCAGTGTGTCTGTGTATTTGACCGGTGGGTATTTGCAGGGTATAATGGGGGCGCTCCGGGTGGGGCAGTGTGTGATATGTGCGAGTATGGAAAGGGTGTAGCGGGGCTGCTCCGGCTGAGCGGTGCAGCGGCTGGGTTGCTTTTGTGCGGTTGCGTGGCGTTTTATTCCGGCGGGGACGGTCAGAGGTCTCACTCCGGGAGTGGTGCCCGTGTCGCTCAGGGGGGAGCTGTCGTCCAAGCTGGGCTTGAGCCGGTGCAGGAGGTGTCTTTTTCGGTGCAGTATCTGGACGATTTTGCTCCTGCGGGGTGGTTTGATAAGAGAACCGTGGAGGATGGTATTCAGAGGGCTTTGGAACAAAGCGGGCTCTTTTCCCGGGTACGGCGGGTGGAGGAGGCGGACGCTGGTGAGCGGCATTGCCATTTCCGCGTGCTCAAGAGTGGTTCCATGGTTTATAACCGCACGGTTTCCGGCTTGGCCTGCGGGTTGTCGCTGGGGTTGATTCCGGGATGGAATACGATGAAGCTGGAGTGGGATATGAGCTACAGTCTGCATGGCCGGGAGTTGTTGGCGTTACATTCGCTGCAGGAGGCTTCGGAGTTGGTGTGGCTGCCGTCTGTGGTGCTGATGCCGTTCCTGAGCAGGGCTTCGGCCAGTGAACGCATGGTGCAGGAGCCGCTGGAGCTTTTCGTGCAGCAGGTGCGCCGCAGGCGCCTTCATGAACAGTCCTGAGGAGTATCCCCGGGAGAGCTCGGAAAATCGGGGGGCGCAGTCCGCCAGACTGGTTCGGAGGAAGCAGTTTGGGAATCAGTCTGGGAAGCCAGTTCGGGAAATCAGTTCGGGGATGCCGCGCTTGGGAATTGGCGAAGGAAAAAGTCCGGAGCCGCAGGGGTGTTTGCGGCGTGTCTTTTTTGGATGTTTGCGGAACGCCGGGTAGCGGCGCTTCCGGGGGAAAAGCCGTGTATCTGCGCGTTCGGGTGGCTTCAGTGTCCGAGGGCTTCCTGGGTGAGAAGTTGACAGCCGCGGATGTCCAGCTTGCCCGTGGGCAGTACCGGGATGGCTTCGACGGGGACGATGTATTTTGGTGCCCACAAGTTGGGCATGTTCAGTGCTTGCAGCTGGGCGCGGATGTCGGTGAGAATGCGTTTCTCTTCGGAGTTCCTCTGGTGTTCCGGCAGGGCGGAGAGCAGGACGATGGCCTCCCCCTTTTGGGCATCGGCTGTGCCTGTGATAGCTATCTGGACGCCGCCGTCCGGCGAGAGGTTCAGAATGCGGGTGAGAGCGAGCTCTACGGCGTCGTGCGGTACCATTTCCCCGCCGATTTTGGAGAATCGGGAGAGACGTCCGCCCAGAAAGATGAAGCCATTGAGATCGAGTCTGCCGATGTCGCCGGTCTTGAACCAGCCGTCGCGGAGAACTCGGCGGTTGACGTCCGGCAGGCCGATATAGCCGCTGAAGAGGTTGGCTCCTTTCAGCCAGAGCATGCCTTGCTCAGTCAGAGGCACTTCGCGGGTGTCGTCGTCCGGGTCGGTGACGCGCACGGCAATGCCGGGCAGAGGGGCTCCTACGCTGCCCGGGACGGTGCCGGGTACGAAGAAGGCTGAGCCGGGCACAGGAGCGGCATCCGGCAGGTTGACGGCACAGACCGGACAGGCTTCTGTGAGACCGTAGCCTTCCAGCAGCTCGACGCCGAAGCGTTCGCGAAATTCCTGCGCGAGTTCCGGTTGGAGTTTTTCCGCTCCGACGATAAAGGTGTCGACGGAGCGGAATGTGTCCGGGTGGGCGCGGCGCATCATGGCGCGGGCGAAGGTGGGGGTGGCGCAGATGAGGGTGAGCTTGTATTTCGCGATTTGCTCGCAGAGAGCCCGGGCGTCGGTGGGATTGGGATGGGTGCAGAAGGGACTGCCCGCCAGTAGGGGCAGGAACATGGTGACGGTTAAACCAAAGCTGTGGAAGATGGGCAGACAGGCATGGAAACGTGCCTGCCGTACGTCGAGGCGGGAGGCGCATTGAGCGAGGTTTGCCAGCATCATGCGGTGGGTGATAACGACGCCTTTCGGGTCGCCGCTGGAGCCGCTGGTGAAGAGGATAATGGCTTCCGCGTCGTCGCGGTGTTTGTCGGTGCCAAACAGGCGGCAAATCAGGGAGGCGGGGGCGGTCTTGGCCAGTAAAATATGGGTGATGAGTGAGGGTTTGCTGAGTTTTTTGAGCAGTTCTTCGATGAAGAGGAGTTGCTCCTGCGGCGGCCAGGGGAAGGCTGGGAGTTTTTCGGCGAATTTCCGCGCAGTGATGAACCGGGAGAGTCCGGCCTGGCGTACGGTGCTTTCGAAGGCGTGGTGCGAGGTGGCGTAGTTGATCATCACGGGGGTGATGCCGCTGAGCAGGCAGGCGATGGTGGCGATCACGGCGCCGGGGCCCGGAGGCAGGATGATGCCTACCCGTGGTTGGTCGCTGAGTTCCCGCCGCAGGTGCCGGGCTGCGGCCATGCTTACGCCCAGTGCCTTGTAGAAGGAAAGTGTGCTGCCCGTCAAGCCGTCGATGATTTCGGTGTCCGGGTGTTGCCTGATGGCTCGCACGAGTTCGGTGGTGAGGGAGCCTTGGATCCAGGGTTGGGCCGCAAAGAGTTCGGCACTGGTATTCAGCCAGGTTTGCAGAACGCGCTCACCGGTTTGGGGGCCGGGTTTCAGTTGCGGCAGGATGCAGAGTGCTTCGCGGGTTGCCTTTTCTTCGGTGTTGCTGAAGCAGTTGTGCATGGTGTTTCCGTAGTAGCCCAGAAACAGAGGTACCGGTGCCAGGTGCAGGCTGCCTACGGTGGACAGAAAGGGGGAGGGTACGTCAGATATGGTGCCCCGCGTGCGTGCGACGGTTCCGGGAAGAAAGACGACGCTGCGCCCTTGATCAAATTGGTCGAGGATTTGTTCGCGTACGGCTAACGAGGTAGTGTTGCGGAAGTGCAGGGGGATGATGGGGATGTTTTCCCGTCTCAGGTAGCGCGTGATGTCTGCCGATGGAGGAAAGGTTGGGTCGGACAGGAAGCAAAGTTTGCCGTCGAGCAGGCGGTTCAGTGCTTGCACGGCGGTGAGGCTCATGCGGTTGGGCATGTAGAGTGCAGGTGCAGTCAGGTTTTCCTTCCCTTGAATGTGCAATGTCGGCATGGTGGTGTGTGCAGGGGCGTATGATGGGGTGAATCTGTCCGTCCATACTAGCAAATGAATTCGCTTTTGAAAAGAAGATTCGGTGTTCTTTGGTGTTCTGTTTTGCTTGATTATGGCGTAGAGGCGGGCGCAGAACTGCTTGTGGCAGCATTGGGTGTGGGGGAAGTGCTGACGGTTGTGGTTGTGGACAGGGGGAACACCGGGTGGGGCGTCGGATGGCCAGGAAACAGGTGAGCGGGCTCGAACCCGCGTCCGCCCCCACGGCTCCAAGGGCTCCTGGGGGTCGCCCTTGGAGTTCCCGACCGAAGGAGTTCGGTCGGCCGTGGGTCGCAGAAGCCCACCGGGCTTCTGCGCCTCAGCCGTGCATCGCCTTGCAGCCCAGGTGCGCTGGGCGCGCACGTGGGGCTGCCGGCGAAGTCGCGTTTCGAGGTTGCGGGTTTCGGAGACCTGACCGCGACGTGGATAAGCTGGGGAGAGAGAAGGGGCTCGAACCCGCGTCCGCCCCCACGGCTCCAAGGGCTCCTGGGGGTCGCCCTTGGAGTTCCCGCCCGAAGGAGTTCGGTCGGCCGTGGGTCGCAGAAGCCCACCGGGCTTCTGCGCCTCAGCCGTGCATCGCCTTGCAGCCCAGGTGCGCTGGGCGCGCACGTGGGGCTGCCGGCGAAGTCCCGTTTCGAGGTTGCGGGTTCGGAGACCTGACCGCGACGTGGATAAGCACAAAAAGAGGTCACCTTCAGGTGACCTCTTTTTGTGCTTAGGAACGAAGCGGACGGGGCTCGAACCCGCGACCTCAGCCGTGACAGGGCTGCGCTCTAACCAAACTGAGCTACCGCTCCTTTCTCTTTTTTGCTGCTCTCGCTTTCCAGCGGGTGCGAGGGCATTATACATGGATTGGGATGCTGATGCAAGTCTTTTTTTTGCTTTTGATGTGATTTTTTTGAAAAAAAAGGTGAATGTGCTTGTTTGTGTGGGGGTGTTAGAGGAATTGACGGGTAGCTTCGCGGGGAAGGGCGTGCATGAATCGCGAGCCGTAATATTTGGAGGTGATGCGGGAGTCCAGTAGGTAGATGAGGCCTTTGTCGCTTTTGTTGCGGATGAGACGCCCGACGCCTTGCCGGAATTTGAGGACGGCTTCGGGCAGGCTGTAGTCGAGGAAGGGGTTGCCGCCCCGCGCTTGGATGCTTTCAATGCGGGCTTCGGTGAGGGGGTTGCCCGGGGATTCAAAGGGGATTTTGGTGACGATGACGTTGGAGAGGGCTTCGCCCGGTACGTCGACGCCGGTCCAGAAGCTGTCGGTGCCCAGCAGAACGCTGCCAATGTTGTTTTTGAAGTGTTGGAGCATTTGGCTGCGGGTGAGGTCTTGCCCTTGAATGTAGAGAGGCCAGCCGCGCTCGGTGCAGTGGGGGCGGAGGAGTGGGGCTATTTGCCGGAGGGTGCTGTAGTTGGTGAAGAGGACGAAGGCCCGGCCTTGTGAGTCGTCGAGCGCACGGCAGATCCAGTCGAGGAGGGCGGCGGTGTAGGTTTCTGTCTCGCTGGCCGGTGGGGGAGGTGGCATGCTCTTCGCGACGACGATGTGCATTTGCTCGGCGAAGTTGAAGGGACTGCCGATTTGAAGGGTGGCGGCGCTTTCTGCACCAACCCGGCTGGCAAAGTAGCTCAGGCCTTGCTCGCCGGCCGAGAGGGTGGCGCTGGTGCAGATGCAGGTGCGCCCGGTTTCGAAGAGTTTGCTGCGCAGGACGGGCGCGACGTCGATGAGGGCGGCCCGAAGGGTCATGTAGCGGTTTTCCGGCCCGCTGCTTTCCGCCCAGTAGACGCAGTGCTCCAGGTTGCTGAGTTCTACCATGTCCCGGGCTGTCTGGCTGTAGGCGAGCAATCGCGCGGCGGTGTCTTTGAATTCGGCTTGGGTGAGTTCGTGTTCGCTGACCTTGGCCATTTCAAGGATTTCGTCGATCAGAACGCCTAAGGCGGGGCAGAGGAGGTTTTCGGTCCAGCAGGGTTGGCGCAGGCGAATGGTGCCGCGGTGGGCGTCCAGTTGGCAGTCCTGCCGCGCGTTGTCGAAGAAGAGATCGGCAGCGTTTTGGGCGTCGTCGATGTATTGCAGCAGTCTCGGGGTGGCGTAGTGCCGCAGGGTGCCTTTGCGGGTAGTGGGGTTGTAGAGGCGCAGCAGGTCGTATTTGAGCTCGGCTTGGGAGAGGCTGGCTCCCAGTTGGTGGGCGGCGACGGTTTCAATGGTGTGCGCTTCGTCCAGGATGACGAAGTCGCCGGGGTAGATGAAGCCGTCGATGGGGGCTTCGTTTTCGGGTTGGATGCTGTCGGTGAGGGCAAGCAGTCCGAAAAAGAGGGTGTGGTTGAGGATGACGACGTCGGCTTCCTGGACGCGCAGCCGGGCGGCTTGGTAGGGACAGGTGGGGCCGCAGTTGCGCAGGGTGCAGATGTGGTTTTCGCTGCATACTTGCGCCCAGACTTTGGGGGTGATGCTCAGGCTGGCAGGGAGTTCGGCCAGGGTGCCTTCCGGGTTTTCAATGAGCCAGCGGCGCAGGTCGTGCAGTTGCCGCACTTCTTCCTGGTTGAAGAGGTCGGAGGCTTGTTCGATGGCGCGGCGCAGCCGTGTGGCGCAGATGTAGTTCGCCCGGCCTTTGAGCAGGGCTGTGCGGAAGTCGTACGGCAGGGCTTTTGCGACGGTGGGGAGGTCTTTGTGGAAGAGTTGCTCCTGGAGGTTGATGGTGTGGGTCGAGATGATGGCTTTGCGCCCTTGTTCCAGTGCAAAGCGGATGGAGGGAATGAGGTAGGCGAGGGATTTGCCGACGCCGGTGCCGGCCTCGACCAGAAGGGCGGTGCCGGCGGTGAGGGCTTCCGCTACGGTTGCTGCCATGCTTTGCTGCTCCGGCCGGTATTCAAAGCCGCGGGCTCCGGAGAGCAGACCGCTTTCCGAGAAGTCGTGCAGGGTTTGTTCGCGCAGTGTGTTCAACGGGATGTTGCTGCCGTGGAAAACGCAGGGGGGCGGCTGGCCGGGATGCGGCTTAGTCCAGGGGGCGGTCGCCTACGGGCGGTACGTCGATGTCCAGCGGCAGGGCGGGGAAGTAGGCGCGCAGGGTGTTGACGTCGGTGTTGCTGTCGACGAAATACCATTTGTTGAGTTTGGTGCCGCGGTAGTTGACGGGCGAGGAGATGACTTCGTCCCGGATGGCGTAGATGTAGTCGCGCCGTTCGAGACGGCGGAATTCGCCGCGGCCAACGGGTACTTTGACGACGAGGATGGTGGGCAGGACGACGATGCGTGAGCGGTCGGCGTCGGCTTGGATGCTGTCGGCCTGGACTTTGCCGTCACGGTCTTTCAGGACGGGGCGAACCATGGCGGCGGAGGTGCTGACGGCGTATTCGGAGTAGGGTTCTCCGACGCTGAATTTCTCGATGACAAGGCCTTGCGATTTCATGCGTTCGCCCATTTTCCGGTACTGGGTGCGCAGGGCGTCATCGGCTGCTTTCATGCGGCGGCGGGCTTCGTCTTCGCTTTCCCGCTCGATGCCCATGACGCGGCGGGCGCTTTCGGCTTCGCGGCGGGGATCCCGGTTGGCGAGGCGGTCGGCGAGGGTGCGGCGGACGGGCGGGTACATGAAGTCGAGGGCCCATGCGAGGTCACAGTTTCGTACGGCGGCTCCGTATTCGCGTGCTGCGTCGCGCGCGGATTGGGCTGCTTCGGAGGGGGCGGCAGTGGCTGTGAGGGGACAGAGCAGGGCGGCTAATACCGGCAGAAGGATGGGGCGGCGTGTCATGGGTGTATCCTATCATATGATATTCGGAGTTCAAGTCAGAAAGGCGCCATCGGGTCGGGTTGCCCGGCGCTTTCGGGGGCATTGGAGGGGTCACCCGGGGTAGCTATGGTCTGCGGTGGCCTGGCCCGGAGTTGTCTGGGCTTGGGTGAGGTGAGCAGGTGAGGCCGGCGCGGCTGGTGCTTCTGGTGCTGCGGGTAATGCTGGTGCTGATGGGCTGCTTAGGCTTCCCTCGGCTGCGGTGATGGTTGCTGCTGGGTGATGCAGTGTATGGCGCCGCCTTCGATGACGAGGCGCCGGGCATCGATGCCGACGACTTTGCGGCCGGGGAAGCACTCGCGCAGGATGCCCAGCGCTTTGTCGTCTTCTTTGTCTTGCATGAAGATGGGGACGATGACGCTGTGGTTGCAGATGAGGAAGTTGGCGTAGCTGGCCGGCAGTTGCTCTAATCGCCAGTCTTTGGCGGTGATGGGGTTCGGCATGGGCAGGGGGATGATTTCCACCCGGTGCCCGCCCGGTGTGCGCAGGTCTTGCAGGCGCTCGTTGTTTTCTGCAAGGTTGCGGTAGTGGGGGGAGTGGGGGTCGGGTTCGACGATGGAGACGACGGCTTCGGGGTTGACGAAGCGTACCATGTCGTCGATGTGGCCGTCGGTGTCGTCGCCTTCGATGCCGGAGCCGAGCCAGAAGACGCTCGTGGTGCCCAGCATGCGGTGCAGTTCCGCTTCGATGTCGGCTTTGGTCTGCCCGGGGTTCCGATTGGGGTTGAGCAGGACGGCTTCGGTGGTGAGCAGCAGGCCTTCGCCATTGCCTTCGATGGCGCCGCCTTCCAGAATCATTTGGCTGCTGAGGCGTGGCAGCCGCAGGGAGGCTGCTGTGCGGGTGGGGATGGCGTTGTCCTGGTTCCAGGGGGGAAACTTGCCGCCCCAGGCGTTGAAGCTCCAGTCGGCCACTTGCATGGTGCCGTCCCGCCTTTGGGTGAAGATGGGGCCGTGGTCGCGGCACCAGACGTCGTTGGTCGGGTGGTCGTACAGGCAGAAGCGTGTCAGGCCCCGGGCCGCCAGCCGCGCACGGATGCCGGGATGCAGTGATTGAGCGGCGTTGATGCGCAGCTCGGTTTCGTCGCAGATGGCGGCGGCCAGGTCGGTGTAGCGGCTGAGCAGTTCCTCCAATCCTCCCTGCCACAGGTCGTCGCGGTGAGGCCATGAAATCCAGACGGCGTCCTGCGGTTCCCATTCTGCGGGCCAGCGCAGGTCGTTACCTTGCATGGGGGTGGGTGTTGTATTCATGGCTTGGGGTGGGTATCGTCTGATGAGGACTCGGGGGCAGGAGGGGTTTCCCTGCTGCGTTGGGTGGGGGCTTGGCTGCTGTGTTTGTCGCTTGTGGTTTTTTTGCCGCGGGATTTTTTGGTGCCGGTGGCTGTTTGTTTCGCAGGAGTGGAGCGTTTGCCGGAGGGCTTTGCTTTGTTTTCGGTTTTCCCGGTTGAATAGGGCGGGAGTGTCAGGTCGGAGAGTTCCTGAAGTTTCCTTTCTTCTGCTTCCAGCAGCGAGTCGGCGAGTTCGTCCGGTAGGGAGAAGGGGGCGTTGAGCAGGGCCGCCAGGGATTCCAGATGGTCGAAATCGGCAGGGGAGTCGTCTTTCTGTTTGCCGAAGATGCCGGCTTCGATGAGGTTGTAGACGACCTTGCCGAAGTCCTGAGCGGAGCAGATGTTCCAGCTTTCCAGGACTTTGCGTGCCAATGGTCCATATTCCTCCAAGGCGTAGGCGCATGCACCTACGTAGAGGTCTTTGGCGGAGAGATTGGGGTGGTTGTTTTTCCCGTCCAGCTGTTCTGCTGCAAAGTCGATGGCGCTGCGCAGAAAGTAGTAGGCATCCTGTGCGTATTCGGGATGTTTCCGGCAGAGTTCTTCCACAGCGTCTTCAAAACTGGCGTGCATGGCTGCATCCTACCATGGAACGCAGAGGCTGGCAACTGTAATCGCTCGCGCCCGCGATGTTTACCGTGGGGGGAGTGGGCCTGTGGGGGCTTTACCCGGGGACGGGTCGGGTGATGGGGCGCGCTCGGGATGGGTTGCCGTGCTGGGTTGTCGGGATGAGCTGGGAGCGGGTGGGGAGTCCGGGGGCTTGGTTGTTGGCAGACCAGAGCTCCTCAGGCGTGCCGAAGCGGCGACATGTGGTTGAGGGCGTCGAGCTGATTCCAGCGCAGGGAGTCTGCAATTGCCCGGCTGACGTAATGCAGGGCGCAGGCTGTCGCGGTGATCAGGTCATCGCCGGCTGCCAGTCGGGCAGCCAGTGCGCTGGAGAGGGTGCAGCCTGTGCCGTGGGTGCTGATGCCGCAGACGCGCTCATGCTCCCAGCGGCGGGTTTCGCCACCGGGCAGGGCGAGGACGTCGGTGCAGGTGGTCCCGCTGAGGTGCCCGCCTTTGGCGAGGATGGCGCAGCCGTAGTGCCGGGCAAGGGTCAGTGCGGCTTCGGTCAGGGTGTCTGCGTCTGCCGGCCGGGTGGTTTCTCCGGGCAGGAGATGTACCAGTTCATCGAGGTTGGGGGTGAGGATGCGTGCCCGGGGGATGAGGTGTTCTTCGTAGGTTCGGATGGCCGAGCGGAGCAGCAGGGGTTCTCCCGCTGTGGCGATCATGACGGGATCGACGACGAGCGGGGCGTCGCTGGTGCGCAGTTCGGCTGCGACTGCTTCGACGATGGCCGGTGCGTAGAGCATGCCTGTTTTGATGGCCCGCACGGGGAAGTGCCGCAGGCAGAGGCGTATTTGCTGCGCTACGAAGTCCGCTCCCATGGGGACGATGCCGTCGACTGTGCCCGGTACTTCGCTGACGACGCAGGTGACGGCTGTCAGGGGGTAGCACCCCAGTGCGCAGCCTGTTTTCAGATCTGCCTGGATGCCGGCACCGGCCGAGCAGTCTGACCCGGCGATGCTCAGGTAGACGGGTGCTGATGGGCGGGGGGGCATGGTGGTGGGGCTACCTGGCGGAGTGGTGGGGGCTACCGTGCGGAGAACTGTTGCTCGAGGGCTGAGGCTACGCGCAGCATGTTTACCTCGGCGAAGGGCGGGGCGAGCAGTTGGATGCCGACGGGCAGGCCGCTTTCCTGCGGGCATGGGAGACTGATGCCCGGGAGGCCGGCAAGGTTTGCCGGTACGGTGTAGATGTCTGCCAGGTAGACCTGCAGGGGGGTCATGGTTTTGTCGTGCAGCAGGGGAGCCGGAGTCGGGGCGGTGGGGCCGATGATGAGGTCCACTTGCTTGAAGGCTTCGCTGAAGTCGCGTGCTACCAGTGAGCGTACTTTCTGGGCGCGGGCGTAGTAGGCGTCGTAGTAACCGCTGGATAGTACGTAGGTGCCCAGGATGATGCGGCGCTTGACTTCCGGGCCGAATCCTGTCTCGCGTGTTTTGCTGTAGAGGTCGTCCAGTCCGTTGGTGCCCTGGGCGCGGTAGCCGTAGCGGATGCCGTCAAAGCGGGACAGGTTGGAGGAGGCTTCCGCGCAGGCGATGATGTAATAGGCTGATACGACGGCTTCGGTATGGGGCAGGGAGATCTCGGTGATTTCGGCGCCGAGGTCTGTGAGTGCGCGGATGCTGCGCTGCAGGGCGGCTTTGACGGCGGGGGCGTTGCCTTCGCTGCTGTACTCCCGCGGCAGGCCGATGCGGCAGCCTTTGATGCTTTGCCCGAGGCCTGCCATGAAGTCGGGCACGTCTTTGCGGGTCGAGGTGGAGTCTTTGGCGTCGTGGCCGCAGATGGCGTTGAGGATGAGGGCGGCGTCTTCGACGTTTTGGGTCAGCGGGCCGATTTGGTCAAGGGAGGAGGCATAGGCTACCAGTCCGTAGCGGGAGACTCGGCCGTAGGTCGGTTTGACGCCGACGATGCCGCAGTGCGAGGCGGGTTGGCGGATGGAGCCGCCGGTGTCTGATCCCAGCGCGGCTATGGCCAGGCCTCCGGCAACGGCGGCGGCTGAGCCGCTGGAGGAGCCACCGGGGACGTGGGCCGGATTGACGGGGTTGGCTGTGGCGCCGAAGGCTGAGTTCTCGCCGGTCGAGCCCATGGCAAACTCGTCCATGTTGGTCCGGCCGAAGGGAATTGCTCCCATGGCACGTAAGCGGCTGATGGCGGTGGCGTCGTACGGGGATATAAAGTTTTCGAGGATACGGGACGCGCAGCGTGTCGGCTGGTTTTGCAGGCAGATGTTGTCTTTGATAGCCAGGGGGATGCCGCCGAGTGGCTTACTGAGGTCTGCCTGGGCTGCTTCGGCAAGGGCGGCTTCGGTATCCCAGGAGATGTAGGCGTTGAGTGCCGGGTTGTGTTGTTTGATTGTGTCGGCGAGTTCCTGTACGAGTTCGGCGGGGCTCAGTGCTCCTGTGCAGAGTTGTCTGCGCCAGTGTGAAATGGTTCCAAAGTGCATGGGAGGATCGGTCGGGGACGGTGGGTGGGAGACGCGGGGTCAGTGGGCGGATTCGACTACTTTGGGCACCCGGAATTGCCCGTCTTCGCTGGCCGGGGCGTTGGCCAGGGCGGCTTCATTGCTGAGGCTTTCCCCGGGGATGTCGGCGCGGGTTGCGTCATCTGTGGGCAGGGGGTGGTACATGGGCTCGATGCCTTCTACATCCCATGCGGAAAGCTGTGTCACGTGCTCGAGAACCTGGTTGAGATCGGCGGTGAAGCGCTCGGTTTCTTCCGGGGTCAGTTCCAACTTGGCCAGTCGGGCAATGTAGGCTACATCAATCGTTGGTTTTTGCATGGCGATCCAGTGTTCGTTGGTGGGGAAAGTGGCTGGAGTGGAAAGGGGGTGGCGTGTTCAGTTCAGAATGTAGATGCTGAAGCGGTACAAGCCGTAGCCTGCGGCGATCAGCATGATGAGCAGGAAGAGGTTCTCGCCCAGCATGCTGCGGGAATTGCGGGCGGAGCCGCCACGGAGAGCTACGCGTTTGCGGTAGGCGCGGCGGCGTTCCAGGAGCTCTTCGGAGGGTTCCAGGGTGTTGTCCGGGTAGGGGCGGTGAGCGGTGGCCGCTCCCTCGGCTGTGGCCATCGAGCGTTCCAGTTGGCCGCGGATGTCGCGGAAGCTGCGGTGGCGGGAATCGGCAGTGTAGTTATCCATGATGTGAGCGGTCAGGATGTCAGGAGTTTGCAACGAGCAGGTATATGAGCCAGGTGATTAGCAGCAGAAGGAAAAGCGGCAGGTGGAAGGCGAGACCTTTGAGCAGTTGCTCGCGGATGCTCTTCCAGTTGAGGTGTTCTTTTTCTTCGACGCCGGGTTTGTGCTTGAAGACGTCTGTGTGGAGGAACTTTGACTTCATGGCGTAGGCTTCATTGAAGTCGTTCTCGGCGCGATCCAGTTTCAGGATGGCATCGCGCAGGCGTTCTTTGAAGCCATCTGTGCTCCAGTTTTGCGGCTGCAGGGCGGATAGCACCTGGAGGTGTCCTTTCAGGCAGTTGCAGACTTGCTCCAATTCGCGCTGCTCCCGATCCATGGATTCCAGTTCCCGCTCAAGCCGGCGTACGGCGTTGTGGATTTTCATGCCCAGCTCGTTGAGTCCATCGGTGAAGAGGACTTTTTGCTCGTTGCTTTGCTCGAGTTCGCGCCGCTGTGTTTCCCATTGGACGCGCTGGGCTTCATAAAATTCTGCCTGCTGGCGTGCCTGCTCCGCCTGGAGCCTTACGTTTTCCGGCGAGTGCATCTCCCCGTCGGCTATGTGTGGCTTGAGTTCCATTTGCCGATAGGCGGGTTCATTCCGCATGTTGTCCGGGCGCAGTCCTACCATGATGACAAGAAAAAACTAAGGCTTTTTCGCCGCCTTGTCAAGTTTATATCGTCAGATGGATAAAAATATCAGGAAAACTTAGAGGTTCTCTTGCTTGGGTGCTTTTGCTGTGGCTGGGTGTTTTGACGGAGACGGTGGTGCAGCGGTGATTGGGGGGCTTTCAGAGGAAGAGCAGGAGGCTGATGGCCATGACGGCCATGCCGGAGATGAGCCCGTAGATGGAGAGGTGGTGCTCGCCGTATTCCCGGGCGGCGGGGAGCAGTTCATCCAGTGAGATGAAGACCATGATGCCGGCGATGCTTGCGAAGATCAGCCCGAAGAGGGTGTCGCTCATGATGGGGCGCAGTATCAGCCAGCCGGCCAGGGCTCCTACGGGTTCGGCCAGTCCGGAGAGGAAGGAGTGACAGAAGGCTTTGCTTTTGGAACCGGTGGCTTGGTAGATGGGAACGGCGACGGCGATGCCTTCCGGGATGTTGTGGATGGCGATGGCAACGACGACGGGAATGGCGACGCCGGGGTTTTGAAGGGCTGCTACGAAGGTGGCCAGGCCTTCCGGAAAGTTGTGGATGGCTATCGCGAGGGCGGTGAAGACGCCGAGTCTCATGAGCCTGGCCGGGTGGGGGGAGGCAGCCCCGCTCTCTTCTTCCAGTCCGCTGAGTTCGTGCGGGTTGTCTTCCGAGGGTATCAGGCGGTCAATGATGGCGCTGATGAGGATGCCGCCGAAGAAGGCTGCGACACAGGCCCAGCTCCCGGCCCGGGTGCCCAGCTCGGTGCAGAGTGCTTCACGGGCTTCCGCGAAGATTTCGATCATCGAGACGTAGATCATCACCCCAGCCGAAAAGCCGAGGGAGAGGGAGAGAAACTTGTGGTTGGTGTGGCCTTTCAGGAAGGCTACGCAGCCGCCGATGCCTGTGCTGAGACCGGCCAGAAGGGTCAGGAGGAAGGCTAGCAGGATGTTTTGATCCATAGATGACAGAGGCGAGTTTGGTGTGTTCGCTACGGGATGGCTGACGTATTCTAGCAGCTAGGTGGCCGTCTGTCAATGTTTTGCGTGAATTATTTTGTATGATTCTAATATAGAGCGATCTATGGAAGGAGGAATGTGGAAGGTGGAAGGGAAGGGGCGAAGGAGGATGGTGGAGGGGCTTCTTTCGCTGCGGGCTTGAGGTGGCGGCTGCAAATGCGTTAGGGTGCTGGAGGTGTTTTGCGGGGTATAATGAGCCGGAAGAGTTTTTTGAGCAGCCGCCACAATCCGCCTCCGATGATGAGTCCCAGCCATCTCAACAGGGTGATGGGGCTTTTCGTGAGCCATTGTACTAACAGGATGTACAGGGAAGAAAGAAGCAGAAGGATGCCCAGGCTCACAAAGGGATGCTCTCCTGCGAAGGCGGCGATGTCGTACAGCACAGAGAGTGTATCCGCGGCTGTATCCGGGGAGAGGCAGCACGCGGCGACGACGCTTGCAAGCACAAGGTTGGATGCTGCAAATTTGAGGAAGCCCCCTCCGTGTTGCTGGATTTTTGCTGACCAGCGTGAGCTGTTGGAACGGGTGACGAGGCCTTTGCTGATGAGATAGTCCAGGGAGCGGGCTTCTTCCCTGGAAAGATTGTTCATCGCGCGGGCGAGTTCCGGTGAAGGAATCTGCTGAAGAACGTTTTCTGCTGCCTGGCCGTGTTTGATGAGTGCCCGGGAGGCATCGTCTCCGATTTCGAATGAAAGTTTGGCGCGCTGGGGTGTGTTGAGCAGTTTTGTGGCGTCGTCTCCGTAGCTGGTGAGGAGCGTTTGTACTTCTTCGGTACTGCGGCCAACCTTGGCAGCGAGTTCCCGCGTGGTTTTGGAACTTAGTTCTTCCGCTTGTTCTCTTTCCAGTTTTTTTGCGATGTATTCCGTCAGTTCTTGTCCTGTTTTTTTGATGGAGGCGCTGATTCCCGGAACCGCGGCTGCGGGGAGGCTGCCCATGAACAGCATCATTACCGGGAGTATGAGTCGGAATGCGGCTGTCGCCCCAAAGAATGAGTGTGATTTCATGGTGTGGGTGGGAGGAATCGCGTGGTTGATGTCAGTTTGCTGATATTTCTTTGAACCACGTGTCGCGGCGTGCCTGCAGGTATTGTTGCATGGCTGTACGGAACTGCTGGGCTTGTTTCGCTGCGGCTTCGTCCAGGGCTGTGTCCAGTTGCAGCGTCACGTCGGCGGCCGGGTCCATGTACCAGCGAACGGCGGCATCGACGATAATTCCCACGGCAAGGCTGATGCCGAAACTGCCGGCGGATGACACACCTGCCGTGCCCAGAATGCCGGAACTGATGAGCAGTTGGGTAGCTGCTTCAGCTCCTACTATGCTGGCAAGTTCGGTGTAGAGTTGTTGTTGCATGCCGTCGGTCAGATTCAGTTGATTCGGCGAGACGTGAGCGCTGGTGCTTTGGATGGTGTGGGTTTGGGCTGCGGAGAGGGACGGGCAGTTGGCCTGCTGGGCGAGGGAGTCTTCGATGTCGCGTAATTCGATGACAAAGCTTTTGGTGTGTTGTTCGAGAAGCTCTTGCATTTCTTTTTCGCTGATGAGGTGTTCTGCGATGAGTTCTTTTGCAAGGTTGTGCAGTCCTTCTTCGCTTTCCGAAATCAATGTCCATGCGGCTTTGAGGCCGGTCAGTTCTTCTGCTACTTCGCGTGTTTTCGCTTTGCGTGAGATGATGGATTGGTGGATTTCTCCGGCATGGCGGGTGATTTGTTCATCTGCCTGGCGGTAGGCTTGGTCAATGGCTTGTCGCTGCTGTTCTGTTGTTTCATGGTCTCCACAGCAGGTGAGGAGGAAGCACAGCAGGCCGCACATCAAGCGGTTGAGGATGCTGGATGTGTGAGTTTGTGCTGTGGTTGATGCGCGGGGTGCTTGAGAGGTGGACATGGGAGGTGAGTGTTGGTTTTGGGGTGGGTGCCGGCATGACGAAAACAGGCGGATGTGATTGACACATCCGCCTGTTCTGCTGCTCGATGGGGGACTCGAACCCCCACGGATCTCTCCACTAGATCCTTAGTCTAGCGCGTCTACCAATTCCGCCAACCGAGCTTCGGTGTTGCAACTGGGTGCGCCGCAAGTATACATAGATGAAAGCTGCAATGCAAGCCTTTTTTGAAGGAAAATGCAGATTTTTTCGACTTGGGGGCGGAAATGGGGTCAGAGCAGGCAGATTTGCCGGTTAGCGGGAGCCGCGTCCCTGGTAGCGGCCGGTAGCGTCGTAATAGTTGACGCCGCTGGGGCCTTGGGATGCGCGCCCCTGGTAGCGTCCGGTGGCGTCGTAGTAGTTGGTGCCGGAGGGGGTTTGGGTGGAACGCCCCTGGTAGCGGCCGGTGGCGTCGTAGTAGTTGGTGCCGGAGGGGGTTTGGGTGGAATGGCCCTGGTAGCGTCCGGTGGCGTCGTAGTAGTTGGCACCGGAGGGGGTTTGGGTGGAACGCCCCTGGTAGCGGCCGGTGGCGTCGTAGTAGTTGGCGCCGGAGGGAGTTTGGGTGACGCGGCCCCGGTAGCCGCCATAGCCGTTGTAGATGTTGGTTGTGGTCTGCGCTGTAAGGGGGGCAGCGGTGAGGATGAGGGCGCTGAGCGCAAGGGACAGGGTACTCCTGTGGGAATAGATGGGTGTTTTCATGTTAGTGTAGGGGTTGGGTACGGCGTCATTATGGGATTGCCGTTTTGTTTTGTCAAGCCTGAAGAAACAGGTTGACGTGAAAAAAATCAGGTTGAGGTGAAAAATCCGCGGGCTCGCGGGGGAACCGGACGTGTTGGGACGGCTCTGTTGTGAAAGTGCCGTGGGGAAGTGGGGCGCTTTTTGCTCAGCCGGGGCGGACGGAGGTGATGGTGGCTCCGAGTTCTCCGCTGCCCAGGGTGATGGTGATGGGGTCACCGGGGGTGAGTTCGTCAGCCCGGCGGGCGAGTCGGCCTTCGGGGGTGCGGACGAGGGCGAAGCCGCGTTCCAGGGCTTGACGGGGGTCGGCGGCGCGGAGTCTGGCTTCGGTTGTTTGCAGGGTTGCCCGGGCTTGGGTGAGCCGGGCGGTGGCTTGTATTTGGAGTTGGCGGGTGAGGGATTGCAGGCGGTAGCTGGCGGTGCGGAGGGCGTCGGTCGCGGCCCGGGTGCTGAGTTTGGCTTCGAGGAGGTGCAGCCGGGTGGAGGCGGTGTCGAGTTTGGTGGTGATGGCGTGCTGCAGGTCTTCCTCGGCGATGTCGAGTTTCTGGCTGAAGGGGCCAATGATGGCCTGCGGGTCGCTGAGTTTGCCTTGCGTGGCGGCTCTGAGCCTTAGTTTTGCGGTTTCCAGTGCGCGGGCAAGGGCTTGGGTGAGCCGGGTGTCGGCCTGGCGGAACCAGGTGTCGAGGGCAGGGCCGTCCGGTGTGGTGAGTTCAATGGCGGCGGTTGGCGTGGGGGCGCGCAGGTCTGCAACAAAGTCGGCGATGGTGAAGTCGGTTTCGTGGCCGACTGCAGAGACGATGGGTATCCGGCTGGCGGCAATGGCACGGGCCAGTTGCTCTTCGTTGAAGCACCACAGATCTTCCAAAGATCCTCCGCCTCGAGCGATGATGAGGTAGTCAACGGGGGGAAGGCCGGAGTCGGCGGTGTTCCAGCGCTGGATGGCCCGGGCAATGCCGAGTTCGGCCCCTTTGCCCTGGACGGGAACGGGGTAGAGGTAGGCTTGCATCCAGGGGGCTCTTGATTCCAGGCGGTGCCGCATGTCCTGGATGACTGCGCCGGTGGCTGAGGTGATGAGGCCGACTGCGGTGGGGTAGGGGGGGATGCGGCGTTTGCGTTCTGCGTCAAAGAGGCCTTCGGCTTCGAGTTTGCGTTTGAGTTGTTCGAATTGCTGCTGCAGGGTGCCTTTGCCTGCTTCCCGGACGCTGCTGACGATGAATTGCAGTGCTCCCCGACCTTCCCAGACGGTGGCTTTGCCGGTGAGTTCGACTTGGATGCCTTCGCGCAGTTGTACCCGCTGCATCAGGGCCTGATAGCGGTAGAGGACGCACTGCAGCTGGGCGTTGGTGTCCTTCAGGGTGAAGTAGATGTGCCCGCTGGAGGCTGTTTTGCATGAGCCGATTTCTCCGCAGACGCTGGCATCGGTGGCTTCTTGCTCGACGGCTTGTTTCAGGCGCAGCAGCAGTTCGGTGACACTGAGTGTCATGGCGGGTCGGTGGCGGGCCGTGGGGCGTTGTTGGGGTCAGCTCAGGGTGTCGTTCGGGTCTGTCCAGTCGGGGTTGTAGCCTTTGGCGTAGCTGAAGAGGTCGCGGTGGATGTATTCGTAGTAGTGCTCTTTCTGCTCGCTTGTGAGGCGGTTCCAGATGGCGACGTTGAGGGCGCGGGCGACTTTCTGCATCATGCTGAGGGTGAGCCGGCGGCCTTGGCGGGCTTTTTGGACTTGCTTGTGGGTGAGCTGCTCGGTGGAGACGCTGACGAGGTCGTGGTTTTCCAGCTGCCAGTGTGCCATGATGGTGTCGATGCGCTGGGGGCCGTGGTTGCGTTCGTTTTGTTCGTTCATTTTAAAGGATACGGTGTATGGTGGGAGTGGTCCCGTGCTGCGGGAAGGTCGCCCGCAGCACGGGACGCTGCTCTGGGGGCTGTTAATAGCCGGGGGCGTGCCGCACGTAGAAGCCTCGGCAGGGGCGCGGTGTGGTGTACCAGCGCGGGCCGCGGCCGCGGCCGCTCCCGGTGGTGTCGAAGCGCAGACCGCAGACGATCATGAAGACGTGACCGTTTTTACAGTAGACGGTGAACCATTTGCCATAGCCGGCTTTGCCCCAGCGGAAGAAGTCGCCGGAGGTGGGGTAGCGCCCGCCCATCATGCCGGCTTCGCGCAGGGCAAAGGCGATGGAGCCTGAGCAGTCGTAGGCGCTGTCGTGGTGGCGCCCATGCCCGCCGCCGAGGCGGTAGGGTTTGCCGATGAGTTTGTTGGCGGCTCGTATCAAAATCTTCACGCGCTCCGGTGCTCGTGAGGGGATGGAGGCTCGGCCGTTGGCGAGGAGTTTGGCCGTGTACCCCGGATAGTACACGTATTTGGGCGTGTACGCGTTGTAGGTTTGCCCCTGTTGCTGACAGCCGCAGAGGAGTAGGGCTGCCAGCAGAAGCAGCAACGTGTGGAGTTTGGAGGTCATGGCGGGGAGCCGCATTATAGCAGAGTTCCTATCATGTGCAAGTCTTTTGAGGTTCTTTCCCGAGCTTTGATGGGGAGTGTGCCGGAGGGGCCGCGCGCCAGGAAGGGGCTGGACGTGAGGCCGGACCTGCGGCGTTTTTGCTGCCTGTGCCTGGCGGAAAATACATAAGCCGCAGCCCGGTTGCGGGCTGCGGCCTGATAAAGTCGGGTTCCGGGATTGCCGGATTAGACAAGCCCCTGGTCGATCATGGCGTCTGCCACTTTCACGAAGCCGGCGATGTTCGCTCCGGCGACGTAGTTGGTGAAGTCGCCCTGGCTGTCGGGGGAGTATTCGCGGGCATGCTGGTAGGCGTTGTCGTGGATGTTTTTCATGATGTCGAAGAGCTTGGCATCCACTTCTTCGCGTGTCCAGTTAAGGCGCTGGCTGTTCTGGGCCATTTCAAGGCCGGAGGTCGCGACGCCACCGGCATTGGCGGCTTTGGCCGGGCCGTAGAGGATTTTGGCCTCGAGGTAGTTGTTGATGCCTTCGAGGTCGGTGGGCATGTTGGCACCTTCTGCGACGAGTTTGCAGCCGTTTTTGATGAGGGTGGCCGCTTCGGCGCCGTTGATTTCGTTCTGTGTGGCGCAGGGGAAGGCGCAGTCGCACGGGACGTTCCAGGGGCGCTGGCCTTCGAAGTACTGGGAGCCTTTGAAGGCGGCTGCGTATTCCTTGATGCGGCCGCGGCGGTTGTTCTTAAGATCCATGACCCAGGCGAGTTTTTCTTCGTTGATGCCTTCGGGGTCGTAGATGTAGCCGTTGGAGTCGGACAGGGTGACGCATTTGCCGCCGAGCTGGTTGATCTTCTCGACGAGGTACTGCGCGACGTTGCCGGAGCCGGAGGCGACGCAGACCTTGCCGGCGAGTTCATCGCCCTTGGTGGCAAGCATGTTCTGAGCGAAGTAGACGGTGCCGTAGCCGGTGGCTTCCGGGCGGATCAGGGAGCCGCCCCAGTTGAGGGCTTTGCCGGTGAGAACGCCGGTGAATTCGTTGCGCAGGCGCTTGTACTGGCCGAAGAGGTAGCCGATTTCGCGGCCGCCTACGCCGATGTCGCCGGCGGGGACATCGGTGTCCGGGCCGATGTGGCGTGACAGTTCGGTCATGAAGCTCTGGCAGAATCGCATGACTTCGGCGTCGCTCTTGCCTTTGGGGTCAAAATCAGAACCTCCCTTACCACCGCCCATGGCGAGTGTCGTAAGGGAGTTCTTGAAGATTTGCTCGAAACCAAGGAACTTGAGAATGCCCAGGTTCACCGAGGGGTGGAAGCGCAGTCCTCCTTTGTACGGTCCGATGGCACTGTTGAACTCGACGCGGAAGCCGCGGTTGACGTGGATTTTGCCTTGGTCATCCGTCCACGGCACGCGGAAGATGATGGTGCGTTCCGGCTCGGTGATGCGCTCGAGAATGCAGTTGTCTTCGTATTTTTGGTTGGCGGTGAGTACTGGGGTGATGGTGGAAATCACCTCTTGCACTGCCTGGAGGAACTCAGGCTCATTAGCGTTTTTGGCGCGAACCTGATCCAATACTCGTGTTGCGTAGTCTGACATGGTCGTGTTCTGTATTGGTTCTGGAGAAGTACGGTGATGGTGCTTCTCCAGTGTTAGCACGGGGCGTATTGTAGCAGAAAAATTGCGCCTGAAAAGAGTTTTTTCGCGTCCGGGGGCTATTTGGTGTAAATTCGGTGTGCTCCGGGTCGGTGTGGTCAGGGGGCTTCCGTGTCAGTCAGGGGATGATTGCCTGATTGAGTGGTGGTGCCTGTGGCGGTTGCTTGGTTGGCGGCGGGTCTGTTGTCCTGTCAGGTGTCGGCGGTTTTGTTGCCAGGGGATGTAGCGGATGATGCTTGGGGCTGGCTGCCGGGCAGGTTGTTTTCGGGAGCGTCCTGGGGAGCGATCTGGAGTTCGCCTTGGGGAGTGCTTTGGGGGGCACCTGCGAGTTCGCCAGCGAGTTCGCGGACGGCGTCGAGATCGAACAGTTCGCTGGTGATGATGAGGGGGGCAGGGGTGTCCGGGCTGTAGAAGAGAAGGCGGCAGGTGGCTTGCTCCCGGTCTTCAGAGGTTTCGATTTCCCAGGTGCTGAGGAAGTCCCAGCTGATGCTGCGCTGTGAGAAGATTGTGCGCCTGTGCACGCCCTGATTGTCGATGGTGATGCGCAGGGTGCAATAGTAGGCGGTCCACAGGAGTCCGGTCAGGCAGGCGGCGATGGCCAGCACTCGCGCTGCTGTGTTTTCATGGGTGCTGACATACCACGCGCCTGCGGCCAGCAGGGTGACTGCGCTGACGGCGTACAGGGCAGCGTTGGCGCAGCGGAGGGTGCGTGGCACAAGGGGCGGTACGGGCTTGGCCGTGTTGCGGTCCGGCATGGCGGGTTGCCTTACGAGGGCAGAATCTTCGGGTTGGCAATGGGCAGGTCGGTGTAGTCATTGCCGGGTTTGGGCCTGTATTTGACGTCGATGGGTTTGACGTAGCCGCCGCGGCTGTAGTCTTCTACGGCTCGGGTGACGTAGACGGGCATGCCCATGACGGCGTGGTCAAAGAGTTTGGCGGCTACGGCATAGGGGGTGCGGATGCAGCCGTGTGACAGCCGGCGGCCTGCGACAACACGGCCGCCGTGGATGCCGACACCATCGGGGGTCAGGCGCAGCCAGTTGGGCATGCTGGCGCCTTGGAAGCGGTGCCCCTGGGGGATGCCTTTGCCCAGGTCGGCGTTGGAGTTGCTGACTTTGCCTGAGGCGCTGATGAATTTGCCGTAGCGGTTGGAGTGGTGGTCTTTTTCTTTTTCCAGGATTCGGAAGACGCCTGTGGGAGTTTCATGCCCGTTGGTGCCTGTGGAGACGGGCCAGTCGAGGGCAACTTGGTTGTTGATGTAGAGGCGTGCGCGTTGCTGCGGGATGCAGATGATGATTTTTGAGTTGTCCTTGGTGAGTTGTCCCAGCAGGGCGTCGTTGGAGTAGACGTCCATGGTCTTGGGGTAGGCCGGTTTGGCGACAAAGTGGGCGTAGGTGCCGGGTTGGTAGGGGTTCCGGTACCCCGGTGCGTTTTTGCCTGGAAGCTCAAGGATGTTGCCCGGGATGCCGCGCGGCTCCTGGGGTACGTAGGTCACCGGAGTGGTGGCAGTGGCTGCGGTGGGCGTTGCTGTGGTGGTGATGATGGGGCGCGGCGCGGGTTGGAGTTGCGGCCCGGTCGTGGTGCAGGCGGCGAGGCTGAGAAGCGCCAGAAGGCTGGTTGCGTGGAGAGGTTTCATCGTTTGGTTGGGATGTGAAGGGTTTGGCCGATGCGCAGGTGGCTGGCTTGATCTCCTGTCATGTGGTTGGCCTGCATGAGGGATTGCATGCTGACCCCGAGCCGTCGCGCTATGCTCGAAAGGGTATCCCCGGCCTGAACCGTGTAGGATGAGGCTGTCGTCCCGGTGCGCGGGGCGGGTGCGTGTGGTGCGGTCACCGTGGTGGTGCCGGCCGGTTGTGTGGCGTGATGTTGGGGGATAACCAGTTGCTGCCCTACCTTGATGACGCTGGTGCCGGTCAGGTTGTTGGCCCGGTACAGGTCTGCGAGGGAGAGCTGATGAATGGCGGCGATTTTGCTGAGGGTATCACCGGGTTGGACGGTGTAGCTGTTCGTTGCGGTGATGTCGTAGCCGTAGGTGGCAGCTGCCGGGGCCACGGATGGGCCGCCGGCGTTGCTGCCTGATTCTACGTATACCTGATCCTGCTCCGGCGGCGTGACGCGGTCACGCACCATGGAGACGTCCACTCCTTTATCCGTGATGCGGCAGGAGGGAAGCAGACAGGCGGTGAGGGTCAGCGCTGTGGTAAGAAGAAGCCGGTGCATGGCGGGGAAAGGGCCGGAAGGAAGGCCGGTTTTGGGGTTACTTGGCCGGGATGGTCAGTTTCTGACCGGGGACGATGCGGCGGGCCTTGTCATTGGTGAGGTTGTTGGCCTTCATCACCTGGGCGGTTGATACGCCATGACGGGCTGCGATGGCAGAAATGGTGTCGCCCGATTTGACTGTGTAGGTTTTGGCCTTGGAGGATTTGCGGCCGGTGCTGCTCTTGCTGCCTTTCTTGCCGGGTTTGTAGTTTTTCGGGGTGTAGCGCACTTTGATCGTTTGGCCGGGGTGGATCAGATCACCTTTGATGCCGGAGTCCCGGCGGATTTGGGCCACAGTTGTGCGGCTGCGCTCGGCGATGGTAGAAAGGTTATCGCCGGGGCGGACGGTGTAGGTGATGAGCGTCGGCTCGTCAAACTTTTTGGTGGGGCGCTTGCCGGTCTTCTTGGTGGAAGAGGATTTGGTGGAAGCTGTTTTTTTCGGGCCGGATGTGGAGGCCGAAGGTTTGGTGCCAGGCTTGGGTGAGCTGCCGGCGCTTGTCTTGGGCTGGGTGAGCAGGGGATCGGTGCCTGCTGCTGCGGTGGTGGTCGTGGTGGCGACAGCGGTGCTGCTTATTTCCACCTGGGTGTCATCCTGCTCGGCCAGGTTGGGATGGTTCTGGCTGGACGAGGGTGAAGAAGTGCTTGCTGTTGCTTCGGGAATCGGATAGTTGTTGCGGGGGGACTCCGTGGCGGCGATCTGCTCGCCGTCGTCGAGTAGCCAAATCGGGATTTCCCCGTCGGCTACGGTGTATTCGTTCATCGGTGTGGCTTCCTCGTAACCAAGTCCGTTGTCATCTGTGCTGGAGCACGAAGCGAGCGTCAGGGCCAGGCATGCACCCCCGGCAAGCAATAGGTGAGATTTCTTCATACGCGGGGGATTGTATCACGCTGCCTACGCAAAAGGCAAGTGTAATTCCTGATGCGCGGAGGGGAAATCGTGTCAGCAGTTGAGGCTGCCGGAAAAAGGCCTTGCATGTTTTGGCTCTTCCCCTACAATAGGCGGGTGGGGCAACGGGCTCCTGCCGGCAGATGTCTGATAACTGGCGGCGGCAGTCCCACTGCCTGCTATTTTTTAATACTGATCTGCTATGTGGCGAGCTAATAAGCCGTTTATCATGATGCTGCTCGCGGGAATGATCCTGCTGGCGGGGGCCTATTTGTACCTGTCTCCCCGTGATCCTCTGCTGGCTGAGCGTGTGGCGGGTACGGGTTTTTGCCTGTTGTTGTTCGTGGTGGCGCTGATCACGTATCTTTCCGTGCGGAAGGATTTGTGAGGTGCTGGGTGCTGCCGGTGTGTGGTGGCACGGTGTCGCTGGTGGCGCGACAGGGGGCGTCGTGTCCGGCTGTGCTCACGGCGGGAGGGCTGGGCTTTCCTGCGGCTGGAGGGGCGGCGGGGAGTCTGTGCGTCTTGGGGGGTGAGGAGGAAGAAGCTGCGATTTTTACATTTTGAAGTGTTCGCCCAGGTAGATGCGGCGCGTTTTCGGGTCGTTGGCAATTTCGGCGGCGCTGCCCTGTTTGATGACGCGACCTTCGAATAGGATGTAGGCGCGGTCTACAATGCCGAGGGTTTCGCGGACGTTGTGGTCGGTGATCAGGATGGAGAGTCCATCGGTCTCCCGCAGTGAGGCAACGATGTGCTGGATGTCCTGAACCGCGATGGGGTCCACACCGGCAAACGGCTCGTCGAGCATGAGCAGCTTCGGGTTGGTGGTGAGGGCTCGGGCGATGGTGAGCCGCCTTTTTTCGCCGCCGGATAGCTGGAGGGCCTGGCTGTTGCGCAGTTTGGTAATGCTGAAACGCTCCATCAGCTCTTCCGCTTTGGCTTTTTGCTCTTTGCGGGAGAGGTCGCGCCGCGTTTCAAGAATCGCCATGAGGTTCTCGTACACCGTCAGTTTGCGGAAGATCGATTCCTCCTGGGGGAGGTAGCCCATGCCTAACCGGGCGCGTACGTGCATCGGTAGTCCGGTGACGTCCTGCCCTACGAAGTTGACATGGCCTTCATCCGGGCGTACCAGGCCGGCTACCATGTAGAACGACGTGGTCTTCCCGGCTCCGTTGGGGCCCAATAAGCCGACGATTTCTCCGGGTTTTACCAGCAGGTCGACATTGTCGACAACTTTGCGTTCCTTGTAGGTTTTGCACAGACCTTGAGCATCGAGAAGTACGTCCATGGGAGAAGTCAGTTACTTTTTTGATTGTTTGTTGGCTTCCACTTGTTTGGGAATGGAAGTGGCCGTGGTGGTTTGTTTGGCGCCGGTGATTCGGGCGTTGTTGTAGCGATCCACGCGCACGGCAGCGCCGGCCCCGGTGGCGGTGTGGGTGTTGTATTCGTTGGAGAGGGTCACTTTCCTGCCGGTGATGAGTTTCACACCGGTTTGTGCATCCATCTCGACACGATCTCCTGTGGCCCGCAGCAGGCGGCCTTGCTGATCTTTGCCCAGGATGGCCACTTGCCCGCTGGCTGTGGCGCGTTTGATGCTGCCGGCACTGCCCGAGTCACCGGAAGCTGTGGGATCAAGCTCGATGTCGACGGGCCCCGTGCACTGCATGGAGGCACTGGTGGTGCGCAGGGTTCCCCCCTGCTCGGTGCGGATGCGGCTCACCCCCGCAAAGGGGTAAGAAAGCTGCGGGTGATCCGGGGAAAGCGGGGCGGCGGTGGCGCCGTCTTTGGGAGCGAGGGTGATCGTCAGCGGACCATTGGCGGTGAAAATGCCGCTGGGCGAGTGAACATCGGCATTGCACCCGGTGGTGAGGATGCCCTGCAGGCGGTCAAGGTGAATACTGTCCCGGCAGAAGGTCCTGGTAATGCCTTCTTCCCCCTGCAAGGTGGTGTTGATGTCGCTGCCCCGTACGTCAATATCCCCGTTGGGCAGCAACTCAATTTGCGAGGCTGCGTCGGGGCTTTGGGCTTCGATCCTGTTAGCTCCAAAAGCCAGGATGGCAGGGCGCCCTGGCCCGGCGTCGACGCGAATGGTGGCCGCCCGTGTGTCAATATCCAGAAGATCGCCGGACATGCTGCCGGACTGGACGGATTCCTGCCCGGGTACCTGGCCGTGGAAATCAACACGCACCTGGTCTTTCGCCCGCAGATGGCCAACGTTGGTATATTGCATGACGGTCAGATTCAGCATGCCAACCTCTTCCCGGGGAGGGACTGCTGCCGGTTGTTCGCCTTTGAGCAGGCAGAGTTCCACGGGCCCGGTGCAGGAGAAACTGGCCTCGCTGTCTTGGGCCTGGAAGCCATCGCCGGTGCGGGCAATGCCGTCTGCGGCGGTCAGCCACATTTTGTTTTTTGCGGCAAAGGTGCCGCAAACCATTTGGTCCGGCACCGCTTGGGACGGGCGTGAATAGGTGCCGTCGATGACATCCCCGAGCAGAATGATGTCCCCATTCTCCAGAAGCTCGATGCTCCCGGTCGTGTGCAAAAGGTTCTCGCCGTAGCGGAGACTGCAATCCCGGCCGCGCAGCAGACATTCACCGGTGAGGCCGTCGTAGCTGAGATAATCGGCCCGGACGTCGCTTTCGGGGTGTTCGTCCATGGCAAGCGCGTGGAGGTGTACGTCACCCTTGGCCGTCGCTGCCCGGATGCCTCCAAAACTCATGTTGGCAAACTGGCTCATGAAACCAGTCCTCGGAGATGCAGGCGGTGTGCCTTGTTCCAGCAGGGCGCAGAGACCGTCAGTACAGGATATGCTGCCTTGCGGGTGCGTGATGTTGCAGGCGCCTTCCAGAACGAAGCAGTTTTTCCCGGCATGGTAGTACACCCGGGCTGCGGGGGAGCGCAGTTCTGCCACCTGACCGTCGCGATCACGCCATGTGATGTGGAGCCCGGAGCCGTTGATGAAGAGATTGCCCAACTCGTCGGCCAGGACGTCGGCACGGGCTCCTTCGGTGGTGTCGACCTGCAGGAAATCCTCACCCCTCATGATGCGGATGGGACCGCTGCTGCCGGCTGTGCTGAGCAGAATGCGGTTGGTCTCCATGTCCACAACGGCGACAGGTGCGATGACTTCGGGTACGGGCTCGGCCGGGGCGGTATCAGCGGTGCCGCCTGCGCTGGCAGAGGCACTGCCGGCTGAGGGGTGAGGGGAAGAGCCGGGCTGACGTGCAGGGCCGGGATGTGTGGCTGCGGTGCTGCCTGTGTCGGCGGGGCTGTCTGTACTGGCTGGCGCAGTAGCCGGGGGGGTGGTGGAGCTGCCGGCGGGGGCAATGATTCTTTCCGCGGAGACGCTTTCGCTGCGCACGTCCTGCGGGACTTTTTTCCTGGCGTCGCGGGTGGCCTTCTTCTCGAGCTGGATGATGAGCTGCTCGCTGGCGCGGAGGCGCAGTCGGGCGTCGTTGGCTCGGACGTTACGCAGGTAGATGAGCTGGGATTGCTCGGCGTCGAAGACAAGTCCTCCATCGGAGACGGCGACGAGTTTACCCGGTACGGCGGCGGGCATTTCCTGGGAGGTGGCGGGGGCTTGCAGGAGTGCTTCGCTCTGGAATTCCTTCAGGGCGTCGCGGGTAATGTCCATCATGCGCAGGGCTTCATTGGCTCGCGCGAGGCTTTGCTCTTTGGCTCCGGGAAGCCAGGCGGTGTCCACGTCCTGTGCTGCCTGGAGGGGGAGGGCATGTGCGATCAGCAGGGGGAACAGGAGCTTGGCTTTCATGGTTTGCCGGTGTCAGGGGTGAAGTCTTCCGTGCTGACGGTGGTGTACACCGGGCCGCGGAGGACGCCGCGGCTTGACTTGGTCGAGTAGGAGGCGCTGCTGCCTTTGGCCGAAAAACGCGGGTCCTCAACCTCCGTTCGGGAATCTGCCTCGGCCGTGCTGGTCCTGAAGTTGTATGTGGCTCTCGGGGAGATTATGCGGGTGGAAATGCCGCCTTCTCCATAGAGAAAGGCACTGATGGCAGTGAGTTGCACGACGGTGCGGCTGAGCACCTTCATCGTGTCGGCCTTGAGCAGGGAGGTGGCGCGGTGTTTTTCGTAGCGCGGGATGGTGATGCCCTTGACTTCACTGCCTTCGGGGAGAAATTGCAGGGCGGGGAACTCATCCTGCCGGGGCGGAGTGCCTGTCGCGAATTGAGCGGACGCCATGGGCGCCAGCAGCAAGGGGAGCAGGAGGGATAGGCAGGGTCTCACGTGAATGACGGACAGAGGGAAAGGCTGATGGTTGAAGGGGAAGAGCGGCTATGCAGGAGGGGCCGGACGGATGGGGGTCAGACCATGCGTGCGTAGGCCTCGTGTACCAGCTGCAGGTTGGTGAGGACTTTCTCAAGGTCGCTGAGCCGGATCTGATTCGGGCCGTCACTCAGGGCGTGATCGGGGTCGCTGTGCACCTCCATGAAGACGCCGTCGATGCCCATGGTCATGGCGGCGTTGGCCAGGACGGGTGCGAGCTCGCGGTCGCCGCCGGTGGCACCACCGAGGCCGCCGGGCCGCTGGACAGAGTGCGTGGCGTCGAAGAGAACGGGGCAGCCGAACTGCTTCATCCAGTACATGCCGCGCATGTCGACGACAAGGTTGTTGTAGCCAAAGGTTGTGCCCCGCTCGCAGAGCATGTAGTGGCTGCACCCGAAGGCCTCCATTTTTTCGCAGATGTTTTTGCAATCCCAGGGGGCGAGGAATTGGCCTTTTTTGATGTTGACGGGGCGGCCGGTTTTGGCGCAGGCTTCCAGCAGGTCGCTCTGGCGGCACAGGAAGGCCGGCACCTGAAGCAGGTCAACATACTCGGCTGCTTTGGCTGCTTGCTCTTCGGTGTGGACATCCGTCACGACGGGAATTTGCAGCTCCTTGCCGATTTCGGAAAGAATGCGGCAGCCTTCCTGGAGACCCAGGCCGCGGAAGCTTTTGACATTGGTGCGGTTGGCTTTGTCGTAGGAGGCTTTGAAGATGAAGGGAACGTGCAGGCGGTCGCAGATTTCTTTGATGCTGCGGGCCATGGACCAGGCGAATTCTTCGCTTTCAAGGGAGCAGGGGCCAAGGATGTAGAAAGGCGAGGGGCCGCCGACGGTGACGTTCTGGATCTGGAAGGACATAGTAGCGATGGTGTTGTAGTGATTATGCCACGCGGGCGGAAAAAGTCAATGTGATAATGCCGGGACTTTTGCGGAGGAAAGGATGGTTGCGGTGCAGGGATGGAACGCGGAAGCGGGGTGGCAAGTGCCCGGTGGCGGGGCGTTCCGGTGACTGTGCGACCAGTTGAGCCTGGGTGACTAGTTGAGCAGGAGCAGGCTTACGGGGCTGTAGAGCAGGGACTGCAGTGTCGCTGCGATGCGGTTGGCTTGGGCTTCCGGCAGTGTGGTGGAGGCGTAAAAGGTGTAGGGTAACTCCAGACTGGAGAAGCTGCTGCCTCCGGCACGGATGCCGACCTTCGGAGAGCGCCCGCGCACCAGAAGCGCGAAGCCCGGGCGTTTGTCTGCGGCGAGATGGTCCGCTACCTGCTGGCGGGTGGTGGCGGCGTCACAGATAACGATGTGCGGTGTGAACCCTGCCGGTACCGGGGTATTTTGCTGGAGCTCGCGGGCAAGGCGGTAGATGGTTTTCGAGCGGGCGTCCGGGATGGCTGCGATTTTTTTGCCTTCTTCTTCGAAGAGAAGGACGTTGACTTCCCCTGTGGGGTCGATCCACTCGGTGCTGCTGCAGCAGGCTTTGACGACGGCACGGACGATGTAGTCGAAGAGCGAGTAGCGGTGCTCCAGCAGTTTTTCGCATTGGACGGCAATGGGCATGCTGATCTCATGTAGGGCTTTCATGTTGACGGTAGCGTCGTACACGTAGTAGCCGTCTTTCTGGGGGCGGGTTGGCGGGGTGGAGGGGTCGCCGTAGGTGGTTTGCCCGCGGCGGGTGGGGGCGGCACTGGGAGTGGTGACATCCCTGGCCATGATGCGTCCGCGGGGGCCGGTGCCGCGCAGCTGCGCCGGATCAATTCCTTTTTGCGCACAGAGTTTTCGGGCGAGGGGGGAGATAAGCATGATGATAGAAGAAAAAGGCCGGGAAAAAGAACCAGGCTGTGGCCGGTGATACCTGTGTGGCCTGGAGCGTGCGGGGCCGGTGCTGCGGCGGGTCGATTGTGGCACGCGCAGCACCGGCGGAGGGAGGGCGGGCTTAGGCTTTGAAGCGTACAGCGCCGTCGATGATGGTCATCATGGTGTCGAAGTTGTCGTCGAGCATCACGAGGTCTGCCGTGTAGCCGGGCGCAATCTTGCCAAGGCCGGTCAGGCCGAGGGACTGGGCCTGGTTCCAGGAGGTGGCTTTGACCAGTTCGCAGAGCGGCTTGCCGGTGATCTTCCAGACATTCTGGAGGCCCTTAGCGTAGCGCAGCGTCGAGCCTGCGAGGTTGCCGGATTCGAGGCGGGCAACGCCATCCTTCACAATGATGGGCAGACCGCCGAGCTGGCCGGGACCATCGGGCATCCAGGAGCAGGCGAGGGAGTCCGTGACCATCACCATCTGCTCGATGTTTTTGTTGGTGAAGGTGAGGTTGAGCATGTCGGCACACAGGTGGATGGTGTCGCAGATGATTTCGATGCGGATGTCTTTGTCAAGCATACCGGAACCGACGAGGCCGATTTCGCGGTGGTGCTGCGGACTCATTTGGTTGCAGAAGTGGGTGAGGTGCTTCAGACCGGCGGCTTTGGCTTTCTTGAAATCGGCATGTGTGGCTGCGGAGTGTCCGGCGGAGCAGGTGATGCCGGCAGCCGTGGCCTGAGCGATGAAATCAAGGGCACCGGGCATCTCGGGCGCCAGCGAGATGTAGAGCACGGGGTAGATGGCGTTGAGCATCATGACTTCCTCGATGTCTGCCGGGCGAACGAAGGCCGGGTTCTGGGCGCCGCATTGCTTCGGGTTGATGTAGGGCCCCTCCAAGTGTACGCCGGGAGTCTTGGAACCACTCGGGCTGGCAGCGTATTCTTTGACGGTTTCGCATACCTGCATGAGGGTCTTGGTGCCAAGAGTCAGCGTGGTGGGCAGCCAGGTGGTCACGCCTTCCTTCATTTTGCAATCGGCGATGGTGCGGATGCTCTCCACGGAGCAGTCACAGGTGTCGCAGCCTCCGGCACCGTGGGAGTGAATGTCGATGAAGCCCGGCAACAGCATGGCGCCTTGGGCGTCTTCTGTTTTGTCCGCCTCAGGAAGAGGGGCTCCCGGGTACAGAACGGCGGCGATGCGCGTGCCGTCAATCAGAACAGAACCGCCGGAGATATCGACACCGGGGGAGATGATGTGTGCGTTGGTGATGAGTGTTTTCATGATGTATGCGTGCTTGGCGGGGCTTTGCCCCTTGTTTGCGTTGTATTGTAGCGGGCCGTCTGCTTGTTTTCAAGTTAAAATCAGTCCATCCACCGATAAAATCCGCGCTGCGGGCAGTATGGGGCAGCGGGTATTGCCGGATGGTACTGCCGGTGCTGCCGGATGGTACTGTCGGTGCTGCCGAAGTATCACCTGGCGGGCGGGGAACAGGGGCGCTGCCGGGAGGGGGTCAGATGCCCTGCCTGTTGATGGGCGGGGAGACGTGCGGGAGGCAGGGAGCAGGGGCGTGCCCCAGGTACGTGGGCGATGAGCTACGTGAGATGCGGAGGTCAGCGGGTGAGCAGTTCGCGCTGCCAGAGCATCAGCTGACTCATGCCGTGGGCTTCATCAGCTGCGATGGATTCCAGCTGAGCCCGGGAAGCGATGAGAGCAGCTTCGAGGTCGAGATCCTCGGCGATGGCGTTGCGCTTGGTGTTCCAGTGCTCCAGACGGGATTCAAACCCCTCGTCGACATCGTGATGCGGACGCCGCAGGCGCTCGGGGTAGTCTTCCTCGTCAAGGGTCTGGAATCTCTCAACGGCTTTGCGGAAGCGCGAAGAGCGCTGGGAGTGAAAGCGCTGGAGCGGCGAGACCGGGCGGAATTCCTGAAGTGCCTGGGCCCAGCGCAGCAAGTCCTCGTTGGAGCAGACCATGAAGGCGGGGCGATCCCAGGAGGCAGCTTCGCTGTCGCGCCATGTCCAGAGTTCGCGGAGGGCAGCAAGTCCCCGCCGGTTGAATTTGCCGCATCCTTTGATGCGCCAGGGATCCTGAGCCCCAGCGGTGAAGCGTTCGCGGCCGCGTTCCATGTTGTTGAGGCAGCTTTCCATGAACCAGTCGTAGCGCCCTTTGGCACGAAGCTCCGCGGTGAGTTTGTCTGCCATTTCCAGCATGTATTTGACGTCTCCCTGGGCGTATTCGGTCATAGCCGGGGGAATGGGCCGCTTGCCCCAGTCTGCCTTCTGATTTTTTTTGCTCAATACAATACCGTAGTAATGCTCGACCAGGGCAGCGAGGCCAAACTGGCGGAAGCCGATGAGTCGTGCGGCAATCTGGGTGTCAAGAATCAGGTGGGGGAGGACGCCATAGGCGTGCTGAAAGAGGCTCATGTCGTAGTCAGCACCATGCATCCAGACGTCTGCCTGCTGCAACCAATCGGTGAAGAGCCGCATGTCTTCGATGGCCAGGGGGTCGATGATGGCTACGCCTTCGGCGTCCGCGTATTGAATCAGGCACAGTTTTTCGCGGTGGCGGTGCAGGCTGTCTGCTTCCAGATCAAGGACGGTACGCCCCTGGGGTTGGCGGGTGGCCCGATGCTTCCATTCGGCCAGAGCTTGAGCGTCGGTAATCATTAAACGGCGAGACTGTAACACATGCGGGCCTCCTTGGCAAGCCTTATTTGCCGGGGATTTCAGAGTCCGAAACTGCCGAATCCAATGAGTGACGGCTGCGAAGGCTGATAGGAAGGGGGGAAGAGCCGCGGGTATCTGGCGCGAAGTGGCGAAGTGAAGGGCTGTGCGGCAACGGGAGGGTGGATGTCAGGCGTGGCTGGGCATGCCAAGGATGTCGCCTTGCCGGGCGAAGGTTTCCATGCCTTCAGCGGTGTTGCGCAGAAGGTCCTCGGCGATTTGGACGCGTCCCGGCTCGAAGAGGGTGATGACGGTCGAGCCGCCAAAGGCAAAGTAGCCTTGCTCGTCTCCTTTGCGGACGGGCTGTCCGGGGTCGTAGGTTTGCCGGATGGCGCCGACTCCTGTGGCGCCGATGGCGACGGTGGCGACAAGACCTGCGCTGCGGGTGTGCAGGAGGGTGAGCTCGCGCTTGTTCGTCCAGAGCCAGGAGAGGTCCCGGCGCAGGCAGTGGGGGGAGACGCTTGCCAGGGGGCCTTCGAGGTAGGTGGCGGCTTCAGGGATGCCGTCCGCGACGAAGTGGAAGCGGTGGTAGTCGAGGGGGCAGAGGCGGGAGATGATGAGGCTGCCATGCCGGTAGCGGGCGGCGAGGTCGGTATCGTCGAGGAGGGCGGGCAGGTCGAAGGGCTGGTTTTTGATGTAGCCGCCGCTCAGTTGTGAGGCGTCCTGCCAGGCGCTGTGTCGGGCGTCGGCGGGCAGGGCGATGGCAGGGCCGGGGCAGATGGGGCGGGCTCCGGGTTTGAGCTTGCGGCAGAAGAATTGGTTGAAGGAGGTGTAGGCTTCCAGGGGGAGTTCGACTTCGTCGGTGTTGATGTTGTATTCTTTGACGAAGGAGGGGAGGTCGCGGGCGCTGCCCTGGCTGTCTTTGAGGTGCCCGATGAGGCGCGAGAAGGCGGCACGCTTGATGAGAAGGTGGAGGCTGAGCTGGCCGAGCCGGGTGCCGTAGATCCAGCGCAGGGTGCGCTCGGCCAGGACTTTTTCCTGCTCGGGCTGCCCGGTGTAGCGGTTGATGTAGGTGATGCCTGGCTGGGGGGCGGTCTCGTGGGGTGCGCTCATGCGTTGCATTGTATCACAGGGGGAGGGTGTGTGCAAGGCATGAACGGATGGAGCTCAACTATTGTGCCGGGCGTTGTGCTGAGGGGGGTACGCTGAGTCATGGGCTGCCGGCCTGCGCTCCTGCAATGAAAAGCCTCCTGGTGCGGGACACCGGGAGGCGGAGAGACGGTCTGCTGGCATGCGCGGAGGGTGACCGCGCGCCGGTCTGAACATCAGTTCGTCTGAATATCAGGCGGTGTGCTGTGATTGCCTGCGCAAGTCGGGTTGCCGCTGGCTGGTGCTCAGGACAGCCGGTTGGGAAGACCGGGCCGCGGCTGCTGCTTTTTTGCGGGCTTCTGCCTCGGCTTTGCGTTTGGCTTTTTCTGCCAGTACCCGGTTGGCCGGGTAGATGGCTTCCGGCTGGTTGGTGACGGTGACCGGGGTGCCGACGGCGGTGATGCCGAAGAGTTTGCGGGCGACGGTGTTGGGCAGGCGAATGCAGCCGTGCGAGAGTTTGCGTCCGGGGATGACTTTGCCGGTGTGCATGCCGACTCCGTCGCTGGTCATGCGCATCCAGTTGGGCATGCCGGAGCCGACGAACTTGCCGCCTTCCGGTACGGTGTCTTTCCGGGAGTCTGCATCGTAGACGATGCATTTGCCTTCGGCATCATAGATTTTGCCGTAGGTGGCGGAGACGTGGTCTTGCTTTTTGTGCAGGATGCGGAAGTTTCCTGTTGGCGTGGGATGGCTGGCGACGCCTGTGGAGACGGGCCAGTCTGCCGCTACTTGCCCGTCAACGTACATGCGGCCGCGCTGCTGATCCAGGCATATGTAGATGGGGGATTTGGAGGTGGCTTTTTTGATGAGTTCGGGGTCTTCGTAGTAGCGTTTCGATTTGGGATAGTCTGCTTCACCGTCGACGAATTTCTCGTATCTGGTCAATTCGGGAGGTGGCGGCTGGGTCTCCAGACTGGTGCATGACACCATGGTACTCGCCACGGTGATGGCGGCGGCGAGGGTCGTGATAACGGGGTGTTGCTTCATATGGAGTAAGAATCGGGGTTATTTGATGATGACGGGCGTGCCGACGGGGGTGTTTTCAAAGAAGGCTTGGGCCATGTGGCGGGGCAGCCGGATGCAGCCGTGGCTTTCCGGTGCTGAGGTGACGATGCCCTCGTGCATCCAGATGCCGTAGTTGGTCAGTTGCATGCCGAAGTTCATGGCGGCTCCCTGGTAGCGGCCGCCTGGGGGGATGGGCTGGCCCTGGCTGTAGTTTTCGATGAGGACGTTGCCGGCGGCGTCAACGATGCTGCCGTAGGAGTTGGAGCGTTTGTCGATGTCTTTGCTGAGGACTTTGAAGGTGCCGTGCGGGGTCAGGTGGCCGTTTTTGCCGGAGGAAATGGTGCTCCAGCCGACTTGCCGTCCGTTGATGAAGTATTTGGCTTGCTGCAGCTCGGTGTCGATGACGATGAGATGCGGCCCGGTCAGACCGGGGGGGACATCCCACACGCCGTCGCTGACTGCTGAGTTCGCGGATTTGCGCAGCTCGCTGCGGGAGAAGGCATATCGCGCGCCGACAGAGGGCATGAAGGGGGTGCTCTGGCAGGAGGTCAGGAGCAGAGCGCTGGCTGCGGTCAGGAAAATGAGGTGCTTCATGGCGGGATAGCTTGCGGTTGTTCCGTTGCTTTTGGCTGCTGAAGGAGCGGCATGCTAGCACCGCCCTGCTGTATTGTCAAGTACAATCCGATAACTTATTATCATGGTATGAAATACGCGGATGGGCGGGTGCCAAATGGGGCTTGATCGGGTGCCGGCCGCATGGTAGGATGCTGCTATGCAGTTGAGTTTGGCTCCGATGCAGGATGTGACTGATCTGGCGTTGATGCGGACGCTGTGCCGGGTGGGGTCGATGCCGGATTTTTTTACGACGGCTTATTTTCGGAGTACGGCGACGACGTGTGCGCTGGCTGAGGCTAATTTGCGTTGTATCATGGAGAATGAGACGGGGGTGCCGGTGGTGGCTCAGCTGGCGGGAAGTGAGGCCGGGCCGCTGGTGCGCGATGCGCGGGAGTTGCTGCGCTTGCCGGTGGCGGGGATTAATTTGAATGCGGGATGTCCTGCGCCGTTGGTGAATCGGCACGGGGCTGGGGCGGCTTTGCTGCGTGACCCGGAGCGGTTCCGCCGGGTGTTGCTGGCGTTGCGCGAGGTGGTGCCGGCGGGGATGTTCAGTGTGAAGTGCCGTGTGGGATGGGAGTCCGCCGCGGAGTTCCCGGTGCTGCTGGAGTGTATGGCTGAGGCGCAGCCTGATCTGGTGATTGTGCACGGTCGCACGCGGTGTCAGGTGTACGGGGGTGCGGTGGATCGGGAGGCTGTGCGCCTGGCGGTGTCACGGTTGGATTGCCCGGTGTTGGGCAATGGTGATATCCAGTCGTCGCAGCAGGCGCGTGCCTGGCTGGAGGGGGTGTGCCCGGCAGGGGTGTCGGTGGGGCGCGGTGCGGTGCGGAATCCTTTTTTGTTCCGCGAGCTGCGCGGCGGGCCTCGGGCGTCGGATGAGGAGATGCGCTGCTATTTCCGGGTGCTGGCGGAGGAGACGCTGCGTATTTTGCATACCCGGCGTACACTGGCGGCTCATTGCAACAGGATGAAGAAGTATTTGGCGTTCTGTTATCCGGATTTTACGGCTCAGCAGGAGTATGCTTTGCGCCGTTGCTCGCGGATGGATGAGATGCTGGGTATTCTCCAGTCTGCGGTGGCGCCTTTTTCCCGGGTGCGTGGTGTTGAGGGGAGCTAAGGCTGCGGCCTGGGGACGCCGGTTGTTTCGGTCCGCCGGGGCACACTGGGCACACTGGGCTTCCGGAGGTGGTTTTGGTGTAAACAGGGTCCGGCTCTGGGGGCTGTCACCCGCGGACTTTGAGACCCATGAGCAGTTGGGCGTTGTTGCGGCTTTTGCGCATGAAGAACAGTAGCCGTTCCATGGCTTCGGCTGGTTTGTAACCCGCCAGTGCCCGGCGGATCATGCGCAGTTTGTTCAGCCACATTTCAGGCATGATGAGTTCTTCCCGCCGTGTGCCGCTTTTGAGTATGTCGACCGCCGGGTAGATGTAGAGCTCTGCGATGCGGCGGTTGAGGACGAGTTCCATGTTGCCCGTGCCTTTGAACTCCTGGAAGATGAGGTCATCCATGCGGCTGTTGGTTTCAATGAGGGCTGTGGCCAGGATGGTCAGGGTGCCGGCGGTTTTGGTGGCTCGTGCTGCGGCAAACAGGCGGCGCGGCATTTCAAGAGCCCGCGCGTCGATACCGCCGCTCATGGTGCGGCCGCTGCCGCGATCGGCGTTGTTGTAGGCGCGGGCCAGGCGGGTGATGGAGTCCATGAGGATGAGAACGTCCCGACCGGCTTCCACGAGGCGTTTCGCGCGTTCGATGCACATCTCGGCAATGCGGCAGTGTTCTTTGACGTTGCTGTCGTTGCTGGAGGCGAAGATTTCTGCTTGCGGCAGGGCGCGCCGGAACTCGGTGACTTCTTCCGGGCGTTCGTCGACGAGCAGTATCATGAGGTGCAGCTCGCCTTCGTAGTTATGGATGGCGCCTTCGGCTATGTGCATCAGCAGGGTGGTTTTGCCGGTGCGGGGTGGCGCGACAATCAGTCCGCGCTGCCCCTTCGCAACGGGCGCAACAAGGTCAAGGGTGCGGGTGGTGAAGCGTGAGGCTTCTGTCTCAAAGGCGAGGCGATGGGTGGGGTTGACGGCTTTCAGGTCGTCAAAATGCGGGTTCTTGGCGGCTTCTTCAGGGCTTTGGCCGTTGACTTGGGTCAGAGAAATCAGCTGATGCCCCCGCTCATACCGCTGTGCCATGCCGGAGATTTCGACAAAGGGGCGCAGTTTATATTCTTTGATGAGTTCGGCTGGTACGTAAATGGCTTCGGGTGAGGGGGCCCAGTTGTTGTCCGGTACGCGGATGAAGCCGAAGCCCATGTTGGTGATTTCAAGAATGCCTGTGATGGATTCGGGCTCGCCAACGGGGACGTAGGCCCGTTTGTTCGGGATTTGATCCTGCTTTTTTTGCTTGGCGCGGTAGCGTTGCTTTCGGAATTTGCCGCCGGCGCCGCCGCGCTGGTCGTTTTTGCCGCCGGGCTGCCCTTGCCGGGGGCCGAAGGATTCGCGCCTGATGTTGGAGAAGCGGGGAGACTGCGGCTGAGCAGTGCCCTTGGGACCACTTTTGCGAAAGCGGAATCGCTCGGGGGATGCCGGTTTGTTTATTTCCTGCGTGCTCATGGCGAAGCGGTCGACGGTGCTGTCGGCGTGGCGGCTGGTTGGCGTGGGATGTCGCTGCGGCCCGGGGGTGCTCTCATCGGAGCCGGCCCCCGGGCGGGTTGAGTAGGATTCAGAGCTGCTCGAGGACGGACTCGGCGATCTCGAAGTTGGAGAAGACGTTCATGGTGTCATCGTAGTCATCCAGCAGTTCGAAGAGCCGCATGACTTTCTGGGCGGTTTCGACGTCTTCAATGAGGGTCGGGTTCTGGGCAACCGAAATCAGTTTCATGCCTGTGACGTTCTTGCCGGCGGCGCTCAGAGCTTCGCTGACGGCCTGCAGGGCAGTTGGGCCGCAGATGAAGTTCCATTCTCCTTCGTTCTCGCCTTCTTCGAATTCGTCGGCGCCGCAGTCCATGGCAAGTTCCATGGCGCTGTCTTCATCCAGCGAGCTGTCGACGACCGAAACCTGCCCCTTGCGGTCGAATTGGTAGGAGACCGAACCGGGGGTGCCCATGTTGCCGCCGTTGCGCGAGAAAATGGTGCGCAGCTCAGAGGAGCAGCGGTTGGTGTTGTCGGTGGCTACTTCGACGATCAGAGCCGTGCCCGCCGGGCCGTAGCCTTCGTAGGTCATTTCCTGAATGGTGGCACCCTGGAGTTCTCCTGTGCCCTTCTTGATGGCGCGATCGATGTTGTCCTTGGGCATCGAGGCGGCTTTGGCGCCTTCAATGGCTGCGCGCAGGCGGGGATTGGTGTCGATGTCGCCGCCTCCGCTCTTGGCTGCAAGGGTGATTTCGTGGGAGAAACGCGCGAAGACTTTGCCTTTCTTGGCGTCGGCTGCAGCCTTCGTGAACTTAATCTTGGACCATTTGTTATGACCTGACATAATTCCGGACTGTGTTGAGATCAGACTGTGTATAAATCAATGAACTGGGATGTGTCGGGGGTGGGATGTGCAGGCACCCTTCGCTGAGCAGAAGACGGAAGCAATGGAGAAAAATGTCTGCCGCGTTGTCGTTAATTGGTGTGTCAGTGCACCCACCCGCCGGAAAAAAGTCGAGCTGACAGGATTCGAACCTGCGACCTCTTCGTCCCGAACGAAGCGCGCTACCAGCCTGCGCTACAGCTCGATGGCATGTAAGCCGCAGGCATTATACGGATGAGGGGGCGCAATTGCAAGACTAAAATGAGCGTAATTCGATTTTTTCGGCAAAAACTCTTTTCCTCTTGGGGTGTGGAGGCGACGCATGAGGCGTGCAGCAGAAAAAATCCCCTGCGTTTTCGCGCAGGGGATGGGAGGGAAAGGGAATGGTCTGTTGGTGGTTTATTCGGAGTATTTGGTGCCGAGTTTGGCTTTGAGGGCCTGGGCGTCTTCCCTGTTCTTTTTGGTTTTCTTGATGGCGTCTTCTGCCATTATTGAGATGTCCTGGTCTTTGTCCGCGACGTATTTGTTGAGCAGGGCAAGAACCCAGGGGTGGTCATGCAGGCTCGACAGGGTGCGGATGATGCCTTTCTTGCGGTTGCGGTCGACCTGGATTTGATCGAGTTTTTCTTTGGCTGCCTTGAATTCAGCCGATCCTTCGGGCGCGGCGTTGATGCCCTCGGTTTTCTCGATGTAGGTCATGGCATCGGAGGTATCCGGGAAGGGATTGTCGTAGCAGGCGTTGAGGAGTTTCTCCGCATCGGCGACGCTGCGGTCCCGGTTCTGGGCAAAGATGGTGGAGATGAGCTGATTGATCAGAGCCTCTCGCTTGGCATCGCCCTTGGCCATTTCGCGCAGTTCTCCCACATAGTCCAGGATGCTGTCATCCCCCCAGAAACCGAAGAAGGCCAGTTCTTTCTTCCAGTTCTTGGGGTCTTTCATGCGCTCTTTGTAGTATTCCATCGCTTTGGGCGAGCAGCTTCTCGCCAGCGAGGCCATCAGAGTGCCCCGGAACTTCTCGGGCAGCACCTCGAAGATGCGGTCGCCGACTTCAGCTTTGCGCGCCGGATCGTCGATTTTGATGAGGATGTTATCCAGCACATTGGTGAGCGTGCGTGCGAGGCCGCCGTCGAGTTTGTCGTCCTTGAGCAGCTTGATGATGTCGTCCAGATCTTCCTCCGTGACGCGCAGCCCCATGGCGTTCCAGATGTGGGTCAGGAGTTTGGGCTTGCTCTTCCAGTCTTTGTGTGCCGAGACGGTGTTGAAGAGGGTGCGGAGTTTGTCGTTGAGGCCTTTATTCGCCGAGACTGCCATGCATTGGAGTTGCCAGTCAAAAAGCTCCGGCGGCATTTTGGCGCATTGCTTGCCGAGGGTGTCGAAGATGAGCTGGTCGATCTGGGGGTCGGCTTCGGCGGCGATGGCCAGCAATACAGAGGCGTTGCGTGCAACGCCGATCGGTTCATTGCCGAGGAGGTTGCTGCCGCTTTCGGTCTTGATGTAGGGATCGACCAGGATTTCCAGAAGGGCCTTGGCATCTGCCATCGAGCAGGTGACGTCAACGTTCTTTTCTTTCGCTCCGGCGAGGGTCTGTACGCCTTTCTGATTGATGTCCTGGGAGCGGTGCATCAGCTTCCTGTAGTACTCGCGCTTGGCGGCGATGCGTTCCTGCTTGGCATTTTCTTTCATCACGTAGATGGTGCAGCCGATGCCCAGGGCTACCAGTGCCGTGAGGATAACGTAGAAGATCGGTTTTTTATGGAGCGGGGTGGCTTGCGCCTGAGCCTGAAGCTGAGCGAGGTAGATGTCGCGGGCATGGAGCTGTTCTTCCGTGGGCTCGGGCTGCGGGGCCGGTGCCTGGGCTTCCTGTTCCGGGGAAAGCGCGGACGGGTCGATCTCTTCTGCCGGTACGGGGGGGGCGGACGGAGCGGGGACCGCGCCGCTGTGGACGTCTGACTGCGCTGTGCCGGAGTGAGCGGGGGCAGGCTTGGCTGTCAATTTGGCACCGGCAGGCTTGGCTGCAAGCTTGGCACCGGCGGGCTTGGCTGCAAGCTTGGCACCGGCGGGCTTGGGGGAAAGGGCCGGGGTTGCTTTCTTTTTCAGCGGTGCTGCCTTGGCAGAAGCCGTGGTGCTCGTGGTGGGAACTGAGCCGGTGGGAATGCCGGGGACGCTGGCGGGGGCGGGAACGGAGCTGGAGCCGACGTTGCTCGGCTGTCCCGCCGGTGCCGTTGCTGTGACTTTGCGGGTTTGAGGCAGGGGGGCCGGTTTGGCCGCTGCTGCGCGACGGGCAGCTTCCCGTTCGGCAGCCTGCCGCGCTGCTTCCTCCTCGGCCGCCCGGCGTGCGGCTTCTTCGGCAGCGGCAGCTTCCGCCTGACGCTGGGCTTCCAGGGCTGCTTCGTATTCTGCCATTTGCCGGTTGTATTCAGCAAGCTGGCGCTGGTATTCGGCCTCGGCTGCGGCTTGGGCTTCGGCAGCAGCCTGGGCTTCGGCAGCTGCTTGAGCTTCAGCGGCGGCTTGAGCTTCAGCTGAAACCGCGTCTTGAGACGGCGTCGCTGCGGGTGCTGAAGATTTGGGCTTGATGACATGGCCGCCCGAGCCCAGCAGCTGGACTTTTTTGGTGGGAACGGGACCGGAGTTCAGGAGAGTGCGCCGCGGTGCGGCAGGGACGTTGCCAGTGTTGAGACGGGGAGCTGCCATATGTAGGAGAGTGAAACCTTGATTCGGTCACCACTCTAGCTTATTTTGCGGCAGAATGCAATCAAAGATTGCCGTTTGCGCCGTATTTTTTTGAGGGTGAGCGGTGTTAGTCATGCCCCGCATTGCCTTTTTGTTCCCGGCATGCTTTCCCGCAGGATTTGAGGCGGTAGTAGGCCCATCCCAGCCCCAGCATCAGCAGCAGGGAAAGGAGGTAACACACCGTGGCCGGGGTGCCCATGGGCCATTCGTAGCCGTTGGCTGCTGCGTTGGCGTACATGATGAGCCAGGCGTAGCAGAGAGCGAGCAGAAGGGCGAGTGCTGCGCCCAGCCGAAGCATAAGCCCGCTGCGCCGGATTGCAGGCACCAGGGACAGTGCCAGGGTCAGTCCTGCGGCTAGCCCTGCACACCACCGGGTGAGCCTCGGAACAAGAGCCCCGGTGTCAGGGGCTGCGGTATCGGGAGCGGGAGAGCCCGACATGATGATACTGATGACGACCAGCAGTCCGCAAAGAAGAATCGGCAGCCCTGCAAGTACTTTCCCCCGGCGCCGCAGTACAGGCAACAGGGCAAGCAGAATGCCTGCCAGCACGAGGACGATGACGCATATGGTCGCGGTAACGCCGGATTCTCCCGGCAGGGCCGGGCTGAACTGGGCTGTGGGTGCGTAGGCTGTCATCATGCCTCCAAACCCCATGACGTAAACGCAAAGCGCTGCCGATACGGCCAGCAGGCTGCCCAGCAGAGGGCGGATTCCCGGGTTGTGCGGCAGCAGAATGATGACAGACAGGGAGCTGGCTAAGGCCATGACGAGAAAGTCAAGTCCCTTGCCCCACCACCAGAGCAGACCACACCCCAGTGCAATCAGTGCGCTGACAAAGACCGCAGGAAGCCGTGTTCTGTCGCGTGCGGGCCCTTGCAGCAGGTAGCCCAGCAGGATGAGAAAAATGAGGCTGAGCGTCATTTGTCCCATGAGAAGGGCTGTGCCGGAAAAGGCTCCGTCGAGGTATTCTTCCCTCACCCACGGAAAAACGCAATAGCTCAGGGCTGGGATACAGCTTGCGGCTACGGGCCAGGCGCACCAGGCGCCGCAGTATCCCAGCCGCAGGAGCGCCGGCTCCGGGGTCCACCTGGCGCCGCAGGCTGGCAGCAGCCCCAGCCAGAAGAAGGCGCCAATGCCGACGGCGGCCATCATGGATGTGGCGGTGAACAGTCCCGCACTCAGGGCTGTCTTGAGTTGCCAGAAAGGGGTGCCCAGGAGGCTGGGGGTGTCGAGCAGGGGTGAGGCGTCAAGTACCCGTGTTTGCAGAGCGTTGAGCAGGATGAGGACGAGAACGAGAATGCCGAGGAAAATGCGGTGTTTCATGTTGCAATGCAGGAGGAAAAGGTGTGGGTGGGATACGTGAGGGCGGGTGAAGGGGGGGAAGGTGAGGTCTGAGGTGATGGAAGGTGCTGAGCTGATGTTAGCGGGCGGTTTGACCGGCATTGATGATGGGGATAAGGTGCAGGTAGAGGGCATCGAGCTCGGCTTCGCTGATGCGGCCTCCAAAGGCAGGCATGGAGCCTTTGCCGTTGGTGATGGAGGCGCGGATAGTGGCTTCATCTTTGTCGGGCAGGTTGGTGAGATCAGCCACGCTGGGCATGCCTTCGCTCCGGGCGACGTAGGTTTTGCCCCGGCCATCCTCGCCGTGGCAGGTGATACAGTGGCGTTTGAAGAGCATTGCGCCGTCCGGCGCGGGAGAGTCCGGGGTGCTGCCGCTCGCAAAGGGGATGCTGCCGGTCACGGGAGCCTGAGGCTCGGGGGTGGGGGTGCTGGTCATGTCGCGGATGGCTGGGGTCGGGATGCCGAGGAGGTCGAAGTCGATGCGCCAGATCAGGTAGCCCAGCCCGATGACGGCGGCGAGGCCGATGAGAAAGTTGAGGAGTAGGAGGCTTTTATTCATGGTGATGGAGGTGGTGGAGGAAGTTCAGAAAAAGGGCGAGTCCGGCTCCCAGCAGCCCTGCAACGAGGATGGCCGGCAGGTGAAAGATGGGACCGCCGGCGTTGCCTGTCAGCTGGCCGGCGACGTCTTGCCACTGTGTGAGCTGGGCCCACAGGATGACGGCGCTGCTGCCCGCTGCTGCGCCCAGGAGGGCGATGGAGCCTTGACCGGTGGGGGCGCTTGGGGCGTCATCCAGGGGGTCGTGCTGTTCCTCCGGCATGCGGGCGGCCAGCAGGAGGTAGAGGCTGAGAAAGAGGCCGATGCTGCCCAGCAGCATGGCGATGTCGACGGGGCTGGGGGTATAGCTCCCGCCTGTGATGGCGATGGAGCGCCCGACGATGATGTGTTCGCGCTCCATCCACATGCCCAACAGGACGGATGCCGCGATGAGTGCACTGCTCCAGCGGTGCCGCCGCGCCTGTGGCAGCCAGAACAGGGCCGGCATGCCAACGTTGAGCAGCAGCATGGCAGCGTAGCTGTGGTTGAAGAGTTGCGGGGCGTGGGCGAGTTCAAGTCCGTAGAAGAGGCCCATGCTCATGCCTATTGCGAGGGTGAGTTTGCTGAGTTTGTCCTGTGTGGCGGGGCTGACGCCTTTGATCAGGCCGATGAGCAGTACCATGGCCATGCCGCTCAGCAGGGCACCGCATACGAAATAGGGTGGGATGATGGGGGAGTTCCAGCGCAGGGTGACGGCAAAGTCACTCCCGACGACGGAGTGTACGGTGACGACTAGCGGTGTGAGGACGCCTGCCATCAGCAGGCAGCAGCGGCCCCAGCGTGCGCGCAGGGGGCCGGCAGGCAGGTGTTCGCCCATGATGCCGGTGCGCCAGTACAGCAGGGAGAGCAGGAGGTAGGAGCCTACGGCCATCGCGTCCCAGACGAGGGGAGAGGCCAGGTCCGGCCAGACTCCATTGGAGACTGGCAGGGGGGACAGCATCCAGATCATCCAGATGCGCCCGACGTGTACCAGGGGGAAGACGGCGGCTGTGATGACGGCACAAAGGGTCATGAGTTCGGCGTGCCGGGCGATTTCGAGTCTCCATCGCTGGTGTGTCAGCAGCAGAATGGCCGAGATGAGTGTGCCGGCGTGTCCAAGTCCAATCCAGAAAACGAACTGCACGATGTCCCAGCCCCAGGGAACGGCGTTGTTAACCCCCATGACGCCCGGGCCTTCTGCTGCGATGCGCCAGGCGCTGTAGCCGAGTCCCCACAGGGCAAGCAGGGCGCTGCCTGCGATGAGCAGGGGGCGGTGGTTGAGGCGGCACTTGGGGTGGGATTGCCGTTCTGCTTGCATGGGTCGCATTGTAGCAGATGCTTGTTGCTTAGACAAGCTGTTTGAGCGTTCCTGTGAGGGATGACGATCTAATGGGTGGGGTGATTGTGTTGTAACTCTGTTGTAACGGTATGGATGAGTTTTTTGCTCGTCATGGGAGGGAACATGTGCTACCCTTCACACAGGGACGGAGTTTCCCCGGTTTGATTATGTCACTACACATTCAAATGTCTGAAGAGGCAGAAGCAGAGCTGCGCAGGGATGCCAGGCGCAATCAGCTGTCTTCTCTTGCGGCGTCGCTGATGCTTATCCTCATCGGCGGCGGTACGTTGTTTTTTACGGCTCTTGTTATTGCGACGGAGCAGCCTGCTGAGTTCATTGCTTATGTGGCGCCGTCGGATAATGCCGCGCCTTCAAACAGTCCTACGCAGCAGGATCTCACCTCGAAAGCGACGACCCCGTCATCGAACGTATCGCCGAGCGTGATTGTGGCGGTGGGTGCTGCGAGTCCTGTGGCGATGGCCCCCGTGGATCTTGATGTGAGTACGGAGGATATGGGGCTGTCGGTGGATATCGACATGGGGTTTGATGCCAACATGGGCGAAGCGCTCGGTGACGGTGGTTCGGGCATGGGATCCAACTCTGCTAACGGTTCTGCTTTGGAGGGGACGTTCTATGATCTCAAGCAGACGAAGAACGGGGCCAAGACGGGCATTACCGTTCAGGAAACGGAGAAGTATGTCGAGGTGCTCAACAGTTTTGTCCGTACTTGGAGCCCGGCTGTTTTGAGCAAGTTCTATCGGTCGCCGACGAAGCTGTATGCTTCCAATTTCTATTTGCCGAGTTGTGACGCCAAATATGCGCCTATAGCCTATCAGTGTCAGAAACAGGTCCAGCCTTCCCGCTGGCTGGCTGTGTACCGCGGCAAGGTGAGGGCCCCAAAGAGTGGGAAATTCCGCTTCGTTGGTACGGGGGATGACGTCATCGCTGTGCGGTTCAACCGGAAGATGGTTCTTGAGGCCGGGTGGTGCATTCCTTCTACGTATGAGAAGGGTAAGGGCCGCGAGGCGTCAGGCAGAGGTGACCTCGGCACGGAGGCCGGTAAGGCGTACCACAAGGCAATTAAGGAAGAGAAGGAGCGTGGTCACCGCGGGTACGAGATTGGCCACTACGATGGGATCAATCACTGGAACCAGAAGGTGGGAGGCTTTACGGCAGGCGAGGAGTTCGATGTCAAGGAGGGGCAGACGTACCCCATCGAGATCCTGGTGTCGGAAGGCCCTGGCGGTGCGTTCGGCTTTGCGCTGTTGGTGGATGAGTATGATGAGGAGAAGGGGTCGTGGAAGTTCCCTAAGCCGCACGCCCGCCTCGATCTTTTCCGCACGAACTTCTCTGTGCCGGATAAGAAGGAGATTCTTAAGATGCTCGAGGAGACGAAGTGTAAGTGGGGTGAGGATTTCCCGCCCTACAATGAGGACAGCCTTGTGTGGGTTGCGGTGCCTTAAGTGCTTTCCTTGGGATGGGCAACATCCGCGTTGCCCGGTGTAGAGGAACGGGCGGTCTCGCGTGAGTTTGAGACCGCCCGTTCTGTTCGTCGCCTGTTCCCTCATGTTCGCGGTGGGTGGGGGCGCGCCGGGCTCGCTTGCGACAGAGCCCCGGTACCGCTGCGCGCCTCCACGGGTGCTGGCCCAAGGTGGAGAGGTGGCAGAAGAGAGGTGGCAGAAAGTAGAAAAGCCCGGGGGGAGGCCCAGGCTTCGGAGGTTAAGGTTGGGAGGTTGAGGTTGGGAGGGTGTCACCGCCGGTGGTCGCGGGCGGGGTGGGTGCGCTCCTTGCTGAGAAACGGCTCACAGAGAAATGCCCAGCTGATCGGGTAAGGCGATGCGGGGGCGCTCCGTGAGGATTTCTCCACCGTGAGAGCCTACGGCTACGGTGTGTTCGAAGTGGGCAGCCCACGAACCATCAGCTGTCACGGCCGTCCAATTATCGTCCAGAACCTTCACCCTGCATCCACCCAGAGTGATCATCGGTTCGATAGCCAGGATCATGCCGCGCTTGAGGCGGGGCATGGGGTAGTTCGGCCGGTAGTTCGGAATTTGGGGCTCTTCGTGGAGTTTGCGTCCGACACCGTGGCCAACGTATTCCCGCACGATGCCGAAGCCGTACGGCCTGACAAAGTCTTCCACCGCGGCGCATACTTCGCTGAGGGGGGTGCCTTGTTTTGCCTGTTCAATGGCGCGGAAGAGGGATTCCTCCGTGACGGCCAGCAGCCTCCGGGCTTCTTCGCTGACGTTGCCGACGGCGACTGTCATAGCGTTGTCCCCATACCAGCCATCTACGATAGCTCCTGCGTCGAGGCTCACAATGTCGCCGTCGTGGATGACGCGGGAGCCGCCGATGCCGTGGACGACTTCTTCATTGACCGAGATGCAGAGCTGCCCGGGGTAGCCATAGTAGCCGTAGAATGCGTTGCCGCAGCCTTCGCGCTGGAAGAGTTCGCGGGCGTAGTCGTCGATTTCTTTGGTGGTGATGCCCGGTTTGATGATGGGCATCAGCTCCATCAGGATGCGGGCCGACACCTCGCCGGCTTTGCGAAGCTTGCTGATTTCGTTCGGGTTTCGTACTGGTATTTTGGTGGACATTGATCGCTCTTGGGGTTTTCCCGAGTATAGCACGGCTGCGGCAAAATGCAACCCCTGGACAGGATGGTCACTTGGTGCAGGTGGAGCTTTTTCAGATAGTGTAACTCAATTGTAACACATCCCGGAGAGCTTTCTGCTCGCCCTTGGAAAGGGAGCGTGCTATACTGCCCGCCGGAAAGGAATATTCTCCACACTACTATGTCACTGCATATTCAAATGTCTGAAGAAGCGGAAGCAGAGCTGCGCAGGACCGCCAGGCGCAATCAGCTTTCCTCGCTTGCTGCCTCGCTGATGCTTATTCTGATCGGCGGCGGTACTCTTTTCTTTACCGCCCTTGTTATCGCGACGGAACAGCCGGCCGAGTTCATCGCCTATGTGGCGCCTACGGACAATGCTGCACCATCGAACAGTCCCACTCAGCAGGATCTTACTTCCAAGGCTACGACCCCTTCATCGAACGTGTCGCCCAGCGTGATTGTGGCGGTGGGTGCCGCCAGCCCGGTGGCGATGGCTCCCGTGGATATCGATATGAGTACGGAGGATATGGGCTTGTCCGTGGATATTGATATGGGCTTTGATGCCAACATGGGTGAAGCTCTCGGTGACGGTGGTTCCGGTTTGGGAAGCAGCTCAGCCAATGGCTCTGCGTTGGAGGGTACCTTCTACGACATGAAGCAGACTAAGAACGGTGCCATGACCGGGCTCTCCACCAAGGGAGATAAAGGTGACTGGAACCTCAATCGAGAGCGCTATTCCGAGACGCTCTGCAGCTTCGTCAGGACGTGGAGCCCGGCTACGTTCAGCAAGTTCTACCAGTCTCCCACGAAGCTGTACGCATCGAACTTCTACCTGCCGAGCTGCGATGCTTCGTATGCCCCTATCGCGTACCAGTGTCAGAAGAAGGTGGAGCCCTCCTGCTGGGCTGCTGTGTACCGCGGTAAGGTCCGTGCACCGAAGAGTGGCAAGTTCCGCTTTGTCGGTACGGGAGACGAGTTGGTATGTGTGCGCTTCAACCGCAAGATGGTGCTGGAGGCCGGCTGGTGCATCCCCTCAACCTACGAGAAGGGGCAGGGGCAAGCGACAGGCGTCCGTGGCGCTAAGAACACCCCCGCCGGCAAAGAGTATCACCAGGCCATTAAGGACGGCAAAGAGCGTGGCCATCGCGGCTATGTTATTGCCCCGTACGATGGTGTTGATCAGTGGAACAGGGAGTTGGGCGGTTTGACTGCCGGTGAGCCTTTTGTGGTGAAGGAGGGTGAGACTTATCCCATCGAAATCCTCGTATCGGAAGGTCCCGGCGGTTTCTTCGGGTTTGCCCTTCTGGTGGACGAGTATGATGAAGACAAGGGCGAGTGGAAGTTCGGCAAGCGCGGTGTCCGTTTGGATTTGTTCCGTACCAATTTCTCTGAGCCGAACAAGGAAGAGATTCTCAAGATGCTGCGCGAGGCCGGGTGCTACAGGGGTGATCAGTTCCCCCCCTACAATCCTGACAGCCTTGTGTGGGTGGCCGTGCCCTGAGTTTCCCACTCCGGTCCGATGTGTCAAGGAGCTGTCCCCTGTCCGGGGACAGCTCTCTTTGTGCCGGGAGGTACGGAAAGTAAGTGCAGTACGTGCAGGGTGCTGGCCGTGGGCACCCGTGGCCGTCATGGAGCGTGAACAGGGGCAGAGAAGGGCCCCGAACTTAGGGTATGTCTTCAGTCGTCGGCCAGAAGCGAGCGGAGACTGGAGAAAAATGCCGTTTTGTCTTCCTCCTCGACCGGCTGCTTCATGAGCTTGTCGTAGTCGATGAACTCGTAGAGCTTCTCCGGAATTTCCCCGATGAAACATGAAGGCGCACAGCGCTCTTCCCGCCCGTAGCGCGTCCGGCGGGCACAGTAGGTCATCGTGAGTCTTTCCTGGGCTCGGGTGATGCCGACGTAGAAGAGGCGTCGCTCTTCATCGAGGTTGCCTTCATCCACCGAGCGGTTGTGGGGCAGTAAGCCATTTTCGACGCCGACGATGTAGACGTGCGGGAACTCCAGCCCCTTTGCGGCGTGCATCGTGATGAGACAGACTCCGCTCTTGCTTTCGATATCGTCCTCCTCCCGATCGTCATCCAGGCTGATGCCGGCGAGAAAGTCGGTCAGTTTGTGGCCGGGGAGCCAGAACTGGCGCAGCGCGACCTTGATGTCGTCGATGGCGGCCAGCCGCTTCATGCGCTCATCTTCCGTCTTGCAGGTACGGATCAGGTACTCATCATAACCGACCTCCGCCACGAGCTCGGTGAGCAGCTCATCAAAGGGGCGCTCGCTCTCGGTGAACTGTGTGCCGTATCGCGTGATGAGTTCCGTGAAGGTTTGAATGGAGTTCTGCGAGCGTGTCGAACACTCCGAGAGGAAGGAAAGATCAAGCAGTGTGGACCAGAGACTTTTTTTGTTGTCCCGGCTCCAATCAATGGCGAAGTTGGCCGTTGTGGCACTGATGCCACGGGGAGGTGTGTTGAGGATGCGCAGAAGAGGGAGGTCTGCGTCCGGGTTGTCCATTACTTGGAGATATGCTACCAGGTCTTTGACTTCGCGGCGGTCAAAGAAACTCTTGGAACCGACCATGCGGTAGGGAATGTGCCGCTCGCGCATGGCCATTTCCAGGGCTCGGCTCTGGGCATTTGCCCGGAACAAAATGGCAAAAGACTCCCAGGAGAGGTGCTTGAGGGCGCGTTGGGTCTCGATCTCCTCCGCAATGAAGTTGGCCTCCTCCTCCGAGCCGGGCATTGCCATGAGGCGGACGGGGTATTCGCCCTGTTTGTTGGAGCGCAGCGTTTTTTCGCGGCGTCCTTCATTGTGGCGGATGAGGGCATTGGCGCAGTCCAGCACCTGGCGCGTGCAGCGGTAGTTTTCTTCCAGCTTGATGACCGTGGGATTCGGGAAAAAACTCTCAAAATCGAGGATGTTGGAAATCTGGGCACCTCGCCAGCCATAGATCGACTGATCGTCATCACCGACGACACAGACATTGTGCGCCGGGCCTACCAACTGCCTCAATAGGCTCATTTGCAACGAGTTTGTATCCTGAAACTCATCCACGGTGATGTAATCGAAGCGCTTGTTCCACTTCTCGTGCACATCCGGGTAGCAGCGCAGCAGCCTCTCGGTGAGGATGAGCAGATCATCAAAATCCACCGCATTCTGGGCTTTGAGTTCGCGCGAGTATGCCTTGGCCACTGCGGCAATCAGCGTATCCTCGATCTGGTCGGCCGGTAAGCCGTTGTTGCGGGCGCGGGAAAGTTCAGTGAGCACCTGGCCCGGTTCCAGTTTTTCGCGGCGTGCTCCGTACGTCATGATCAGCTTCTTGAGCAGCCCGGTTTGATCGCTGCCCGTGTAAATCGAAAAATTCTCCTTGTATCCCAGTCTTCCGATATCCTGGCGCAATATGCGCACGCACAGCGAGTGAAAGGTACACACGGTCATCGCCCGGGCTGCTTTGCGCTCGACCAGTCCGGCTACGCGCTCCGCCATCTCGTTGGCTGCTTTGTTGGTGAAGGTCAGGGCCAGAATGCCGCGGGGATTCGCGCCTTTGGCGATGAGATTGGCTATACGGCACGTGACCGTACGGGTCTTGCCCGTGCCGGCCCCGGCCAGGATTAAGACGGGGCCATGGAGTGTTTCTACCGCTTGGCGTTGGGCGGGATTGAGCTTGCTGATGTCGAACTTCTCTGCCATGATGCGTTGCCTGCCGGAGCCTCGTTGAGGCGGGGGCGTTGCATGCTAGCAGAAAAGCCAGTGCTTGGCAAGCTCTATGCTGCTGCCGGAGTGTCCCGCTGTGCCTTTGCCGTGGGTTTCCCTGTGCTGCTGACAGGCCCCCTGCCGCGCAGCCGGGGGAGAGGCTGCCGGTGCGGTTGTTGCCGTTCGTCTCCCGATAAGTCCTGTCAACTGCGCCGCTTGCGCCGCCCGAAGCGATCCTGGTAGAAGGGCGGTGGTTCGTGCTCTTCCCCCCAGTGGTGGGAGGCTGCCCGGCGCCCGGAATGACTCCTGCCCGGGTACGAGTCAAAGCCACGGGAACTCCCCTTGCTGCGGCGGCCTGCGGGGGGCTCCGGGAACTCGGGGCGGCCATTGTCTTCCCGTACATTGACTTCATAGCCGCAGATGCGGCAGGTAGCAAGTGCTTCGATGAGCTGGGGAGCAACCTCGGGTGAGACTTCGATGAGGGAGTGCTTGAGGTAAATGCGGATATCACCCACACTCCCCTTTGGGGCTCCTCCTTCATTGTACAGCAGCCCCGCTATGTCTTTCGCCCTGATACCCAGCAGTTTACCGCCATTCATAAACAGCGTGACGGATCGGCCGAGGCGGGACAGATCGCCACCCGTGCCTTCGTTCCCGTCCGTGCCGTTGCTCCCGTTGCGTTTGGCAAACTTGCTGGGGCGATCCTCCGGTATGGGTTGCATTTCCCTCTTCCCCGTGTCGGTCAGGAGACTGAACATCGCGGCTACCAGTCGCTGCGGTTCCATTTCAATGTCGCGCAGCTCATCGGGGAAGTTCGTTTCCAGAGCCGCACGCTCGATAATGGCATCGACCAGAGCCTCGCGCCGAGCCTGCTCCACCTGCGACGCTGTCATGACCTTCTCGCGCTGCATGCGCGTGCCGATAAAACGCTCAATCCGGGCCAGCAGCGCAAAATCCCGGCGGCCAATAAACGTCACTGCCTTGCCCTTGCGTCCGGCGCGCGCCGTGCGGCCGATGCGGTGTACGTAGTCTTCCGGGTCGCGGGGAAGTTCAAAGTTGACGACGATGTCAACATCGTCGATGTCCAGCCCCCGGGCAGCAATATCCGTGGCGACAAGCACCCCCAGATTCCCCTTGCGGAATGAATCCATCACGCGCTCGCGCAGCGTCTGCGGCATGTCGCCGTGCAGGCGGTCTACGGCGTAGCCCCGTGCCAGTAACCCATCCACCACATCATCCACGACGCGTTTCGTGTTCGCAAACACAAGCCCCCGCTTCATGCGCCCCATTTCAATCAGCCGGCTGAGTACCTCGATGCGCGACGAAAACACCACCTCATACACCGACTGCTCGCAGGTGGGGACTGTCAGGACGGGCCGCTCGATACTGATCTCCTGCGGCTCTCTGGCGATGCGGTTGATGAGTGCGCGGATGGGCGCTGACATCGTGGCGGAGAAGAAGAGAGTCTGCCTGTCCTCCGGCAGGGCGGAGACGATGCGGTCGATATCCTCCTGGAACCCCATATCCAGCATCTCATCCGCTTCATCCAAAATGAGCACGGAGATATTCTCCGTACGCAGTTCGCCCTGTTCCATCAGGTCGATGATGCGCCCCGGTGTTCCTACTACGAACTGCACTCCCCGCCGCAGGGCTGCCAGCTGAGGGCCAAAGGAGGCTCCCCCGTAAATCGGAGCTGCCGATACCCCCTCAAGGAAAAGGGCCAGCTTCTCTACTTCCCGGCATATCTGGACCGCCAGCTCGCGGGTCGGAGCCAGGCAGAGTACCTGCACGCCTTCCACTCCGGGGTCAATCTGCTCGAGGGCCGGGATGGAGAATGCCAGAGTTTTGCCGGAACCTGTGTGAGACAGGCCTACGATGTCTGCACCGGCAAGTGCAGGGGGAATCGCGCTCTGCTGGATCGGCGAGGGGGTATCGAAGCCCAATACCTCTATCGCCTCCAGTATTTCCGGGCAAATGCCGAGATCTGAGAATGTCATATGCGGCGCCAAGCATGCCTCAACGCTCCGCCATTGTAAAGTCAAAAATCCCGCCTTTGCAAATAATGCCTGCGCGGTTTCCCGTCGGTCATGAGCCTGCATCAGACCCCGGTTGCCCGGCTTGTGAATCCGGTGTTTTACCTTGCCAGTGCTCGGTTGAGAGGGAGAATGCAGGAACGGGACGGTGCAGAAATGATGCTTCCCGGCATATGGGAGGGGTGGAATGTCCGCGGTTCTGTACGCAGAGAGAACTTCCGGGGGAGGGAGGGCCTGCTTTTCCGCGGTGTTACGGGGATTGATCATGGTTTTGTTCGGGGTGCCGTACGGGGGGGCATGTGCCGTTGCACCCGACCCCGGACTTGGAGCGTGGCGGTATGTGCCCGGCGGACGCGTTTCTCCGCTTGCGTGTGGGCACTGTCCCGGCGGCCGTTCTTTTCCCCTCCCTCACCTCACCAAAAAAGGCACACCGCCCGTTGCCGTGGGCGGTGTGCCGGAATAGGGTATCGCAGGTGTCGCGGGCGCCTCAGGTGTCGCGGTCGGGTATCTCGCGTGCCGAGGGTATCACGAAAATGCGCGCGGCGGTGTTAGTCGATGACGTAGTAGTTGCCTGGCTCACGCGGCTGCCGCGGTTCGCGCTCGCAGCGGGGAAGCATGCTGTCGAGGTGATCGCGCTTGATGGTGTCTTTGAGCCCATCGTTGTTGCGGCGCGTAACCTCTGCAACTTTGTCAAAGGAGCGCTGGCGCTGTTTTTCGGCTCTCTTAACGGCGGCTGCGTATTCGTCCAGACTGCGCTGCTGGCGCTCGGTGGCGACTTTGCGAAGCGAGTCCTCGCTGATGTCTTTTTCACCGATGGTGGGAGCCGCCTGAGCGACGCCCGCAAGGGCACAGGTGATCAGGGTGCAAAGGAAGAGATGCTTTTTCATGCTGGTGTAAATAACGCTCTCAGTATAGACGAGGGGACTTGCAAGTCAAGCTGAAAATGCAAAAAATGAATCCGGGGTTTAAGATTACCCGGCCGGGAGTGGCTGTACCGGCGGCTTTGTCACACGTGGTCTTCCCGCCCGGGGCGGACAATAAGCCTTGCCAAATGCACCAAGTCAAGGTAGGATGATGCTCCAGGAGTATCCCGATGAGTAAGGCAAAAAGTGAGAAGGCAGATTTGAAAAGCGCTGAGTATCAGGCGGCCGAGACGCTGCTGATGCCTCAGGCTACGGGGGTGGAGAAGAGTATGCTCGCGATGATGGCTATCGACCCGGCTAATGTGATTTCGCGCTGCATTTCGGATGGGATGACCGGGGATTATTTTTATGTGCCGGCCCATCGGCTTCTTTGGGAGCTGTTCCGCAGCCGTTATGATAAGGGGGTGGGAATTGACCCGACGTCGGTGGCGCAGGAGCTGCTCGATCACCGGCAGCTGGAGGCTGTCGGCGGCCATGCGGGCTTGATGGATGTTTTTTCGTATGCGACGACAACTGCTCTCTACGAGCAGCACTTCGAGATACTGAAGGAGAAATACATCCGACGTGCGATTATCCTGACGTCCAACAAAGCGGCGGATTCTGCCTACCGCCAGGAGGGGGAGATTGAGGCCCTGCTCGATCAGACGGAGCAGGAGGTGCTGCACATCCGCCAGAGTGCGGCAAAGGGTGCGGAGTGGAGCCTCAAGGCGGATATCCAGAGCGCGGTGGATAATCTCGAGCGCATGATGTCGTCAGGCGGTGAGATTTTGGGGATGTCGACGGGGTTTGAGAAGCTGGACCGGATGATTAACGGGCTGAAGGGGGGAGAGCTTTTCGTTATTGCGGCGCGTCCCTCGATGGGTAAGACGTCTTATTTGCTCAACATCATTGAGCATTTGATTCTGGACCTGCAGAAGCCTGTGCTGTGTTTTTCCTGCGAAATGCCGAGCGTGCAGCTGGTGGAGCGTTTGCTGTATGCCCGCAGCGGAGTGAGCAAAGCCAAGTTGCAGGACAGGCGAAGCAGTATCACCAAGGAGGATATGAAGCGGCTGAGCAATGCGATCGTTGAGTTGCAGAAGAGCCGGTTGATCATTGATGATACGGCGGCGATTTCGATTTCAGAGCTCAGAGCGAAGGCCCGGCGCGTGCAGCGCGAACACCCGGATTTGGCGGCGATTGGGATTGACTATTTGCAGTTGATGCGTTCGCATACCAAGCAGGCCCAAAACAGCCGCGAACGCGAGATCGCTGAGATTTCCGGTGGCCTCAAAAGCCTGGCCAAGGAGCTGAACCTGCCGATTATCGTACTGGCCCAGCTGAACCGCGGCCCCGAGAACCGCACAGGCAAGAATAAAGGCGCTCCCATGATGAGTGATTTGCGTGAGTCCGGTGCTATCGAGCAGGATGCCGATATGATCGGCTTGCTTTACCGCAAGAAGTATTACGCTGAGACGGACGAAGACCGCGAGGAGGTGGGTGACGACGCCACACTCATCCTGGCGAAAAACCGCAATGGCCCCACGGGTGATGTGCAGCTGACCTTCACGGCTGAGTTGATGCGCTTTACGACGCGCATTGTCTCAGAGGGCGAGGAGGAGGAAGGCTGAGGACGAGCAAGAACGCATGAGAACGGGAACAAACGACTGAGGCGGCTGGCAGCCCCCGAGCGAGCGCAGTTCTCCCCAGGGTGTCCTTCCATGGGTGTCTCCCCGGAGACTGCGCTCACGGGCGGATTGCTTCCCGGTACCGGGTTGCTCTGCGGGGGCGGTGGTTGGTGCGGGCCGAGATGCCTGCTGATGGCAGGCGCTGCGGATCCGGATGCATCACCTTGCAGACTGTGCTGCGCTTCCTGTTCCTCTCCTGTTCCCGGGAAGAGCCCGGCTCAGTCAGCCATGCCACCACGCTGACAGAGACGCCTTTGCGCCAGAGCCCTGCACAGCACTGCCGGAATTAGGTACCGACACGATTATCTCACTATGAACGCACAACAACAAACTGACATCTGGATCCGCAGGGATCTGGAGCACTGCTGGCACCCTTTTACCCCCCAGTCACTGTGGGGTACGGAGGCTGAGATCCTCATGATTCAGTCAGGGCAGGGCGTGTGGCTGACCGACTCCCTGGGCCGCCGCTATATCGATGGCAACAGCTCGATATGGGTCAACATCCACGGCCACTGCCATCCCCGCATTGTGGCTGCTATCCAGCGGCAGGCAGCAACGATTTGCCACAGCAGCTACCTGGGATTCGGGCACGGACTGGCGAGTGATTTGGCGACGCGCCTTTGCTCGTATTTCCCCAAAGGCACACTGACCCGGGTGTTTTTCTCCGATGATGGCTCAACGGCGCTGGAGTCGGCACTCAAGATGGCGTTTCAGAGTCATGTGCAAACTCCCGGGGAGGAGGCGCGGCGGCATTTCGTGGCGTTCAGCAACTGCTACCACGGCGACACGATGGGCGCGGCTTCTCTGGGCGGTGTAGGGACGTTTTTCAGCAAGTTCCGCGGGTTTGGGGTGGAGGTCACCCATGTACGCAACATGGAGGAACTGCGGGCGCTGCCGCCTCAGTTCCTGAGCACCGTAGCCGGCGTGGTGATTGAGCCGGTCATCCAGGGGGTGAACCGTATGACTCCCTGGCCGCAGGGGATGCTCAGGGAACTGCGTGATTTTTGCACGCAGCAGGGTATTTACCTGATTCTGGATGAGGTGATGACCGGCTTTGGCCGCACCGGTAAGCTTTTCGCCTGCATGCACGAGGGGGTGATTCCGGATTTCCTGTGCTGCGCCAAAGGCCTGACCAGCGGCTACACCCCGCTGGCTGCCTGCCTGACGACGGAAGCGGTGTTCAACAAGTTCATCGGCCGATACAGCGAGAATAAATCCTTCTACTATGGCCACAGCTTCACGGCTCATCCCATCGGGTGCGCGGCAGCGATGGCCAGCCTCGATGTCTTTGAGGAAGAACGGGTGCTGGAAAAACTCCCGCCGAAGATGCAGCTGATCGGTGAATTGGCCGCAGCGCTGAAACGTGACAACCCCTACGTCTCCGCCGTGCGCCAGTGCGGCATGATTCTGGGCATCGACATCGCGCACACGGATGGCTCGCCATACGCCCAGGACGAGCGCGCCGGCGAAAAAGCCTGCGTGGCGATGCGTCCCTACGGCCTGCTCACACGACCCTGTACGCATGATACGATCGTGTTTATGCCGCCGCTCTGCATCAGTGAAAGTGAAATCCGCCATGCGTTCCGCGCCATGGATGGCGGTATTTGCGATGCTTTATCGCAATTATGAACTTGATATGCCGACCAAAATCAGCATAATAAAAGAAGCATGGCTCTCATTTACATATCTACCGCAGAGGGGGATCCCCTGAAATACAGGCTTCCAGATTTGCCCGGTACAGAGATTCTGGTCGGGCGCGACGAGGGATGTCAGATCGCGTTGCCTCAGGTCAACGGCATATCCGGCGTGCACTGCAGTTTTTACTTCGACGGCACGCAATACTACATCATCGACCACCAGTCCACCAACGGTGTGTTTTGCAACGGCGAGCGTATCGAAAACGCCGTTCTGAAACGGGGGGATGTCTACACGATCGGAGAAGCGAACATCGTGTTTGATCCCGAGGTCGCAGCGGCGGCTCCCTCGATTCAGGCCGGCCCGGCTCAGACTGCCCCGGCTCAGGCCGCACCTGCCGGCGCGGCCGCACCCAGAAGAAGGCGCAAGGTCAGTCCCGCTGCTCATGCCGACAGCCTCGCTTCCCGGGTGGTCACCTACCAGGTCAAGAAGACGTCGCCGGTGCTTCAGGTCTTTACGTATATATACGTCGTTGTGATGCTGGGGATTGCGTTCTATGGCGGCATGGTGCTGCGGCATTGGAACGAGACCGGACAGATCTTTTTCCCGTGGATTGATCCGGATCCCCAGACGGCATCTCCCGAAGCAGCCCCGAAGGCCTAGGCTCAGTGCTGTTTCGGCAGACCCACCGGCTCTGCCCTCTCGGGGGGGGGCAGGCGCGGTCACCCTTCCTCCCCGCATGAGAGGCAACTCATGCGGGGAGGTTCGTTCATGGCATGATTCAGAATGGGGGGACAGAGGAAGAGACGGGAGCCGCCGAAGGAAAGCGCGTAACGTGCAGCGGGGCGCGTGGTGCCAAATAGGCCCCGGCCGGGGTGCAGCGGACGGCAGCTGCGGCAGGATGGGGCAGGATGGGGCAGGATGGGGCTGGATGGGGCATAGCCGCTTGATTTTGGACTTGCATTTTATCGCATTCGGGTGTACCTTCTGGTACCGCGTGCGCGGCTAACCTTATTCTGACTCATGGAAACGAAGAAAATTGAACGCGCCCTGCTGTCCGTATCGGATAAGACCGGGCTCGACACTTTTGCTCGGGGCCTCGTCGCCCAGAATGTTCAGCTGATTTCCACTGGCGGCACCTGCAAGTACCTCAAGGAGCTGGGTCTGCCCGTGACCGAGATTTCCGATTACACCGGTGCGCCCGAGCTCTTCGACGGCCGCGTCAAAACCCTGCACCCGAAAGTGCACGGCGGCCTTCTGCAGCGCCGTGACCTGCCGGAGCACCAGCAGCAGGCCAAAGACAACAACATCCCCACCATCGACCTCGTCTGCGTCAACCTCTACCCCTTCGAGGAGACCATCGCCAAGGAAGGTGTGACTCTGGCCGAAGCAATCGAGAAAATCGACATCGGAGGTCCCTCCATGCTGCGCTCCGCCGCTAAAAACTACGCTTCCGTAACCGTTGTGTGCGACCCCGCAGACTATATGACCGTGCTTGAGGAGATGGAAAACCACCAGGGCGACACGACCCTCAAGACCCGCGAAAAACTGGCCGTGAAGGTCTTCATGCGCACGTCGTCCTACGATACGGCTATCTCCAACTACCTGGGCCACCGGGCAGAGGACAGCATCAAGAATAACCTCACGCTCTCGCTGCCCTTCTGTCAGACCCTGCGCTACGGCGACAACCCCCACCAGCCCAGCGTGCTTTACGGGTCATTCAACAAGATTTTCACCCAGTTGCAGGGCAAGGAACTCTCCTACACCAACGTCCTGGATCTCGATGCGGCGGCATCTCTCATCATGAACTTCCGCCGTCCGACCGTTGCGATTCTCAAGCACACCAACCCCTGCGGCGTCGGCCAGGATGATTCCGACCTCGTCGAGGCCTGGAAACGTGCCTACCAGACCGACACCCAGGCTCCCTTCGGTGGCGTGATTGTGATGAATCGCCCCATGACCGAGGCTCTTGCACGCATCGTCGGTGCTATCTTTACGGATGTCATCATCGCTCCTGACTATGAGCCCGAGGCCCGGGCCATCCTCCAGAAGAAGAAGAACTGCCGCATCATGCGCATCGACATGGATGCCTGGCGCGCCGCCTGCAAAGAGCCGATGATTCGCACAGCTCCCGGTGGCGTCATGACCATGAAGCGTGACGACGAAGCCCTCGGCCTGGATGACCTGGAGAATAAAGTGGTCACCAACCGCATGCCCACAGCTGACGAGCTCGAGGCGATGCGATTCGCCTGGCGCGTGTGCAAGCAGGTACACTCCAATGCCATTGTCTTCACCGACAAAGACGGCACACTCGGTATCGGCGCCGGACAGATGAGCCGCGTTGATTCTGCCAAGATCGCCGTCTGGAAAGCAGGCGAGGCTGGCCTCAGCCTGAAGGGCAGCGTCATTGCTTCTGACGGCCTGTTCCCCTTTGCCGATGGACTCCAGACCGCCATCGACGCAGGTGCGACTGCTTGCATCCAGCCCGGTGGTTCGATTCGCGACCAGGAGGTCATCGACGCCGCCAATGCAGCCGGCATCGCGATGGTATTCACCGGCGTTCGCCACTTCCTCCACTAAGAGAGACGGCGGACGAGAAGCTTCACGGCCCCTGGGGTACCCGCCTGGCTCCCGGGGGCTTTTTATTGACAGGTGCCGCTTATCCGGTCCCTTTGTTCAGGCGACTTGCTTCAATTTGATTTTTGCGTACCATGTTACTCGGAGTGAATATTGATCACGTAGCCACATTGCGTCAAGCGCGCTACGCCACGATGCCGGACGCCCCGCACGCGGAGCCACGGGTGCTGGAAGCGGCCCGAGCCGCCCTGGAAGGCGGTGCGGATTCCATTACGCTGCACGTCCGTGAGGATCGACGGCATATGCAAGATGCGGATGCCTTTGCTGTGCGCCGGGAAATTCCTCTTCCTCTCAATCTCGAGATGGGAGCCACCCAAGCCATGCTGGACGTTGCCCTCAAACTCAAGCCTGACTATGTTTGCCTCGTGCCGGAGCGTCGCCAGGAAATCACCACAGAAGGCGGCCTGGACGTTGCAGGACACCGGGATTCCCTGCGGGAACTGGTTGCGGCCCTTCAGGCAAACGGCAGCCGCGTGAGCATGTTCATTGACCCGGATGTATGCCAAGTGGAGGCCAGTGCGGCCATTGGCGCTCCGATGATCGAGCTGCATACCGGTCGCTTTGCAAACACACTGGGCGCGGAGCGCAACGCCGAAGTCGAACGCCTTATAGCGGCGGCCACGCGCGGGCACGAACTTGGCCTCGAAGTGCACGCCGGTCATGGCATTCAGATACCGAACCTCGCCGATCTCAACCGCGTACCCTACCTTAGCGAACTCAACATCGGCCATACCATCATTGCCCGTGCCGTTTTCATCGGTTTGACAGCCGCCGTTCGGGAGATGAAAGCAGCCATCAGCTCTTACCGCTGGTAAGCGTACTCCCTCACGAGCCACTTCGAGCCCGGAGCTGCATCGCTGCCGTTCGGCGGTTGATGACTGAAAAATCCGCGATTACAACTAACGATACGCGATTTTTTCTTGAAATCACCCGTCACTATGCTACCATGAAGGCCTATGAACAAGATGCAACTGATCGAATGCATTCAGGCTAAACTGGGTAAGGGCACTACGAAGAAGTGCGCGGAGGAAGCTTTGGATGCTGTGCTGACGTCCATCAGTGAAGCCGTGCTTAAGGAAAAAGTGCAGCTGGTGGGCTTTGGTACCTTCGAGATGAAAACGCGCCCGGCACGCGTTGGCCGCAATCCTCAAACAGGCGCGGAGATGCAGATCGCTGCATCCTCCACCCTGTCCTTCAAGCCCTCTTCCAAGTTCAAGTCCTCCAAGGGCTGAGGCCCTGAGTGTTTGCCCAACGCACAAGAACCAGCGCCACAAAGACTCAAGCCGCCCGGTTGCCTGACCAGCCAGGGCGGCTTCTTGTCGACTCGTTGATGCTTTGGTGGGGAGACCTGAGTGCTTACCGTTGCTCCTCCCAGGTTTCATCTGGTGAACAGCCTCCGGTGGTGGCAACGTAGCACCTTGGCAGACGCCGCGGCGAACCCAAACGAGCCGCCTCTCGCTCGTAGCCTCATGGGTATTCACCATCGCACGAGCAGGGGAGGGGATAATCGCGCCGTCGTCCTCCCGATGTCTCGAAACCAAAAGACAGCGGCTTGACAAGCACGCAAAGCATCGCCTATACTAGCGATAACAGCATGGCGCGCCTGCACACCGAAACCATCCCCACCTCCACCCTCGCGGCCACCGCCCGGGTCGTGGATGGCTTCGTCACCACGCAGACCGACCACAGCGGCATCACCAGCTCCTTCACCCGAGCCTACACCGCCACGGGCATCACGCTGACCGCCACGGACGGCCGCGGCAACACCACGACCACGCACACCGACCTCGCCGGGCGCAGCATCAGCAGCACCGACGCCGTCGGTAACAGCTCCACCACGGTCTATGACGAGGACTCCGACCAGCCCTCCGTCATCACCAACGCCCAGGGCAGAACCGCCTGCTACAAGTACGACCTCCGCGGCCGCAAGGTCGCCGAATGGGGCACCGCGATTCAAAGCCCCCGAGGGCTCGGAGAGAGCTTGGACAAACGCGCAGCATTTGCCCCGAAGGGGCGAGCCGCCAATGGGGTGGCGGCAAGGCAAAGCGACCGAGGGTTCGGAGAGAGCTTGGACAAACGCGCAGCGTTTGCCCCGAAGGGGCGAGGGCGCAATGGGGCGCGCCCGAGTCACCACATCCGTAAGCACTCAACCAAAACCATTGTAGGCAGGCGTGCGAAAATAGAGGCCTATGTTTACATTACCTCAAAACACCATCGCTTACCTGCTCAAGGAACCCATCGACATGCGCTACGGCATGTTCCGCCTTCAGGGAGTCATTGCTCAGCTCATGCAGCAGCCCATGCCCCGGGGTGCTTTCTACTTTTTCATTAACAAAGGGCACAGCCTGCTCAAGGCCGTCTGGTTCGACGGCACCGGGCTGTGCCTCTTTTGCAAACGGCTGGAAAAAGGAACCTTCACCTGGCCTCAACCGGCCTCCATCAGTGAGGAAAAATGGATGCAAATCACCCCATCCGCACTGAGTCTTCTGCTGGACGGAATCGAGCTGAAACAATGCATGAAAAAAGCGTGGTATGAGGCATAATTTGCTTGAAAAATCAAGGGTTTTGGTGTATAATCGCGCGCGTGAGCGCAGCGATTTTCAGACAGGCGGAATTGCCCTTTTCCGAGGAGGATAAGGTGCAGATGCTGCGTGATGACAACCGGCACATGA